>NZ_JBVVPL010000003.1:174604-199097 GCF_055807615.1 Bradyrhizobium sp. MV1.5 | reverse complement strand
TTTTTGGCCGCCGGCGGGTGTTTTTGCGGCCCCGCCTCCACCATCCGCGCGGTTAGGGGGGCCCGGGGCGGCTGCCGGCGGGCTTAATTCGCATTCCCCCGGTGATCACGGCGGCCGCTTCCGCGGCCGTCTTCGCACGTCTGACGTAATCACGTCCGAAACGTGATGCGGCGGAGCCTGTGCTGCATCGATTACTCGTCCACGAAGGTCACGGTCTCGGCCACGCTCGCACGCGAAGTGCGGTAGCTGTTGACCTTGTGAGCGTTGTCGGCATAGCCGAACGAGATGCCGCACACGATGCGGCGGTCAGCAGACAGGTTGAAATGGCGGCGGATCAAGCCGGAGTGGCGCGCGAGCGCCGCCTGCGGAATCGTGCCGAGCCCGAGCGCCTGCGCGGCCAGCATGAAATTCGAGACATAGGCGCCGCAATCGATCGCACCGTAGATGCCGAGCGGCTCATCGGTGTGGATGATGGCCACATGCGGCGCACCGAAGAAATTGTAGTTTTCCAGCGCCTGCTTCGCGTAGGCCGCCTTGTCTCCGCGCACGATGCCGAGCGTGTTGTAGAGCTGAAAACCGCTCTCGCGGCGGCGTTCGAGGTACGCGCCGAGATATTCGCGCGGCGGCGGGAAATCATAGTCGTCCCCGAGACCGCCCGAAGCCTCCTTGTAGATCAGCTTGCGGAAGCGCTCCTTGGCCTCGCCGCTGGCGATGACGACTTGCCAGGGCTGGCTGTTGCACCAGGACGCCGTGCGTTGCGCGGTGGTCAGCAAATGTTCGATCGTCGCGCGATCGACCTCCTTGGCCAAGAAGGCACGGACCGAGTAGCGCTCGTTGAGCAGCTCTTCGAGCACGCCGATGCGGTGGTTCTGATTGACTGCAGCGTCCATTGCTTAAGCTCGCTTTCGTGCCCCGGACGCGACGCAGCACGAAGTGATGCGGCGCTGAGGCGGGGCCCATTGTGGCCTGTCTATTATGGCTCCTGGGTCCCGGCTCGCGCTTCGCGCGTCCGGGACACGAGATATCATCGTCCCTTGGTCGGGATCTTGTTATACGGCACGTCCTTGTCCACGCGGATGTCGCCCGGCAATCCCAGCACGCGCTCGGCGATGATGTTGCGCAAGATCTCGTCGGTGCCGCCTGCGATGCGCATCGAAGGCGAGGACAGCAGCATCTGCTGGAACTGGCCCTGCACGGTCTGCTCGTCCGTGCCGGTGAGAACGCCGGCCGCGCCCTGGAGGTCCATGGCGTAGGTTGCGATGTCCTGCAGCATCATGCCGGAGACGAGCTTGCCAATCGAATTCTCCGGCCCCGGCCGCTCGCCCTTGGACAGGGCCGAGATCGCGCGGTAGCTGGTGTATTTCAGCCCGCTCGACTTCACCGCCCAGCTCGCGAGTTTTGAGCGCACGGCGGGATCGTCGATCGCGAGGCCATCCTCCAGCATCAGATTGGAGCAGAACTCGAACATCTCGGGGACGCCGGTCGCAAGCCGCGAGCCGATCGACATCCGCTCGTTCATCAACGTGGTCAGCGACACGCTCCAGCCCTCGCCGATGGCGCCGAGGCGCTGGCTGTCCGGAATGACGACGTCGGTGAAATAGACCTCGTTGAACTCCTGCATGCCGTTGGCCTGCTTGATCGGGCGCACCTCGACGCCGGGGCTCTTCATGTCCAGGAAGAACATGGTGAGGCCCTTGTGCTTGGGCACATTGGGATCGGTGCGCGCGATCAAAAGTCCGTAGTCGGAATAGTGCGCACCGGAGGTCCAGATCTTCTGACCGTTGACGACCCAATTGTCGCCCTTCTTCTCCGCGCGTGTGCGCAAGCCCGCGACGTCGGAGCCCGCCGACGGCTCAGAGAACAGCTGGCACCAGATCTCCTCGCCGGCGGCCAGCTTCGGCAAATGGCGCCGCTTGGCGTCCTCGCTGCCGAAAGCCATCACGGTTGGGCCGCACATGCCCTCGCCGATCTGGAACGGCTGCGTCAGCTTGCCATAGACGCCTTCCTCCTGCTGCCAGATCACACGCTCGATCGGCGTCGCACCTCGGCCGCCATATTCCTTGGGCCAATGCAGGCAGGCCCAATTGCCTTCGGCCTTCTTCTTCTGCCAGGCCTTGCCGACATCGACGATGTCGTGGTTGGCCAAGCGGATGCGACCGAGCGAGGATTTTGACAGCTCAGCTAAAAATTCCTTCGGCGCGTTGGCCTCGACCCATTTGCGCGCGGTCTCGCGGAATGCGGCTTCCTGCGGGGTGTCGTCGAAATTCATGGCGAACCTCTTCGTTCTTGCTCTGTCTTAGTCCCTCATGGTGAGGAGGCGCGCAGCGCCGTCTCGAACCACGAGGCCCCAATCGGGCCTGCATCCTTCGAGACGCCGCGTTCCGCGGCTCCTCAGGATGAGGATCATCAGCCTCTTCCCTTCGTCGGGATCTTGTTGAACGGCACGTCCTTGTCGACCCGGATGTCGCCGGGCAGGCCCAACACTCGCTCGGCAATGATGTTGCGCATGATCTCGTCGGTGCCGCCTTCGACGCGGGTACCCGGCGCGCGCAGCAGCATCGCCTGGAAACGGCCGGCGAGTTCGGCATCCTCGCCGCTGACCACTCCGCTCGCACCCTGCAAGTCCAGGGCGTACGTCGCGACATCCTGGATCATCGATCCCGCCACCAGCTTGCCGATGGAGTTTTCCGGTCCCGGCCGCTCGCCCTTCGACAGCGCGGAGATCGCGCGCATGCTGGTGTATTTCAGCCCGCTCGCCTTCGCGGCCCAGTTCGCCAGCTTCGCGCGCACCGCGCGATCCTCGATTGCCGGGCCGTCGTCCAGCATCAGGCTCGAGCAATATTCGAACAGCTCGGGGAAGCCGGTCGAGACGGCCGCGCCGATCGCGCTGCGCTCGTTCATCAGCGTGGTCAGCGAGACGTTCCAGCCATCACCGACCTCGCCGAGGCGTTGATGATCGGGAATGCGAACGTTGGTGAAATAGACCTCGTTAAAGTCGGAAGCGCCGCTCGCCTGCTTGATCGGCCGCACCTCGACGCCGGGGCTCTTCATGTCCAGGAAGAACATGGTAAGGCCCTTGTGCTTGGGCACGGTCGGATCGGTGCGGGTGAGCAAAATGCCGTGGTCGGAATAGTGCGCGCCCGACGTCCAGATTTTCTGGCCGTTGATCACCCATTCGTCGCCGTCCTTCTCGGCGCGCGTGCGCAGGCCCGCAACGTCGGAGCCGCCGGCCGGTTCGGAGAACAGCTGGCACCAGACCTTTTCGCCGGAGGCGAGTGGTGGCAGATAGGCACGCTTATGCTCCTCGCGCGCGAACGCCATCATGGTCGGCCCGCACATGCCGTGGCCGATGATGAACATGCGGGATAGCTGGCCGAATGGCCCCTCTTCCTGCTGCCAGATCACACGTTCGATCGGCGACGAGCCGCGGCCACCATACTCCTTCGGCCAATGCAGGCAGGCCCAGCCGGCATCGGCTTTCTTCTTTTGCCAGGCCTTTGCCACTTCCAGAATGTTGGCGTTCTTCAATTGCGTGCGGCCGAGCGAGGACTTTCGAAGCTCCTCCTCGTACTGCTTCGGTGCATTCGCACCGATCCAGGCGCGGGCGATGGCGCGGAATTCGGCTTCCTGCGGGGTGTCGTCGAAGTTCATGGTGTCTCTCTTCTTCCGTCATTCCGGGGCGATGCGAAGCATCGAACCCGGAATCCAGAGGTTATCGACTCATTTCGAGATTCCGGGTTCGTCGCGTTGCGGCGCCCCGGAATGACGATAACGTCACGCCGCGTTCTTCTTGCGCATGCGGTCGATCAACTGGTCTTCCCAATAGGAAAGGCTGCCGAGCCCGAGCGCCATGGCGTTGGCGCGGCGATAGTACATGTGGCAGTCGAACTCCCAGGTGAAACCCATGCCGCCGTGAACCTGGATGTTGTTCTTGGCGCAGTGCTGGAACGCCTGCGTCGCGCTGATGCGCGCGGCTGCAGCCGCTTCCGGCAATTCGGATGCATTGGTCGAGAGTGCCCAAGCGCCGTAATAGCTGTTGGAACGTGCCAGCGTCGCCGACACGTACATGTCCGCCAGCATGTGCTTGACGGCCTGGAACGAGCCGATCTGTCGGCCAAAAGCAATGCGGTCGAGCGCGTAGTCGCGGCCCATCTCCAGCGCGCGGTCGGAGCCGCCCACCTGCTCGAACGCGCACAGCACCGCGGCGCGATCGAGCACTTGAGTCAAGATGCTCCAGCCCTCGCCGGCCGCGCCCAGCGGCTCGGCCTTGCAATCCCTGAAAGTGATCTCGGCCTGCCCGCGGGTGGGATCGAGATTGGTCAGGCTTCTCACCTCGACGCCGCCGTCCTTGAGGTCGACAATGAACAAGGAGATGTCGCCGTCGCGTCCGCTCGATCCCGTGCGTGCCGCGACCACCGCGAAGTCGGCGATCGCGCCATCGGCGACCGGCTTCTTGACCCCGTTGAGCACGCCATTCGCAGCCGTCAGCTTGACGTTCTTCGGTGACGGATTGCCCTTGCCCTCGAACAGCGCCAGCGTACCGATCGCCTCGCCCGAGGCAATGGCCGGCAACCATTTCTTCTTCTGCGCCTCACTGCCGGCGATCAGCAGCGCCTCGGCAGCGAGATAGACGGTGGAGGAAAACGGCACCGGCGCGTTAGCCCGGCCCATTTCTTCGGCGATCACGCAAAGTTCGAGATGACCGGCGCCGGCTCCGCCAAAATCCTCGGGAATGGCGACGCCGAGAAAACCCATCTCGGCGAGGCCTTTCCACAGCTCCTTGTCGTACGGCGCCTTGCCGTCGAGAACTGCGCGCACCGCCTTGGGTGGGCACTTCTCGGCGAGGAATTTGCGCGCCTGGTCGCGGAGCTGCTTCTGGTCGTCGGAGAAATCGAAGTTCATGGCGCGTATCCGTGTTGATGATGTCGATTACTTGAGAATGATGACGTCCTGGTCGGGCTTGTCCGCATAAAGTCGCTCCACCAGGGCGGCCCGGCGCTCCAGGCCGGCGCGCTGGTTGATGTAGCCCTTGTCGGTGAGTTCGTTGCCGTCGATCGAGGGCGGTTCCGCCATCAGCATGGCGCGCGCGATGATGCGGCTGCTGGCGCCCTCGCACTCCTTGTTGTGAGCCTCCAGCCCGCGCCTGAAGCATGCGATCACCTCGGGATGCTTCACGGCGTCCTCAAAGCTGAGGTCGGGCTTGCCGGCGAGCTGGCGGCAGGCATGCAGGTTCGGCCAGGCAAGCAGGCCGATGAAGGCGCGATCCTGCCCCGCGACCAGCGCGTCATGCACGACCGGCGTCGCGGCGGCGATCGCATCTGTACGCAGCGAGCCGACATGGACGAAGGTGCCGGTGGTCAGCTTGAAATCTTCCACCACGCGCCCGGCAAAGATGATGCCCTTCACCGGATCGGTGTCGTCGACGAAGACGCCGGCGTCACCGATGCAATAAAAACCTTCCTCGTCAAACATCTTCTTCGTCAGGTCAGGCTGGCCGAAATAGCCCGGGGTGACGTTGACGCCGCGCAGACGCAGCTCGTATTTCGAGCCGCACGGCACCATCTTCAGTTCGACGCCGGGGAACGGCAGGCCGATCAGGCCGACGCGCTCGGTGTCCCAATAGGTGCCGGTCGAGGTCGGCGCTGTCTCGGTCGAGCCCCAGCCGGTGTAGAACACGATGCGCTCGCCGGTGGTCTTCACGGCGAGGGCCTGCATGCGATCGTAGAGATCGTCAGGCAATCGCGCGCCGCCATAGGCCATGATCGAGAGGTTCTTGAAGAAGGATCGGCACAGCGCGTCGTCCTTCTCCATGGCGGCGGCGAGCGCGGCATAGCCGGCGGGGACGTTGGCGTAATAGGTCGGCGAGATTTCGCGCAGATTCCGGAGAGTCTCCTCGAATTGGCCCGGCATCGGCCGGCCGTCATCGATATAGAGCGTGCCGCCGTCGACCAGAATCGGGTGGAACGCCGCGTTGCCGCCCATGGTGTGGTTCCAGGGCATCCAGTCCAGCATGGTCGAGATCGGACCGCTGGGATCGCGCGGCCGCACCTGCATCATCATCGCCGCATTGGCGCACATCATCGCTTGCGTGTTGATGACGGCCTTGGGCATGCCGGTCGAGCCTGACGTGAACAGCAGTTTGCCGACGGTCTCAGGCGTGATCTTCGCGATCGACGCTTCGACATCGGCAGTCACGGCTGTCGCCGCGAGCTCGGCGAAGCTGACGCTCTCAATGCCCTCGCAGGGCCGCAGGGCATGAACGACGGTGACGCCGGTGAGATCGAGCGCTTTGAGTGCCTTCTCGAAGGTCGGGCCGTCCTGCACCATCACCACGCCGGGTTTGATCAGGTCGAACAAATATTTCAGCTTGACGTGATCATGGCTCATCAAGGAGTAGGCCGGCGAGACCGGCGCGGCCGGGACGCGCGCCTGCATCGCGGCCTGGGTCATCAGCGCGTGCTCGATCGAATTGCCGGAGAGGATCGTGACGGGGCGGCCGTCGAGCGCGAGATTGAGCAGGCCTTGCGTCAGCGCATCCACGGTACGCTTGGCCTCCCCATATGACACCTTACGCCATTCGCGGTTAGGGCCGCCGCGCTGGGCAAGCCAGATCCGCTCGGGCGCTTCCCTCGCCCAATTCGCCAGTGAAGCCGGGATATGCTTCTCGTAGGTCTGCAGCGGGATGCGCGACTTCAGCACCACCGTGCCGTCGTCGCGGCGCTCGACATCGATGTCGCGCGCCAGCCACTCGACCTTGCGAAAGGCGGGCTTCGTCATCACCGCCGCCGCGCTTCCACTCATTGTGCGTCTCCCGGAATTTCTTGTCCTTTGCGGATCTTCATTGTCAGCGCCTGATATAGACAGGCTTTCGCTTCTCAAGGAAGGCCCTGATGCCTTCCGAAAATTCCTCGGAGCGGCTGCACAGGACCTGGTTGCGATCCTCCATCGCGATCACGGCTTCCAGCGATCCGGCATCGACGCTCATGTTGAGACATTCCTTGGACAGGCGCAGACCCACGGGCGAGGCCGTGATCATCGCGTCGACATAGGGTTCGGCGGCGTCATCGAGCTTGTCCTCGTCAACGACCTCGGAGACCAGCCCGACCGCGAGCGCCCGCTCGGCGCCGATGAAGCGTCCTGTGAGGATCAGCTCCGAGGCGATGGAGACACCGACCAGGCGTGGCAGGAAATAGCTGGTGCCGATGTCGCAGCCGCCAAGGCCGAGCTTGATGAAGGCGCAGTTCATCCGCGCCGATCGCGTCGCGACGCGGATATCGGAGGCGAGCGCCAGCGCAAAGCCGCCGCCGGCCGCCGCGCCCTGTACCAATGCGAGGATCGGCTGCGGACAGCGGCGCATCAGCATCACAATGTCGGCGATGCGCCGTTGCGAATCCAGCGACTCGGTGACACCAGGCGGCTCCTGCTGCCCGGCACGACGTTGCATCGCCGCCTTGAGATCGAGACCCGCGCAAAAATTCTTGCCGGCGCCCTTCAGCACCACGACGCGCGTGTCGCGGTTGCGCTGGAGGCCCTGGAAGTAGACGTTGAGCGCGTCGATCAGCGCAGGATCGAGCGCGTTGAGGTGTTCGGGACGATTGAGCGTCACCGTGTCGACGCCGTCGTTGTGCTCGATCAGCAGCGGTTGGGACATGAGGCGCCTCGTGCTTGCCGCCATTCGCGGTGCCGATTGCTGCGCCCTCTCCCCTTGCGGGAGAGGGCATGTACGCTGCGAACCCGGAATTCGCCTGGGTGAGGTGTCTGTCTCCGCGGATAGAGACCCCTCATCCGGCGCGCTCAAGAGCGCGCCACCTTCTCCCACAAGGGGAGAAGGGAGGAAGAGCTACCGCGGCGCCATGCGGATCGCGCCGTCGAGACGGATGGTCTCGCCATTGAGCATCGGGTTCTCGACGATGTGCACGGCCAGCGAGCCGTATTCATTGGCTTCGCCGAGACGCGCGGGATGCGGCACCTGGGCCCCCAAGCTCTTGCGGGCCTCTTCGTTCAAGCCCATCAGCAGCGGCGTCAGGAACAGGCCGGGCGCGATGGTGTTGACGCGGATCTTCTGGCTCGCAAGGTCGCGCGCGGCCGGCAGCGTGAGGCCGACGACGCCGCCCTTCGAGGCCGCATAGGCGATCTGGCCGATCTGGCCCTCGTAGGCGGCCACCGAAGCGGTGTTGACGATGACGCCGCGTTCTTCACCGACCGGCTCGATCGTGACGAGACGCTCGGCGAACAGACGCAGGCAGTTGAAGGTGCCGATCAAATTGACGTTGATGATGCGCGCGAATTTTTCCAGCGGGTAGACCCCATCGCGGCCGACGATGCGCTGCGAGCCGCCGATGCCGGCGCAGTTCATCAGCACGCGCGCGACGCCGTGCGCGGCTTCCGCTTTGGCGATCGCCGCCTTGATCTGTTCCTCGCTGGTGACATTGGCGTGCAGCGCGATGCCCTTCACTTCGGCGGCAACCTTCTCGGCGTTTTCCTTGCTCTGGTCGATCACACCGATCTTGGCGCCCTTGGCGGCCATGGCGCGGGCGGTCGCGGCACCAAGGCCCGAACCACCGCCGGTGATGAGAACGGCAACGTCTTTCAACTGCATCGTAAGCTACCTTTCCTCTACCTTTTCCTTGGACGTTTCTTCTCTAGACTTCTGCGTTCTGGCCGGTCATCCGGCCGCGGCAGCTTCCTCGATATTCGTGAGAATGCCGCCGCAGATCAGCGCTTCCATGTGCTTGATGTATTGTCGGCAGACGTCGTCGGTGACCGGGCCGACGCCCGTCGCGCGCGACATCGCGTGCCGGCCGAAGAACAAGTGATCGCAGGCGCCGATCAGGCTGGTGTAGAACAGCACCGGATCGGTGGCGCGGAATTCGCCCTGACTGACGCCTTCGGCGAGCAGGCGGCGATGGAAATCCAGCAGCGGCGCGACGAAGAATTTCGAGACTTCGTCCGCGGAGCCCGCGACGCTCTCGTGCAGCAGATAGTGGATCAGCCGGTTCATATAGGGAAACCGGTGATAGGCGCGGATGATGCCGCCGATATGCAGCTTCAGCTTCGCGGTCGGCGTGATCGGCTGCGCCAGCAGATATTCGAGATTGGACAGTTCCGTCCCCGCGTCGCGCTCAAGCAGCGCCAACAGCAGGCCGTCCTTGTTGCCGAAGTGATATTTGACCAGCGCGGCGTTGGCGCCGGACTTCTGGGCGATGTCGCTCAGCGAAATCTCGATGGAGGAGCGTTCGATCATCAGCTCGCTCGCGGCCACGAGCAATTTCTCTGCCGTGGAATTCTTTCCGCTGGGGAGCCTGTTCGGTACGCTGGTCGTCACGGAGATCCCTGATTTTGGCGCGAGAGCGGCCGCAGATAAGCCCAAGCAGCGCCTCCCCACAAGAGTTAATTGATCGATTGACTAAACAACCGGTCACCCCTTAAATCCACCCCGACAACCAACCATTCAGAATAATCCAGGGAGAAACCGAGATGGCCGAGGCTTATATCGTCGCCGCTGCGCGTACCGCCGGTGGGCGCAAGGGGGGCCGCCTCGCCGGATGGCATCCGGCCGATCTCGCTGCGAAGGTGCTGGACGAGTTGGTCGATCGCACCAAGGTCGATCCCGCTTTGGTCGAGGATGTGATCATGGGCTGCGTCATGCAGGTCGGCGAGCAGTCCAACAATGTCGCGCGCAATGCGATCATGGCCTCGAAGCTGCCGGAAAGCGTGCCGGGCACTTCGGTCGACCGCCAATGCGGCTCCTCGCAGCAGGCGCTGCATTTCGCAGCCCAAGCCGTGATGTCCGGCGCAATGGACGTGGTGATCGCCGCCGGCGTGGAATCGATGACGCGCGTGCCGATGGGTCTGTCGTCGCAGCTTCCGGCCAAGAACGGCTTTGGCAATAACAAGAGCCCGGGTATCGAGCACCGTTATCCGAACATCGTGTTCAGCCAATTCACAGGCGCCGAGATGATGGCCGAGAAATACGGCCTCTCCAAGGACGAGCTCGACGAGTACTCCTATAACAGCCATCAGCGCGCGATCGCGGCAACGCAGGCCGGCCACTTCAAAAAGGAGATCGTGCCGCTCGAGATCACCCGCGCCGACGGCTCCAACGACACCCACCATATCGACGAGGGCATCCGTTTCGACGCCACACTCGACGGCATCAAGGGCGTCAAGCTGATCGTCGAAAACGGCAAGCTCTCCGCGGCCAGCGCCAGCCAGATCTGCGATGGCGCCTCCGGCGTGATGGTGGTGAACGAGCGTGGCCTGAAGCAGCTTGGCGTCAAGCCGCTGGCGCGCGTCCACCACATGACCATGATGGGCGGCGATCCCGTGATCATGCTCGACGCACCGCTGCACGCCACCAAGCGCGCGCTGGAAAAGGCGGGCATGGCGATCGACGACATCGACCTGTTCGAGGTCAACGAGGCCTTTGCCTCGGTGCCGACCGCCTGGCTCAAGACCACCGGCGCCGATCCCGAGCGTCTCAACGTCAATGGCGGCGCCATCGCGCTCGGCCATCCGCTCGGCGGCTCCGGCACCAAGCTGATGACGACCCTGGTGCATGCCCTGCATCAGCGCGGCAAGCGTTACGGCTTGCAGACCATGTGCGAGGGTGGCGGCATGGCGAACGTGACGATCGTGGAGCGGCTGTAAGCTGCTGCCGCATTAAAGGTGTCGTCCCGGCGAAGGCCGGGACCCATAACCACACGAGCCCGTGGTTAAGCTGCGCAGGGGCGACATCGGGTTTCAACACTTGGGATCGGTGGCTATGGATCCCGGCCTTCGCCGGGATGACACCTTTCTTGTTGAGAGATTTCGACCATGACCCACCCCTCCATCCACGCCCGCGCCACACCCGACAAGATCGCCTATCAGATGGCCGGGACCGGCAAGGCGATCACCTATCGCGAGCTCGAGGAGCTCTCGAACCAGGGCGCGCACCTGTTCCGCTCGCTCGGGCTGAAGGCCGGCGACCACATCGCGCTGCTGATGGAGAACCGGCTCGCCTTCATGGAGATCTGCTGGGCGGCGCAACGCAGCGGGCTCTATTACACCGCGATCAGCCGCTATTTGAAGCAGGACGAGATCGACTACATCATCGCCGATTGCGGCGCCAAGGTCGTGATCACGACACCGAAATGCGCCGACCAGATCAGGGCCCTGATCAAGGGTGCGCCCGGCGAGCCGGTCTTCTACATGATGGACGAGCCGCAAGCCGGCTTCCGCTCCTATGACAAGGAAGCGGCCGCGCAGCCGACAACCCCGATCGCCGACGAGGTCGCCGGCTACGACATGCTGTATTCGTCCGGCACCACCGGCCGACCCAAGGGCATCAAGAAGTCGTTCGAGGGCAAGCCGATCGAAGAGCCCAACGCGTTTCTGCGCGTGCTCTGCGCCGGCATGTGCGGCATGAACGCCGAGACTATTTATCTCTCACCGGCACCACTCTATCACGCCGCTCCCTTGCGCTTCAACATGATGGCCATCCTGCTCGGCGGCACTTCCATCATCATGGAGCACTTTGACGCCGAAGATTTCCTGAGGCTGGTTGAAAAATACAAGGTGACCCACGCGCAGCTCGTGCCGACCATGTTCGTGCGCATGCTGAAGCTGCCGGACGAGGTCCGCAACCGCTACGACGTCTCGGCGCTGAAGGGCGCGATCCACGCCGCCGCGCCCTGCCCGGTCGAGGTCAAGGCCAAGATGATCGAATGGTGGGGGCCGATCCTGATCGAGTATTACGCTGGCTCCGAAGGCAACGGTGTCACTGTCTGCAACTCGAGAGAATGGCTGGAGCACCGCGGCAGCGTCGGCCGCGCCGTGGTGGGCAAGATCAAGATTCTGGACGAAAACGACGAGGAGCTGCCGACGGGCGAGATCGGCACGGTCTATTTCGCCGATGCGCCGGTTTTCACCTATCACAACGATCCCGAGAAGACGAAGAAGGCCTACAACGCAAAAGGCTGGTCGACGCTCGGCGACGTCGGCTATCTCGACAGAGACGGCTTTCTCTTTCTCACCGACCGCAAGTCCTACATGATCATCTCGGGCGGCGTGAACATCTACCCGCAGGAAACCGAGGACGTGCTCATTACCCACCCCGAGGTCGCCGACGTTGCCGTGTTCGGTGTGCCGAACGAGGAGATGGGCGAAGAGGTCAAGGCGGTGGTGCAGCCGCACGATCCCCAGCGCGCCGGCAAGGAGCTCGAGGCCGACCTGATCGCCTACTGCAAGAGCCGCCTCTCGACGATCAAATGCCCACGCTCGATCGATTTCGAAGCCGAGCTGCCGCGCACCCCCACCGGCAAGCTGGTGAAGCGGCATTTGCGCGACAAATATTGGCCGAAGGCGGCGGCGAAAATCTAGCCAGCCGCCTGATCGCCTCAATCAAACAAGCTCGGCGTGTGGTTCACCAGCGCGCCTTCGATCTCCAGCATCTTCAGTTTCGTCACCACGCCGCCATTCGCGGAGAAGCCGCCGGGCTTGTTGCCGGCCGCCAGCACGCGGTGGCAGGGCACGACGATCGGGCACGGGTTGCGGCCGAGCGCCTGGCCGACGTCGCGCGACAGCTCGACACCGCCGAGTTGCTTGGCGATATCGCCATAGGTGACGGTCTTGCCCGGCGGAATGGTGCGGGCGATCGCGTAGACCCCGCGGTTGAAGTCGGGCACGCCATCGAGATCGAGCGGGATGTCGGTGAGGTCATCCGGCTCGCCCGCGAGCAGTTTTGTAATGCGGTCGATCGCCTGTTGCACGTCGGCGGTCGGCTCGGCTTCGCTGGCGTCGGCATGGCGCTGGCTGATGCGGGTGCGGATCTTCTGCTCACCGCCCATCGGCAGTTGCGTGCCGTTGATACCGCGCGGACCCCAGGCAATGGCGCACAGGCCGATCTTGCTATCGAACAGGGCAAAATGCTGATCGGTCATGGTTTGGTCCCTGGCTCGCGTTCCCTCGCGTGCCCCCAATGTGAACTGAGCCCAAATCTAGGCTTGGAAATAGTTGCGATCCACCCGGTTTCCGGGAATCTTGCACAGGAGTTCCGCCTTCCCTTTTCGCGAGCCCACAATGCAAAACCTCCACGTCAACGGATACGACATGCCCTATCTCGACGTGGGCGAAGACCGAGGCCGGCCGCCGCTGGTCTGCGTGCATGGTTCGCTCAACGACTTCCGTGTCTGGGGCTGCGTGCTCGGGCCGCTGTCGCAGCGGCACCGGCTGATCTGCGTCAGCCTGCGGCATTTCTTCCCGGCGCGATGGGATGGCGTCGGCGACACCTATTCGATCGCCCAGCATGTCGACGACGTCATCGCCTTCATCGACAAGCTCGACCTCGGCCCGGTCGATTTGATGGGCCATTCCCGCGGCGGGCACATCTGCTTCCGTGTGGCGCAGCGGCGGCCGGAGCTGCTTCGGCGGCTGGTGCTGGCCGAGCCCGGCGGCGAGCTCGATGCGAGCCTCGACTCCGATTATGCCGGCGGCCCCTCGCCGTTGCTGGCGCGGTTCACGGCCTCGGCCGAGAAGATCGCGGCCGGCGACATCGACGGCGGCCTTGCGGTCTTCGTCGATACGCTTGAAGGCGCCGGCACCTGGCCGCGGCTGCCGGCGCTGGTGAAGCAGAATCTGCGTGACAACGCCTTCACCCTGATCGGACAGGTCCGCGACAACCGCCCGCCGTTCTCGAAGGCGGACGCGGAGTCCATCAGGATGCCGACGCTGTTCGTCCTGGGCGCGCGGACCAAGGGCCTCTTGCCGAAAGTGCTGCATGCGCTCGCCGCGCATGTGCCGTATTCCAGGACGGCGCTCATCCCGAACGCAACGCACCCGATGTTCGAGCAGGCACCGCAGAAATACTCCGAAGTGGTGCTGGATTTTCTGGCGAGCTGATCATGCAGACATTTCGCGTCAATGGTTACGACATGGCCTATCTCGAAATGGGCCGAGGCCCGCCGCTGGTCTGCGTGCACGGCACGCTCGGCGATTTCCGCACCTGGTATTCAGTGCTCGGTCCGCTGTCGAAATCGCATCGCGTGATCTCGGTGAGCCTGCGGCATTTCTTTCCCGAGCATTGGGATGCCGTCGGCGACGACTACAAGATGGCCCAGCACGTCGCCGACGTGATCGCTTTCATCGAGCAGGTCGAACCCACGCCGGTCGATTTGATGGGCCATTCGCGCGGCGGCCACATCGCGTTTCGCGTGGCGCAGTCGCGGCCGGATCTGTTGCGAAAGCTGGTGCTGGCCGAGCCCGGCGGCGATCTCGATGCGAGCCTGCCGGTGCCCGCGGGCACGCCCGCGCACCCGCCGCTGGCGGCGCGCACGGCGCGCTCGGTCGAGATGATCCGCGCCGGCGACATCGAGAGCGCGCTGCAGAATTTCTACGAAGGCATCGAAGGCGACGGCTCGTGGCGGCGCGTGCCGGCGGCGGCGAAGCAGCAATTGCGCGACAACGCCATCACCTTCCTCGGCCAGGTCAACGAGCAGCGCAGGCCCTACACGCGCGCGGACGCGCAGGCGATCAGGACCCCGACGCTCCTGATCGGCGGCGGCGCGACGACGGGGAGCCTATCGGTGATGTGGCGCGTGCTGGCCGAGCACATCGCAGGGGCGAAGACGGCCGTGATCCCCGATGCCGGCCACTGGATGTTCGAGCAGGCGCCGCTGGAGTTCGGCAAGGCGGTGGACGCGTTTTTGGGGGAGTAAACGCCTCACGCTTTTTTTCCTCGAAAACAACCCCATGCACAGTAGCCGACCCCAGCAATATCAACGACTTGGCGGGGCGCAAAAACGAGGTTGGAGACCCCGTCGGTCGCGCTTGACGCCCTTATCCTCTCGCCGTACCTTCGAATACGGAATTCCGTGTTCCCTCTCACGCTCTCGGAGCTGCCGGCGTGATCCCTCTCGACCCGCTTCCGAATCTGATCGACCAGGTCTATGCGCGGATCCTGGAGGCGATCTCCGACCGCACGCTACAGCCCGGCCAGCGCATCCGGCAGAACGAGCTTGCCGACAGGCTCGGCGTATCGCGCCAGCCGGTGTCGCATGCGCTGCACCTGTTGCACCGGCAGGGACTGGTCGCCGAAAGCGGCCGGCGCGGTTTTGAAGTCACCCAGCTCGATCCCGCACGCATCCGCCAGCTCTACGAGGTACGCGGCGCGATCGATGCGCTGGCGGCGCGGCTTGCCGGCGAACGCGCCGCAAGCGATGCGGCAGGACGCGCGCGGCTGGAGGCGGCGCTCGCCGCCGGGCGCGGGATCGACGGCAAGACCACGCTCGCCGAGCTGATCGCGCTCGACGTCGAATTTCATCGCGCAATCTATCGGCTCTCCGGCAATCCCGTGATCGAGGAGACGATTACGCCGCAATGGCCGCATATGCGCCGCTCGATGGCGACGGTGCTGTCGGAGCTCGATTATCGCGGCAGCGCCTGGGCCGAGCATGCCGGCATTGCCGGACACATTTTCGCAGGCGATGCGAAGGCGGCCGAACGTGCGGCGCTTGCGCATGCGCAGACGGCGGGACGGCTGACCGAGGAGAGATTGAGGGCGACGGAAGAGGCGGCGTAACCGCACACGCTGTCGTTCCGGGGCGATGCGCAGCATCGAGCCCGGAATCCATCGGACGGCCTGCGCTGCGGAGAAATGGATTCCGGGCTCACGCTTCGCGTGCCCCGGAATGACAACAAAACAAACCAAAGGAGGACGCCTTATGAAACTGTCCCAGGAGCAATTGGAGTTCTTCCACCGCGAGGGCTGGCTGTTCCTGCCCGAATTGTTCAGCCAGGAGGAGGTCGATCTCCTCGCGCGCGAGGCGGTTGCCATCTATGACGCGAACCGGCCGGAAGTCTGGCGCGAGAAGAGCGGCGCGCCACGTACCGCCTTTGCCGCGCATCTCTACAACGAGGCGTTCGGCATCCTGGGTGCGCATCCGCGCATGATCGACCCGGTCGAGCAGCTGTTCGGCGAGCAGGTCTACATGCACCAGTTCAAGATCAACGCAAAATCCGCCTTCACCGGCGACGTCTGGCAATGGCAC
The DNA here is from genome assembly GCF_055807615.1 of Bradyrhizobium sp. MV1.5. Lineage (NCBI taxonomy): Bacteria > Pseudomonadati > Pseudomonadota > Alphaproteobacteria > Hyphomicrobiales > Nitrobacteraceae > Bradyrhizobium > Bradyrhizobium sp. MV1.5. Next base: position 183,069 of record NZ_JBVVPL010000003.1, on the reverse strand, counting down.
CAGGATTACGGCACCTGGAAGCGCGACGACGGCATGCCCGAGCCGCGCGCGATGAACATCGCGATCTTCCTGGACGAGGTGATGCCGATCAACGGACCGCTGATGCTGGTGCCGCAGAGCCAGAACGCCGGCGACCTCAAGGCCTCGCACGACCTCGCGACGACCTCCTATCCGCTGTGGACGCTGGACGAGGAGACCGTGACGAGGCTGGTCAAGCAGGGCGGCATCGTGGCGCCGACCGGCAAGCCCGGCGGCATGCTGATGTTCCACGGCAATCTCGTGCATGGCTCTGCCAGCAACATCACGCCCTACCCGCGCAAGATCGTGTACCTGACGCTGAACGCAGTTTCGAACTACATCCGAACCCCGACGCGGCCGGAGTACATCGCGCATCGCGATTTTGCGCCGATCAAGACGGTGGATGATGACGCGCTGGTGCGGCTCGCCCGTGCGCCGCGGCAGGCGGCGGAGTAGGACAGGTCTCTCGTGCCCCGGACGCGGCGCAGCGCTTCTTCAGCGATGCGCTGCAGAGCCGGGGCCCATGCCATACGGAATCCCTTACACTGGGTCCCGGCTCTGCGAAGCAGCGTTTCACGCTGCATCGCGTCCGGGACACGAGCATAATCGGACATCCCCATGAACCTCTTCCGCCTCCTCCAGGCGCGCGCTGCCGCCGGCAAGCCCGTCCGTGTGGCGCTGATCGGCGCCGGCAAATTCGGCTCGATGTTTTTGGCGCAGGTGCCGCACACGCCGGGGCTGGAGGTGCCCATCATCGTCGACATCGACCGCGACCGCGCGCGCGAGGCCTGCCGCACCGTCGGGTGGGACGAGGACCGCATCGCCGCCACCGTCTTCACCGATGACGGCGCGCGCGCCATTGCCGGCGGCGCGATGGACGTGGTGGTGGAGGCGACCGGCAATCCGGCCGTCGGCATCAAGCACGCCCGCGCGGCGATCGCGGCCGGCAAGCATATCGTGATGGTCAATGTCGAGGCCGACGTGCTGGCGGGTCCTCTGCTCGCCGAGGAGGCCCGCAAGGCCGGCGTGGTCTATTCGCTCGCCTATGGCGACCAGCCGGCGCTGACCGCGGAGATGGTGGATTGGGCCCGTGCCACCGGCTTTCACGTGGTTGCCGCCGGCAAAGGGACAAAGTATCTGCCGGCCTATCACGACGTGACGCCTGACAGCGTCTGGCTGCATTACGGGTTGACCGCGGGCGAGGCGCAATCGGCCGGGATGAATCCGCAGATGTTCAACTCTTTCCTCGACGGCACCAAGTCGGCGATCGAGATGGCCGCGATTGCGAACGCCTGCGGACTGGACGTGCCTGCAGAGGGCCTGCTGTTTCCACCCTGCGGCGTCGACGACCTGCCGCATATCATGCGGCCGCGCAGCAGGGGCGGCGTGCTGGAGCGGTCGGGCGTCGTGGAGGTGGTCTCCTCGCTCGAGCGCGACGGAAGGCCGGTGTTTCGCGATCTGCGCTGGGGCGTTTACGTCGTGCTGGAGGCGCCGAACGACTACGCCGCCGACTGCTTGAGGCAGTACGGCCTCAAGACCGACGGCAGCGGACGGTACGCTGCGATGTACAAACCCTACCATCTGATCGGGCTTGAGCTGAACATCTCAGTGCTGTCGGCCGCACTGCGGGGCGAGCCGACGGGGCAGCCCCATGGTTTCCGCGGCGACGTCGCCGCCGTGGCAAAACGCAATCTGCGCGCCGGCGAGATGCTGGACGGCGAAGGCGGCTACACGGTGTGGGGCAAGCTGGTGCCGGCGGCCACAAGCCTCAGGGCCGGCGCGCTTCCGATCGGGCTGGCGCATCGCGTGAGGCTGAAGCACGATGTCGCGCATGGCGAGATCGTGCGCTGGAGCGACGTCGAGTTCGACGCAGGCAACGAGACGATCAGGACCCGGAAAGCAATGGAAGCGGCGTTCGTGAAAGAGGAGTAGACCGTGCACTCACAAAACGTGATTCATCAGCGCGGGTTAAGGGATGGTCGCTATGCGATGCTTAGGGACTTAATCCCGGCCGAGATGAACTTCACCTCTTGGTCTTCGGCTTCGATTATTTCCCGCGATATCGAAGAGCATCAACCAACAGTGAGAACGCAGGCGACGGTTGTCGGCGGCTCGGATAGTAAAGGTGATATCCGGAGAATGGCGGGCACCAATCCGACAACACACGAATGAGTTCGCCGCTAGAGAGATAGGGCTGCACGTTGCCTTCGATCAGGTAGGCCAGGCCGAGACCCTGCAGTGCAGCCTGAAGCAGGGCGCCCGAACTGTTGAAGACAAGTTGCCCGTCCACGCGGACTTTGACATCGCGTCCGTTCCTCTCGAACTCCCACGCGTAGAGACTTCCGCCGTGGGTGGGTAGATGAAGGTTGACGCAGTTATGCTGCGTCAGATCCTGCGGTGTGCGCGGCTTCGCTCGGGACGCGAAGTAGGACGGCGAGCCCACCACGGCCATGCGCAGGTCCGGACCGACCCGCACCGCGATCATGTCCTTCGCGACCAGTTCGCCTGGCCGAATCCCGGCATCGTACTGCGCGACCACGATGTTCGTGAGGCCAACGTCGATCATCACCTCGACTTTGATGTCCGTATACAGCGGCACGAGTTTGGCCAAAGCAGGCATCAGGATCGCCTGCGCCGCATATTCCGTCGCGGTAATTCGGATCGTTCCGGCCGGCTTTTCGCGTAGTTCGCTCAAGGCTCCGAGCTCGGCATCCATCTCGTCGAACTTGGGTCCGATCTTCTGCAGCAGCCGCTCGCCAGCTTGCGTCGGCGTAACGCTGCGGGTGGTACGGTTCAGCAACCTTACGCCCAGCCGCTCCTCCAGGTTCTGGACGATTTGACTGAGCGTCGGCTGAGCGATCGCCAGCCGCGCCGCCGCACGGGTGAAGCTGCGCTCCCTCGCCACGGCAAGGAAGGCGAGCAGATCGCTCGCGTCGGCACGTTCCATTTATAGGCTGCTCCAATCAATCTAATTGGGTTTTATCATCTAATCGGAATGGGCCCAAGCGCCTACTTTGGATCCTGACCGGCGGCTCCGACAGCGGAACGTGACGGATCACCGGAAGCGCCATGCCCCGCGCTTGGACGCCGTGTTTCTCGTCAGCGCCGTCCCGGTACGCTGCGCCGCGTTAGTAACATCGTGGCTGATGGTGAAGCCGGCAACAGTCGGAGGACCTTAATGAAGCTTTTCTCGGCAACCGTACTTTCGCTTTCGATCGTCGCCAGCGCGGCCAACGGTCAACAGACAATCATCGAAGGAGCAAGAGCCATGCCCACGACCGAAGACATTCGGACCGTCGCGCCCGCCCTCGAAAAATATGCCAAGGACGTCGTGCGCGGCGATCTCTGGCAGCGGCCGGGGCTGTCCGTGCGGGACCGGAGCATCGTCACGGTCGCCGCGCTCATCGCCCGCGATCAGACGGTCGAACTGCCGTACTATCTCAACCTCGCGCTCGACAACGGCGTGAAGCCGATCGAACTCTCGGAAATTATCACTCACCTGGGGTTCTACACCGGCTGGGCCAACGCGATGGATGCCGTCGCTGCAGCCAAGGACGTGTTCAAGAGCCGCAACATCGGCGCCGACCACCTTCCGCCCGCATCCGGTCCTCAGCTTCCCCTCGACGAAGCGGCGGAGGCGCAGCGGGCGACGCGCGTCGGCGAGCAGTTCGGCAAGATCACGCCCAGCCTCGTCCAGTACACGACGGACGTGCTGTTCCGCGATCTCTGGCTGAGGCCGGGGCTCGCGCCGCGCGACCGCAGCCTCGTTACGGTCAGCGCTCTCGTCGCGACAGGCCAGGTCGCGCAGATCACTTACCATCTGAACCGAGCGATGGATAACGGGTTGACCAAGGAAGAAGCCGGCGAGGTCGTTGGACACCTCGCCTTCTATGCGGGCTGGCCTAATGCCTTCTCGGCGGCGCCGGCGGTCAAGGACGTCATCGAAAAGCGGTCCCGGTAGCGTGTCGCCGTATTCCCGACGACAGGCCATCGTCTTGGTCGCCGGTTTCGCCGCGTCGGCGGCGCTGGACGCCCACGCCAAAGATTCGACCACGCAGAGGAACGCAGTCATGGACATCGATATCAAGCGAAGCGGCTCTCGCCCCTCGACCAAAGGGAACGCCGATTGGTTCACCGGTTCGGTCCGGGTGGATCCTCTCTTTCAGGCTCCAGACCCGGGGCGAGTGAGCGGCGGCCAGGTCACCTTCGAACCCGGTGCCCGGACGGCCTGGCACACGCACCCGCTCGGCCAGACGCTGGTCGTCACCGCCGGTCTTGGATGGGTGCAGCGCGAGGGCGGTCCTATCGAGGACATCCGCGCCGGGGACGTGGTGTGGTTTCCGCCGGGTCTGAAGCATTGGCACGGCGCTTCACCCACGACGGCCATGACGCACATCGCCATCCAGGAATCTCTCGACGGAAAGAACGTCGACTGGATGGAGAAGGTGGCCGATGACCAGTACCGGAAATGAGGTCCGCGATGCACGGCTGGGACAGCGATGAATTGCGCGAGATCGTTGATACCGACGACCTGCACGTCTCCCCGTTCAGGGAGGACGGGACGACGTACGGGACACCGACGTGGATATGGTCCGTCGCGGTCGACGGCGCGCTCTACGTTCGTGGCTACAACGGACGGGACTCACGGTGGTACCGGGCCGCTGCACGGCAGAGGGCCGGACGAATCCTCGCTGCCGGCCTCACGAAAGAAGTAACCTTCGAACCGGTCGAAGGGGCGATCCTGGATTCGATCGACCAGGCCTATCGCGCGAAGTACCGCGGAAATCGGTATCTCGAACCGATGATCGGCGCGCGCGCCCGGTTCGCAACCGTTAGGATCATGCCGCACGACGGGAGCAGATCATGAATACGATGCAACTTTTCATTTACGGCGCATCGGTGCTGGCCACGTCGCTGGGCGGCGCCGCCATCGCCCAAGAGGCGGGCGGACAGTACGTCCAGGTGGCGGAGATCGAGGTCGATCCCGCTCAACTGGACGCCTACAGGGCCGCAGTCCAAGAGCAAATTGACGCGGCAATCCAAAAGGAGCCGGGCGTCCTGGTGCTTTACGCAGTGTCTGAGAAGGACGAACCGTACCGCGTCAAGGTCTTCGAAATCTACCGCGACAGGAAGGCGTACGAAGCGCATCTCGGATCGGATCATTTCAGGAAGTACAAGGCGGCGGTGGAGAAGATGGTGAAGTCGCTCAAGCTGGTGCAGGCGACGCCGATCGCACTTGGGGCAAAGGCGAAATGAGGTTTACCTGCCTCAAGGCAACAACCTCTCCTCCTTCGCCTGCCTGAACCATTTCCGGAACATGTCTTCGGTGTCCATCATCTCGGTGAAGCCGGCGCGGTTGATCTTCACGGTCGAGACGATCGAGGGCGGACCGGATTCGGTGTGGCCGTAGCGCAGGCTGTAATCGGCGTATTGAAACGAGAGGCCGACGAAGTCGCGCATCGGCTGAAGCTGAAGCACGACGTCGCCCATGGCGAGATCGTGCGCTGGAGCGACGTCGAGTTCGACGCAGGCAACAAGACGATCAGGACGCGGCAGGCAATGGAAGCGGCGTTCATAAGCGCTGATCAGGCCGCGCACTCATAGATCGGTATTCGTTGGTGCGGCCTGAGCGATGTCCGCTGGCCGACGCTTTGCGGACTCAAGCTGAACATCGACTCAGGTCAGCTATGGGCCAATAGGCGACATGCTGGTAGGGCACGAACTTAAATCCAACTGAAGAGCAACGTCGGCGATGCAGCAAGGAGCGCTCCAACGGTCAGCCCAACGAAGCCTAGTGCAATGGCTCCTATCCATCCATGATGATGCCACCCGTACGCCGCACCTATCGCTGTGCCCAGGACGATCATAGAGATGGCCCAAGTGATTTGAATCGCGATCTTCAGGGTTTTGAGCATCTTGCTTCCAAAAGGCTACGAACGCAATTTCAGCGTCACGAACGCCAAAAGCAACCCAATTCCGCAATGGGTCAAAAGCTGCTATTTCACTTTGGGCCGAATACGCCCGCTACGGGGCCAACAGCAGTCACGCTAAATCTCTTCCACCCGGAGCGGCACAACTGTCTCCGCTGCATAATTTCTCCCGGGCCAATTTCCCCAAAACGACTTTAGCGTCAAAATTCCTACCGTGGCAGCGAACGTTTATTACATCGCCCACAATAGGTGCGGGCCCTGAAAATAGTTCTCATCGCGACCAAGCTCCTTCTCAGTCACAAGGTCTCCCGATTTCAGAAGAATTCGCTTGACCCAGTACGGCACGTTACAATCCCTTCTCAGCTACCGACGTCCATAAAACCCCGCACAAGAAGCACGCAACGTCCATGTCTGCACCGGTCAAACGGCGACCTCTAATTTTCCGGCGGAGGCGATCGACGCAACCAGAAGAGCGGCCAAATCGCGAACGACAAGATAATCCACCAAAAGCCAAGGAGGCATAGCCCAAACCAAAGGTGCTGCGCACCTTGGCTGACCGACCCCAGAAAACATCCTGCGCCTGTCGGTAGACATAGCGCGTTTGAAAGACGAACCAGCCAGGTTGCTGGCGTCCAAACGATCAAGAAAAAGGGCCGTATCATTTCGTGACTAAAAGCACCTGCTGCTATCACGCCTAAGGCGCAGAGCAGTCCGACCAGCAAGTGCGAAATCAGTCGCATAAGTGTTGGCAACCTCGGTCTCGGTCCAAGGACGATAGCAAGAACGAGACTATGTCCGCTACGATCAAATGCTGCTCTTGCACTTCGTGCCGGACACGGACGCCATGGGCCAGAACGGACATCGAGAGCGCGGCGTGATATGAGCCAATGCACCTAGCCGCTACGAGAAAGAAGATGCCTCGCCCACTTACCCTCAACGAGCGTGATTTGGTTGTCTTTATTCCAGGTCAGCATTCGCCCTTGCAGAACCATTTTGGCCTCGTCGAGGAAATGAACGACGGTGGGATGGGTAGCCTTCTCTTCGTCGGTGCCGCAGACCGGCGTTTCGGCCGATGTATTGGCGAAGCCGAATTTGACGACGCCGATGGAGTGCTGGTGTCGGTCGCGCTAAACCTCGATCAGCGCGACGAGCTGTTTGAACTTGATCTTTGGAAGGTCGACTTTTCGCCGCTACAAAGGATCGCCGCCATAGGTGATGTCCGTCCCTCACGGTGGTCACCACAGAAACTCAGATAAGCCAGACTTGAAGCCGTTCGAACCGGCTTTGCCAGAGGACCGCTCCGGGTCAAAATCTGACCTGGGCAACATTCGCGGATACATCGGCTTTGGTCCTGCCTCAGGGAAGCAGCCGCTCTTGCTTCGCCTGCCTGAACCACTTCCGGAACATGTCTTCCGTGTCCATCATCTCGGTGAAGCCGGCACGGTTGATCTTCACGGTCGAGACGATCGAGGGCGGACCGGATTCGGTCTGGCCGTAGCGCAGGCTGTAATCTGCGTATTGGAACGAGAGGCCGACAAATTCGGCCAGCGCAGGCGATGCAAGGTCGTGCTTGCGCCGCAGCGCATCCCAGGGGCCGCCCCAGGATGGAAACGCCCTGGCGAGCGACAGCGGGACCGGCTTGCCCGGCTTCATCTCCAGCGCATCGGCGACCGCAGGCCAGATGTTCTCCCAGGTGAAGACGTCGCCATTGGTCACGTTGAAGGCCTCGTTGCGCGCGGCCTCGGCCTCGCCCGACCAGGCGATGGCGCGGGCGAGGAGATCGACATCGACGGCCTGCCCCACCCGCGCGGCGCCGCCGGGGTAGTCGAGCGGCCTGCCCTGCTCGCGCAGCATCGCGGCATAGACGCCGAGCGGCGGGATCAGGTCCATGGCGCCGCCCATGGCGAGACCCACGACCAGCACCGGCCGCAGGATGCTCCAATGCCAAGCCTTGCCGGCCTGGAGGTCGCGCAAGAAGTTTTCCTGCGCCCAGTAGAAGTTGGGCTGCTCGTACATTTCGGAGCGGCCTTCGCGGGCCGGCACGGTCAAGGGGCGCACGTGGACGCCGTAGGCCTTGGTGCCCTGCAGCAGAGCGACGTGCCTGAGGCCGGGCGCCACAGGCTCGAGGGCCCCCATCAGATTGCGCAGCATCAGGTCGTTGGTCTTGATCTGCTGCGGGTCGCGCCAGCCGTCGACGAGCTGCGGCGCCTCGTAGAGCGCAGCGTAGATCAGGTGCGTTGCGCCGCTCAGTTCCGAGGCGGCGCGCCCGCAATCAGCTGCGCTGGTCAGGTCGATCGGGACATGGCGAGCGCCGTAGAGATCGCGCGGCTTCCGCCGGGACAGGGCAATGACATCGCACCCGCCCAATATGCCGAAGTGTCGCAAGGCGGCATTGCCGACGAGACCGCTCGCGCCGGCCACTACGACCTTCTTGCCTGTCATTCGCAAGCCTCCTGGCTTTTGCGCGACTGAATAGCAGATCGCTCACAGGCCCGACTTGCGTCAGGCCTGCGTTCG
>NZ_JBVVPL010000003.1:147104-169604 GCF_055807615.1 Bradyrhizobium sp. MV1.5 | reverse complement strand
TTCACCTTTCCCTCACGGTACTGGTTCACTATCGGTCGCTGAGGAGTACTTAGGCTTGGAGGGTGGTCCCCCCGCGTTCAGACAGGATTTCACGTGTCCCGCCTTACTCGTGGATACATCATCGCATTACTCGTACGGGGCTATCACCCTCTAAGGCCCAGCTTTCCTGACTGGTTCCGATTGTCTTTGATGTATCACTGGCCTGGTCCGCGTTCGCTCGCCACTACTAACGGAGTCTCTGTTGATGTCCTTTCCTCCAGGTACTTAGATGTTTCAGTTCCCTGGGTTTGCTTGAAACCTCCTATGTATTCAGAAGTCTCATACCTTCTTTTGATAACCGGAAATCCAAAACCTCTTCGATCGAAATCTAAAGGCTTAGGCATCTCACATTTCTGTTCGAACCCCACACCACAGTCTTTCGACTGAGGTCTTGGAGTTCCGGCTATCGAAGGTGGGTTTCCCCATTCGGAAATCCATGGATCAAAGCTTCTTCGCAGCTCCCCACGGCTTATCGCAGCGTAGCACGTCCTTCATCGCCTCTCAGCGCCAAGGCATCCACCGAACACCCTTAAGGCACTTGATTGCTCTCATTATCAATGTCCACACACTCGGCAGAATGTTGTCTGCAGAACTACCTTGCGGTACGCGCCCTCGATGAACGCTATCTGCAGCCGGACAATGATTAGAAAGACCAGCTTGCTTCGTAAGATCGTTCCGATAGCGAGGCGGTCAAGCTTCGCTAAAAGGATCATTTACAACTCGCTCGTCTTTCAATGCAGCCTTGTGAGCTACCCTGGAAGACGCACGAGCGCCGAAATGATCCGGAGATAATGAAGTATCGCGCAACAATTGCTCGTTGCCCGATCCAACTCGGATCGATCTCCTCTTTACGATGTCAGAAATCACGCAGCTTACTGTCCATCCGGACTAGTAAGTGCGAAGTGATGTTTCGCGGACGACGGTATGAGTAGTCGGTGATCAAACCATCTGGTGGAGCCAGACGGGATCGAACCGACGACCTCATGCTTGCAAAGCACGCGCTCTCCCAGCTGAGCTATGGCCCCGTAACCAGAAGACGAATGCTCACTCGATGAGTGTGGTGGGCCTGGGAAGACTTGAACTTCCGACCTCACGCTTATCAAGCGCGCGCTCTAACCAACTGAGCTACAAGCCCCTAACGCATATCCAGTCAAGGACCAGGGATTCTGCAAGGTTGCAGCCCCAGCGCGTGTTCGTCCGCGAAGAAAGAGAAACGAAGACGGCGAAATCCCGCCAATGCAGCTCAACGATCCTGACGACCGTTGGCCACTGATGTTTCTAAAACAGTTCGATAGAAGCAAGCTTCTGAAGAACCATCCTTAGAAAGGAGGTGATCCAGCCGCAGGTTCCCCTACGGCTACCTTGTTACGACTTCACCCCAGTCGCTGACCCTACCGTGGCCGGCTGCCTCCCTTGCGGGTTAGCGCACCGTCTTCAGGTAAAACCAACTCCCATGGTGTGACGGGCGGTGTGTACAAGGCCCGGGAACGTATTCACCGTGGCGTGCTGATCCACGATTACTAGCGATTCCAACTTCATGGGCTCGAGTTGCAGAGCCCAATCCGAACTGAGACGGCTTTTTGAGATTTGCGAAGGGTTGCCCCTTAGCGTCCCATTGTCACCGCCATTGTAGCACGTGTGTAGCCCAGCCCGTAAGGGCCATGAGGACTTGACGTCATCCCCACCTTCCTCGCGGCTTATCACCGGCAGTCTCCTTAGAGTGCTCAACTAAATGGTAGCAACTAAGGACGGGGGTTGCGCTCGTTGCGGGACTTAACCCAACATCTCACGACACGAGCTGACGACAGCCATGCAGCACCTGTGTTCCAGGCTCCGAAGAGAAGGTCACATCTCTGCGACCGGTCCTGGACATGTCAAGGGCTGGTAAGGTTCTGCGCGTTGCGTCGAATTAAACCACATGCTCCACCGCTTGTGCGGGCCCCCGTCAATTCCTTTGAGTTTTAATCTTGCGACCGTACTCCCCAGGCGGAATGCTTAAAGCGTTAGCTGCGCCACTAGTGAGTAAACCCACTAACGGCTGGCATTCATCGTTTACGGCGTGGACTACCAGGGTATCTAATCCTGTTTGCTCCCCACGCTTTCGTGCCTCAGCGTCAGTATCGGGCCAGTGAGCCGCCTTCGCCACTGGTGTTCTTGCGAATATCTACGAATTTCACCTCTACACTCGCAGTTCCACTCACCTCTCCCGAACTCAAGATCCTCAGTATCAAAGGCAGTTCTGGAGTTGAGCTCCAGGATTTCACCCCTGACTTAAAGACCCGCCTACGCACCCTTTACGCCCAGTGATTCCGAGCAACGCTAGCCCCCTTCGTATTACCGCGGCTGCTGGCACGAAGTTAGCCGGGGCTTATTCTTGCGGTACCGTCATTATCTTCCCGCACAAAAGAGCTTTACAACCCTAGGGCCTTCATCACTCACGCGGCATGGCTGGATCAGGCTTGCGCCCATTGTCCAATATTCCCCACTGCTGCCTCCCGTAGGAGTTTGGGCCGTGTCTCAGTCCCAATGTGGCTGATCATCCTCTCAGACCAGCTACTGATCGTCGCCTTGGTGAGCCATTACCTCACCAACTAGCTAATCAGACGCGGGCCAATCTTTCGGCGATAAATCTTTCCCCGTAAGGGCTTATCCGGTATTAGCACAAGTTTCCCTGTGTTGTTCCGAACCAAAAGGTATGTTCCCACGCGTTACTCACCCGTCTGCCGCTGACGTATTGCTACGCCCGCTCGACTTGCATGTGTTAAGCCTGCCGCCAGCGTTCGCTCTGAGCCAGGATCAAACTCTCAAGTTGGACTTGAACTTTGAACCGGCTGATCACAACGTTTTGACGAGGTCCCACCATTTTTCATCGACCGAAGTCGATGAGCTGCCCGCGATTCACATCGCTGGCAACGATGGTGTAACCTTAAAACGTGTACCGCCGAAGTCTTTCGTCCGGTCCCGATCCAAAAAGCCGAAGCTCTTTAAATGCGAGACCCGCAAGGACTCCGCCGTCCACGTTTCTCTTTCTTCATCTTCACTTGTCAAACAGCCCGGGACCAGGAGGCCCCAACCTTCCAGAGAGGAAGGGTTCCGACACCCTTACCGACGATGGATGAACTCCAATCGACTTACGTCGACTGTTGTGTCACTCAACAAGGTGAGGAGCATCAGTGGCGCGTTCGCTCGCCTTGGTCAGTGACCCGGCGGCGCCGCGCTCAGTGGTCGGGTTATAGGCCCCACCCATCGGGGTTGTCAACGACCATTGTCAGAAAATCGTCGCACGGTGGATTGTTGAAAAAATATGCGCGATTACAGCGGGTTAGAAGGGCGCCGAGCGGCCGGATCGGGCCGGCGCGGAGAAAAAACTCAAAAAAAGTTTGGGCTCGAGGGGGCTACGGAGGCGGCATGGAGGCGCCTCGAACGCGGCTTGGACGCGACTTGGATCGCTCGTCCCTGGAAGACCGCTGGCGCCCGGCCGTTCCGGAAACTTTTCCATATTAGGCGCCGTACTTGAGCCACAATCCCCCGGCGTTCTGGTACAGACAAAGCTTGAATCGCAGGGATGCCAGTGGGGGCTGCCGGCGGTTTGTGTGGGGTCAGAGGAAGGCGATCATCCGATGAAGCAGCCTTCTTCAGACATTCGAGACACATCGAGAGATCTTTTTCCGCTTAGCTGTTCGTAATTTCGGCCGGTCCGTCATCTGGGCCTTCTGACCGCGGACGCCTATGCGGCTTGCCTTTTCCAGAGACGCCCTGAAGAGGGCGGCGTAAGGAGGGGCTCGAAATCGGGCTCTCGGGTCGTTGATTGGGGGACTTGGGTTGAACCACAGGACGTCACGCGGCGCTTACGGGCGTGAGACCGGGATCATCGATCTCGGCCACGAGCCGCCGCTGTCCGTCGATGGTTCCGAAGCCGCGGTCATCGATCGCCGCCGCGTCTCGGTGCAATGGTTCAGCGGGACGATTCTAACCGGACTTTGCGGCGCAGCCCTGATCGGCGGCGCCGTTTTCGCTTCGCTCGACGGCGAGATGACCTTCGCCAAGGTGCCGGAGCGCGTCGAAGGCGCGCTGCGCGGCGCATTCGGCGCAGCCGACCGCGCCGCCACGCTGCACAAGAGCGACCGCCTGCCGCCGCCGAGCGAATCCACGGCCTCGCGCAACATTGTGCGCGTCTCGACCGTCGCTCGCGTCGGCAACCGCGACGTGATGCGGGTGCGTCCCTTCATCCGGATTGCCGGCAATCTGTCGATGACGACGAGCGACCTGTCGGCAAAGATCCCGCCTTTCAACGCCCAGCGCCTTCTCACCGATGTCGGCTCCGATCCGAAGACGGCATCCGAGGATCCCAACAATCCAGAAGCCGTCGAACCCGACGCCGAGGTCTCGTTCGTCACCAAGGACCTCTCCCAGGTGCTGCCGAAAGCCAAGATTTCCGCAGTGGTGGCGCTCGACGACATCCTGATGCGGGTCCGCGATGCCGCCAACTGGCGCGGCAATGGCGGGGTGCGCTACGCCGCGCTCTCCAATGCTGCGGCCGACGTCTCCGGCGCGACCGGCCCGTCCGAGATCAGAAGCGCCTACGCCACCGAAGTGTCGCCGTCCGATCCCTATGCCGGCTTCGAGACGCGCGTGGTGCCGGAAAACGTCACGCTGCTGCCGAAGACCAAGGAACAGATCACCGGCGGCAATCCCAACGGCGAACGCGTCCACGTGGTCAAGAAGGGCGACAGCGTCGCCGGCGTGCTGCGCGATCTCGGCGCCACGGCCGAGGAGATCAAGGCGATCACCGCGACGCTCGGTCCGCGCGGCCGCGACGGCGGCCTGAAGGAAGGCGAGAAGCTGCGCATCCTGATGGCGCCCGCCAGCCCCGGCGCCCGTCTGCAACCCTACCGCGTCGTGATCGCCAACGAGACCATGGTCGAGGCGATCGCGGCGCTGTCCGATCTCGGCAAATACGTCGCGGTCGACGTCTCCAGCATGAACACCGTCGCCGACGCGGCGGCGAACGCCAACAGCGACGACGATGACGACGATGACGGCACGGGCGTGCGACTCTACCAGAGCATCTACGAGACCGCGATGCGCAACAAAGTGCCGATGCCCGTCATCGACGACATGATCAAGATCTATTCCTACGACGTCGATTTCCAGCGCAAGGTGGCGCCGGGCGATTCATTCGACGTGTTCTACGCCGGCGAAGACGAAGGCGTGACCGCGATCGAAAAGAACGACGTGCTGTTCGCTTCGCTCACGCTCGGCGGTGAGACCAAGAAATACTACCGCTACCAGAGCCCCGACGACGGCGTCGTCGACTACTATGACGAGACCGGCAAGAGCGCGAAGAAGTTCCTGGTGCGCAAGCCCGTCAACAATGCCATCATGCGCTCCGGCTTCGGCGGCCGCCGTCACCCCATCCTCGGCTTTGTGAAAATGCATACCGGGGTCGACTGGGCCACTTCCTACGGCACGCCGATCTTCGCCTCCGGCAACGGCGTGATCGAGAAGGCCGGCCCCGAGGGCGGCTACGGCAAATACATCCGCATCAAGCACAACAACGGCTACGAGACCGCCTATGGCCATATGTCGGCCTTTGCCAAGGGCATGGAGCCCGGCAAGAAGGTGCGGCAGGGCCAGGTGATCGGCTTCGTCGGTTCGACCGGCGCGTCGACCGGCCCGCACGTCCACTACGAAATCCTGGTCAACGGCCGCTTCGTCGATCCGCTGCGCGTGAAACTGCCGCGCGGCCGCTCGCTGGAAGGGCCGATGCTGGCCGGCTTCGAGAAGGAGCGCGACCGGCTCGACGGCATGATGAGCGGCCGCGCCGGCGCCATCGCCCGGATGTCGGACGCCACCGGCGGACCGTTGCAGGTGACGAACCGGTAAAGCCGGCGACCGGCCTAGATCGGCCGGTCATCTTCAAACACGATCCGGATTTGACGTCGTCGCGCCAGGCCCGCTTGGCCGCATCACAACGTCAAGTTTCGTTTGCTAAAGCGGCATGAGGAGCGAATACTTTCCAAAAAATGGGAGGTCTCGCCATGAAGAACAGGCTCGCCTGCGCAACCTTCGTCGCTGCGATCGTCTCCGCCACCAGCGTTTCGGCCGAAAACTGGGAGGTCACCAGGCTCGGCGTTCCACGGCGTGCACGGGCTTGCGATCGACAAGGCCGGCCATCTGTTTGCCGGCAGCGTCGCGGGCGCGGCGCTCTACGAGGTCGACATTGCTGGCGGTAGCGCGAAGGTTGCAATCCCCGCCCCGATCGGAATGGCCGACGACATCGCATTCGCCCCCGACGGCACCATGGCCTGGACCGGATTCCTGGCCGGCGATCTTTATTCGCGCAAGGGCGACGGCCGATCAAGAAACTCGCTTCCGGCCTTCCCGGCATCAACTCGCTCGCCTTCCGCAAGGACGGCCGGCTGTACGCCACCACCGTCTTCCTCGGCGACACGCTCTATGAGATCGACGTCGAGGGCGTCAAACCGCCGCGCCAGATCATGGAGAAGATGGGCGGCCTCAACGGCTTCGAGTTCGGTCCCGACGACAAGCTCTATGGTCCGCTCTGGTTCAAGGGACAGATCGCAAAGGTCGACGTCGACAAGGCCGAGCTGACCGTCGTCGCCGACGGCTTCAAGGTCCCGGCCGCGGTGAACTTCGATTCCAGGGGCAATCTCTGGGTGGTCGACACCGCGCTCGGGCAACTCGTTAGCGTCGATCCCAAATCGGGCGCCAAGACCATGGTCGCGCAATTGAAGCCGTCGCTGGACAATCTCGCGATCGACGACAAGGACCGAATCTACGTCTCCAACATGGCCGACAACGGCATCCAGGAGGTCGATCCGGCGACAGGCCAGGCGCGGCAGGTCATCATCGGCAAGCTCGCCTTACCCGGCGGCATCGGCGTCACGTCGGAGAGCGGCAAGGATACGATCCACGTCGCCGACGTGTTCGCCTATCGCACGGTGGACGGCGCGACCGGCGAGGTCACCGAGAAGGCGCGCATGCACGCCGCCGGCGTCACGCTCGAATATCCGATGAGCGCGACGGCGAAGGGCAACGACGTGGTGCTGTCGAGCTGGTTCACCGGCACGGTGCAGGTGGTCGACGGCAAGACCGGAGCCACGCGCAACATGCTACACGGCTTCAAGGCGCCGCACGACGCGCTCGTGCTCGCGGACGGCAGCATCCTGGTGGCCGAGCTCGGCACCAAGTCGCTGGTCCGTGTCAGCGGCGAGCACGGCAGGGATCGCACCCCGCTGATCGGTGGCCTCGAGGGCCCGGTCGGGCTCGTCGTCGGATCGCGCGGTGAGGTCTATCTGACCGAAGCCTTTTCCGGTGTCGTCTCGATGATCGAGAGCAACGGCGAAAAGACGGTCATCGCCAAGGACCTGAAAATGCCCGAAGGCATCGCCCGCGCCAGCGACGGCAAGCTGATCGTGGCGGAGGTTGGTGCGAAGCGGTTGATCGAGATCGCACCGGAGAGCGGCACAATCACCGAGATCGCGGCCATCTTCCATTCGGCCTGACGGGTGCGCCCGGAGGGCTGCCGACGCATATTCCGACGGGCGTCGGCATCGGGGAATCCGGCACGATCTATTTCTCGTCTGACATCGAGAACGCGATCTACAAGGTCACGAAGAAATAGGTCGCCGCAGTAAGTTCGCCGACAACCCGCAAGACAAATCGCCCCGGAAAGACTGACCTCTCCGGGGCGGCTTGTTGCTTCAGGCGTCGAATGCCGGCGCTCAGTTCAACTTCCGCTTCGACACCGGCGCCTCGAACTGGGCGATCTCCGCGGTCTGCGGCGCCTTGCCGTTGAAGGTCAGCACGTTGCCTTCGGACGAGATCGCAACGGTATCGCCGTCCTTGACGTCGCCGGCCAGGATCATCTCGGCGAGCGGATCCTGGACGTGACGCTGGATCACGCGCTTGAGCGGTCGTGCGCCGTAGGCGGGATCCCAGCCCTTGGCGGCGAGCCAGTCGCGGCCGGCAGCGTCGAGCGTCAGCACGATCTTGCGATCGGTCAGAAGCTTCTGCAGCCGCGCGAACTGGATTTCGACGATCCGGCCCATCTCGCTCCTCTGCAAGCGGTGGAACAGGATGATCTCATCGACGCGGTTCAAGAACTCTGGCCTGAAGTGCGACCGCACCATTCCCATCACCTGCTCGCGCACGGCCGAGGTGTCCTCGCCTTCCGGCTGGTTCACCAGAAACTCCGAACCGAGGTTCGAGGTCATGATGATCAGCGTGTTGCGGAAGTCGACGGTGCGGCCCTGGCCGTCGGTGAGGCGGCCGTCGTCGAGCACCTGCAACAGCACGTTGAACACGTCAGGATGCGCCTTCTCGATCTCGTCGAACAGCACCACCTGGTAGGGCCGGCGCCGCACCGCTTCGGTCAGCGCACCGCCCTCGTCATAGCCGACATAGCCCGGAGGCGCGCCGATCAGCCGCGAGACCGAGTGCTTCTCCATGTACTCGGACATGTCGAGGCGGACCATCGCGGTCTCGTCGTTGAACAGATATTCGGCGAGCGCCTTCGTCAGCTCGGTCTTGCCGACGCCGGTGGGTCCCAGGAACATGAACGAGCCGGTCGGCCGGTTCGGGTCCTGCAGCCCCGCGCGCGAACGGCGCACGGCGGTCGCGACTGCATGCACGGCTTCGGCCTGGCCGACGACGCGATTGCCGAGCGAGTCCTCCATCCTCAGGAGCTTGTCCTTTTCGCCTTCGAGCATCTTGTCGACGGGCACGCCGGTCCAGCGCGAGACCACTTGCGCGATGTGGTTGGCGGTGACCGCCTCCTCCATCATCTCGCCGGAATTCTCCTTGGCCTCGATCTCCGCAAGCTGCTTTTCGAGCTCGGGGATCCGGCCATAGGCCAGCTCACCGGCCTTCTGGAATTCACCGCGCCGCTGCGCGTTGGCAAGTTCGACCCGCAAGCCGTCGAGCTCGGCCTTCAGCTTCTGGGCGTCGGAGAGCTTGTTCTTCTCCGCGCTCCAGCGTGCCGTGAGCGCCGCGGATTTCTCCTCGAGGTCGGCCAGCTCCTTCTCCAGCGTCTGCAGGCGGCTCTTCGAACCGGCATCGCTCTCTTTCTTCAATGCTTCCTGTTCGATCTTCAGCCGGATGATTTCCCGATCCATCGAATCCAGCTCTTCCGGCTTGGAATCGACCTGCATCTTGAGCCGCGCGGCCGCCTCGTCCATGAGGTCGATGGCCTTGTCCGGCAGGAAGCGGTCGGTGATGTAGCGGTTGGACAGCGTCGTGGCGGCGACCAGCGCGGAATCGGTGATCCGCACGCCATGGTGCTGCTCGTACTTGTCCTTCAGCCCGCGCAGAATCGAGATCGTATCCTCGACCGAGGGCTCGCTGACGAAGATCGGCTGGAAACGCCGCGCCAGCGCCGCGTCCTTTTCGACGTGCTTCTGGTACTCGTCGAGCGTGGTGGCGCCGATGCAGTGCAGCTCGCCGCGGGCGAGTGCAGGCTTGAGCAAATTGGACGCGTCCATCGCGCCATCGCCCTTGCCGGCGCCGATCAGCGTGTGCATCTCGTCGATGAACAGGACGAAATTGCCCTCGCTCCCGGTCACCTCCTGGAGCACGGCCTTCAGCCGCTCCTCGAACTCGCCGCGATATTTTGCACCTGCAATCAGCGAGCCGAGGTCGAGCGACAGCAGCTTCTTGTCCTTCAGGCTCTCCGGCACGTCGCCGTTGACGATGCGCAGCGCCAGGCCCTCGGCGATGGCGGTCTTGCCGACGCCGGGCTCGCCGATCAGGACGGGATTGTTCTTGGTCCGGCGCGACAGCACCTGGATCGTGCGGCGGATCTCCTCGTCACGGCCGATGACCGGATCGAGCTTGCCGTCGCGCGCCGCCTGGGTCAGGTCGCGGGCATATTTCTTCAGCGCGTCATACGCGTTCTCGGCCGTCGCGGAGTCCGCGGTCCGGCCCTTGCGCAGCGCTTCGATCGCCGCGTTGAGGTTTTGTGGGGTGACGCCGCCCTTGGCCAGGATCGTGCCCGCCTCGCTGGTCTTCTCCAGCGCCAGGCCGAGCAGCAGCCGCTCGACCGTGACAAAGCTGTCGCCGGCCTTCTCGCCGGCCTTTTCGGCGGCGTCGAAGGTGCGGGCGAGCTCGGGCGCCAGGTAGATCTGGCCGGCACCGCCGCCAGAGACCTTCGGCACCTTGTTCAGGGCGTCCTCGGTCGCCTTCAGGATTGCGCGGGAATTGCCGCCGGCGCGGTCGATCAGACCGGCGGCGAGGCCTTCATTGTCGTCCAGCAATCCTTTCAGGACGTGCAGGGTCGAAAACTGCTGGTGCCCTTCGCGCACCGCAAGCGACTGCGCGGACTGGACGAAGCCCCTGGAGCGTTCGGTGTATTTTTCGATGTTCATATCGTGATCTTTCCCTCGGCCTGCCCCTGGAGCCCTCAAAGGCACTCCAAACGGCATCTTCATTGGGTTTCCGATGACCGCATTGACGTTTCTCAACCGGCAACGGTCGTTATCAGCCGGCGCTGGCGCCGGCCTGACCCAGATGTGGGAAGCGAGGCCTCGGACCGGAAGAGGCGAGTTCACAATTTCGTGCGCATATCCGCCCGCTTGGCGCCCGTGGGCCGAATCCCCTAAGTAGCGGCATGACACCGAGCGCAATCACAGCCAGCCAGACCGCCGAGATCACCGGCCTCTACCGCTACCCGATCAAGGGCCTGACGCCGGAGCCCCTGCCCCGCGTCTCCCTGCGAGCCGGCCAGACCCTGCCTGCCGACCGCCGCTACGCCATCGAGAACGGCCCCAGCGGCTTCGATCCGGAAGAGCCGCAGTGGAAGCCGAAGATCCAGTTCCTGATGCTGGCGCGCAATGAGCGGCTGGCTTCGCTCGAGAGCCGGTTCGAGGACGCGACCAACCGCCTGACCATCCGCAAGGACGGCCAGATCGTCGCCAGCGGCGACCTCGAGACCGCCGCCGGGCGCGCCGCCATCGAGGGCTATTTCAGCGAGAACTTCCAGCCGGAGCTGAAGGGCCCGCCCAAGATCCTGTCCGGCCGCGACCACAGCTTTTCCGATGTCGCCCGCAAGGTCGTGTCCATCATCAATCTCGACAGCGTCCGCGCGCTCGAGACCATGCTCGGCGGCACCGCCGTCCACCCGCTGCGCTTCCGCGCCAATCTCTACGTGAAGGGCTGGCCGGCCTGGTCCGAGCTCGACCTCGTCGGCCAGACGCTGGCGATCGGACAGGCCCGGCTGCAAGTGGTCAAGCGCATCAAGCGCTGCCCGGCCACTAATGTCGAGCCTGATACCGCCAGGCGCGATCTCGAAATCCCGGCCACGCTATCGAGCAATCTCGGCCACATGGACTGCGGCATCTATGCCGAGGTGATCGCCGACGGCGACATCGGCGTGGGCGATACGGTTGCGTTGGAAGAGCCGAAGCTGGTGTGACGCGGCCCGTACTCCGTCATTGCGAGGAGCGAAGCGACGAAGCAATCCAGGGGGCACCCGCGGAGGGCTTCTGGATTGCTTCGCTTCGCTCGCAATGAGGCCGTCAGTTCGGCATCACATACGCATAGATCCGGCCGCGCGAGACCGGTGCTTCGCGGACGCGGTTGCCGTTGTTGCCGGAGATCATGATCGGATTGCCCTGCGCGTCGACGCCGGTGACGATGCCGACATGACCGCCCCGGCCGCCGCGCGACATGACCGCGATGGCGCCGACCTGCGGACCGGAGACGCGCGTGCCGTAATGCGCGAACGAATTCGCCATATCGGAGCCGGTGCCACGGTGACCGGTCTTCTCAAGCACCATGTTCATGAACCGCGCGCACCACAGGCTGCCGCGCCCGGTCGGATTGCCGCCGACATAGCGGCGTGCCTCGGACACGAGGCCCGACCCGCCGCCGAAGCCGCCGCTGCTCGTCGCGCTATTGGCCAAGCCGCCAACATTCGCGTTGATGGCCATCCCACCCCCACGCCTCGTGGCGATTCGACGGCTGGCGCGCGTGGTCATCCCACCGCTGGTAACCATTCCACCGCTGCCCATCATGGCCATTCCACCGCTTCCACTCATGGCGATGCCGCCGCTATTGGCGTTCGGGTCATAGCTGGCGAAGGTGTTGCCGAAGCCGCTCGCCTGCAATTGCGCCGCACCGCGCTCGAAGCGCGAGCTGCGTGCATGATACCGGAAATGATGATGTCTGCTGGCGTGATGCGCGTAAGCGTGCCGCTCTGCGCTATGACGATGAGATCGTGCTGACGCCGGAGAGGTGAGCGCGGCGACCGCCGCGAAGAAAACAGCCAGCGCGACGACACAGCGCGACAGGCGAGACGCAAACAACTCGAACATTCTTCATCCTTCGTTGACACCCCCACTTCCCAATCGGCCCGTGCGGTGGCCGACATCCGCGGGCTGTATCAGTATCCCGATGTGGCAAGAACAAGACGCGGTCCCGAAGAATTTGGACGATGATTAACAAGTGTTAGGATCGTATGCGCTGACCGCAGGACGGCATTCCAATGCCGCAGCCACCTCAGGGAGAAAACCGGATGCCTCACGCCCTCACGAAAGACAATTGCCGCCTCTATTTCGAAGAAGCAGGCACGGGCACGCCGATACTTTTTCTGCACGAATTCGCGGCCGACTACACCAATTGGGAGCCGCAGATGCGCTACTTCTCGCGCGGCCATCGCTGCATCACCTATTCCGCGCGCGGCTACACGCCATCGGACGTCCCTGATGGCGAGGTCTACGGCTACACGCATTTCTACACCGATGCGCTCGCGGTGCTCGATCATCTCAAGATCGAACGCGCGCACTTCGTCGGCCTCTCGATGGGGGCCTATTCGTCGCTCCAGATCGGGCTCAACGCGCCCCAACGTGCGCTGTCGATGACGCTCGCCGGCGTCGGCTCAGGCTCGGAGATCGAGAACCTCGACGCCTGGCGCCAGCAGTGCCGCGCCAACGCGGAGCAATTCGAGATGCTCGGCTCGACCGAAGTCGCAAAAGTCACGCGCGAGGCGCCGAGCCGGATTCCCTTCCTGGTGAAGGACCCGCGCGGCCACGCCGATTTCTACGCCGCCCTGGCGCGGCACGACGCCCAGGGATCGGCGCGGACGATGCGCGGCTTCCAGGCCGGCCGTCCCTCGATCTTTACGATCACGGACGCGATCAGGGCCGCCACGACGCCGGCACTCATCATCTGCGGCGACGAGGACGATCCGTGCGTGGGCGCAAGCCTGTTCCTGAAGAAGCATCTGCCTGCGGCAGGGCTCGCCATGTTTCCGAAGTCCGGCCACGTGCTCAATCTCGAAGAGCCCGCCCTATTCAACGAAGCGGTGGAACGGTTCGTCACGCTGGTGGAAGCGGGAAGATGGCCGGTGCGCGATGCGCGGACGTTGGCGGCGCATTAGCGCGAAGACGTCATCATACGCGCCGTCGCGTAGCCCGGATGGAGCGCAAGCGTAATCCGGGGCCTTCGCCTCCGCGGATAGAATCCCGGATTGCGCTACGCTTCATCCGGGCTACGGGAATCCTACTTCCTGCCGCCTCGCGTCAGCAAGAACACGCCCTGCTCGCCGAACAGATTCCACACCCACCAGGGCATCCGCAGCCGCAGCGGACGGCCGTAGAGGTCGAGCGCCTCGGCACGTTCCATCTTGACGTCGATCGCGTCGCAAAGCTCGACGAAATCCTTGATGGTGCAGAAATGGATGTTGGCGGTGTCATACCAGCTTGCCGGCAGATTCTCCGTCCGCGGCATGTGGCCGCCGATCAGGAGCTGGAGCCGCATCTTCCAGAAGCCGAAATTCGGGAACGACACGATGGCGCGGCGGCCGATGCGCAGCAAATTCTCCAGCACCACTTTCGGCTGCCGCGTCGCCTGCAACGTCTGCGACAGGATCACGTAGTCGAAGGCGTCATCCGGATAGTTCACGAGGTCAGTGTCGGCATCGCCCTGCACCACTGCAAGGCCCTTGGCGACACAGCGGTTGACGCCCTCGCGCGACAGCTCGATGCCGCGGCCGTCGACGCCGCGGGTTTCCAGCAGCTGGAGCAGGTCGCCCTCGCCACAGCCGACGTCGAGCACCTTCGAGCCCGGCTTGACCATCTCGGCCACCAGCACATGGTCGGCGCGAAAATCACCGGGCTGCCCGGTCGCAACGCCGCCCAGCGGCAACGCTTCCTGTACAGACATGGCTAGCCGTCCTTTAAGCTTTCTTGGCAGTGAGCCCGCGCGCCTTGCCTGCCGATTGCAGGAAGGCACGGCCGATGTCGAAGAACTCGGGCACGTCGAGCAGGAACGCGTCGTGGCCGCGATCGGTTTCGATCTCGGCGAACGACACCCGCGCACTCGACGCATTCAGGGCGTGCACCAGCGCGCGCGATTCCGAGGTCGGGAACAACCAGTCGCTGGTGAAGGAGACCACGCAGAAGCGGGTCTGGATCCCCGCGAACGCCTTCGCCAGGACGCCGCCATGGTCGCCGGCGATGTCGAAATAGTCCATCGCGCGGGTCAGATAGAGATAGGAGTTGGCGTCGAAGCGCTCGACAAAGGACGAGCCCTGGTAGCGCAGATAAGACTCGACCTGGAAGTCGGCGTCGAACGAGAAAGTCGGCAGTTCGCGGTCCTGCATGCGCCGTCCGAATTTTCGATGCAGGGCGGCGTCCGAGAGATAGGTGATGTGCGCCGCCATCCGGGCGACAGCGAGCCCGCGATGCGGATGGAGGCCGTGGTCGGCATAGCCGCCATGGTGCCAATCGGGATCGGCCATCACCGCTTGGCGGCCAAGCTCGTGAAACGCGATGTTCTGCGCCGAGTGTCGTGTCGAGCAGGCAATCGCCAGCGCGGAGAACACGCGGCTCGGATAGGCCGCAGTCCATTGCAACACTTGCATGCCGCCCATCGAGCCGCCGACGACCGCGAACAGCGTGTCGATGCCGAGCCGGTCGATCAGCATCGCCTGCGCGCGCACCATGTCGGGGATGGTGATGACGGGGAAATCGAGACCCCAAACCTTGCCGGTCGCGGGATTGATCGAAGCCGGACCGGTCGAGCCCATGCAGCCGCCGATCACGTTGGAGCAGATGATAAAATACTCGCTGGGATCGAGCGGTCGGCCGGGGCCGACCAAGGTCTCCCACCAGCCGGGCTTGCCGGTGACAGGGTGCACATTGGCGACGTGCTGGTCGCCGGTCAGCGCATGGCAGATCAGGATCGCATTGGAGCGATCGGCATTCAGCTCGCCGTAAGTCTGGTAGGCGATCTGGAACGGGCTGAGATCGACCCCGCAATCGAGCCGCAGCGGCTGCTCCGAGCCGAACTGCGCGAGCTGCGAGCTCGGATGATCCACCTCGTGCGACCGCTCGTCGGCGGTGATCGCGGGACTCGGAATTGACTGGACGCCAACCATCTGACCATCGACCTCGTTTGCGATCGTAGAAGTGACCGCATTGACATCAGGCCATGAAAAACCCGGCCTGAACGATAGGTTCGGCCGGGATCGAAAGCGTCCCCGGCCTGTTTAGCGAGTTTTTTAACGTGGCTGCAAGCCGGCCGGCTCAAATGACCACGGAACGGGTAAAAACTACCGTCTCAGGCGGTTTTCGTCAAGTCGCGGCCCGGATCGCCCAAATTCGCCCGTCGCGCCGCGGGCGGAAAAGGCCCGATTTCCCATTGCAATTCTCTTTGCTTTCGCAGCCCCGACTGCCTAATCAGGACATCCATCGCAGCGGTGACGGCTCGACTGATCCGCATTGGAACGCCTCGCAACAGCACCTCACAGACATGTCCCAACGTCCGCCCGCGCCACCATCGCTCCAGGAATTGCGCAAGGAGATCGACGCGATCGACGAGGGCATGCATCGCCTGCTGATGCAGCGCGGCGACATCATCGACCGCCTGATCCAGGTGAAGCAGACCCAGGAGGTCGGCTCGGCGTTCCGTCCGGCGCGCGAGGCCGCCATGATGCGTGACCTCGTCCAGCGCCATCGCGGCATCCTGCCGCTCGACACCGTCGAGAGCATCTGGCGCGTCATCATCGCGACGTTCACTTACGTTCAGGCGCCGTTCTCCGTGCATGCCGACATTTCGGCAAGCGAGCCCGCGATGCGCGATTCCGTACGCTTCCATTTCGGATTCACCGTGCCTTACGTCGCGCATTTCAGCGCGCAAGCAGCGGTCGAGGCGGTGGCGAAATCCAAGGGCGACCTTGCGCTGGTCTCGGCGACCTCCAGCCGCACACCATGGTGGCTGGAGCTGGAAGCAGAAGGCGCACCGAAGATCATCGCACGGCTGCCTTTCGTCGAGCGCGCCGACCATCCGGCGGCGTTGCCCGTGTTCGCGGTCTCGCGCGTCGCCGACAGCGCCCTGGTGACGGAGGTCGAGACCTTCAGCGTGCGCGTGTCGGGGTGGAACGCCGAGGTCGCGCGCGCCCTGTCGCCGCTCGCCGAGATCGTGGCGGTGCCCGATACCGCCTTCGACGGCGCCGCGCTGCTGGTCTCGGTCACCGCGACGAGCAGCCTCGACAAAATCAAGACTGCCCTGATCGAAGCGGGTGCCTCGGTGCGCTCCACGGCCCTCGTCGGCAGCCACGCAACGCGCTATACGGTGCCCCCGACCGGGTCGAAATCGTAAGTCGCGAACCGCTTAAGCCATTCCGGAGTTAAAGATGTCCCGCCCCGTGCCGAACCCCGGCATTCTCGATATTGCTCCCTACACGCCCGGCAAGACCCCGGTGCCGGAGCCGGGCCGCAAGGTGTTCAAGCTCTCGGCCAACGAAACGCCGTTCGGGCCCTCGCCGAGGGCGATCGAGGCGTTCAAGCACGTGGCTGATCATCTGGAAGACTATCCGGAAGGAACCTCGCGCGTGCTGCGCGAAGCGATCGGGCGCACCTTCGGGCTCGATCCCAACCGCATCATCTGCGGCGCCGGCTCGGACGAGATCCTCAACCTGCTCGCTCACACCTATCTGAGCCATGGCGACGAGGCGATCTCGACCACGCACGGCTTCCTCGTCTACCCGATCGCGACCATGGCGGTCGGCGCCAGGAACGTCGTCGCGGCGGAGAAGAACCTCACCGCGGATGTTGACGCCATCCTGAAAGCCGTGACGCCGCGGACGAAACTGGTCTGGCTCGCCAACCCCAACAACCCGACCGGCACCTATCTGCCGTTCGACGAGGTCAAGCGCCTGCGCGCCGGCCTGCCGTCGCACGTGCTGCTGGTGCTGGACGCGGCCTATTGCGACTACGTTTCGCGCAACGACTATGAAATGGGGATCGAGCTGGTCGCGACCACCGAGAACACGGTGGTGACGCACACCTTCTCCAAGATCCACGGTCTCGCCGCGCTGCGCATCGGCTGGATGTTCGGCCCCGAGCATATCATCGACGCGGTCAACCGCATCCGCGGTCCCTTCAACGTGTCGACGCCGGCGATGTACGCTGCCGTTGCCGCGATCGAGGACACCGAGCACCAGGCCATGTCGAAGCAGTTCACCGAGACCTGGCGCAACTGGCTCGCCGAGGAGATCGGCAAGCTCGGGCTGAAGGTGACGCCGAGCGTCGCCAATTTCGTGCTGATCCACTTTCCGACCGAGGGCAAGACCTCGGACGCCGCCGACGCCTTCCTCACCAAGCGCGGGCTGGTGCTGCGCAGCTTGAAGAATTACGGCCTGCCGCATTCGCTGCGCATGACCATCGGCACCGAGGAGGCCAACCGCCTCGTCGTCGAGGGCCTGCGCGACTTCATGGCCGGACGATGAGCGCGACCCCGCATTTCCAGCGCGTCGCGCTGATCGGCTTCGGCCTGATCGGCGGCTCGATCGCGCGCGCTGCGAAGCTCCAGGGCCTGGCTGGCGAGATCGTCACCACCGCGCGCTCGGAGAAGACGCGCGCACGCGTGATCGAGCTCGGCATCGTCGATCAGGTCGTGGCGACCAATGCAGAAGCCGTGAAGGACGCCGATCTCGTCATCCTCTGCATTCCCGTCGGCGCTTGCGGGCCGGTGGCACAGGAGATCGCCGCGCATCTCAAGCGAGGCGCGATCATCTCCGACGTCGGCTCGGTCAAGGGCGCCATCGTCAGGGATATGGCGCCGCATCTGCCGAATGGCGTTCATTTCGTGCCGGCGCATCCGGTTGCTGGCACCGAGCACTCAGGTCCGGACTCCGGCTTCGCCGAGCTCTTCATTAACCGCTGGTGCATCCTCACCCCGCCGGAGGGCGTTGATGCGGCTGCCACCGATCGCCTGCGCGCGTTCTGGGCGGCGATGGGCGCCAAGGTCGAAATCATGACGCCGGATCATCATGATCTCGTGCTCGCGATCACCAGCCATCTGCCGCATCTGATCGCCTACACCATCGTCGGCACCGCCGACGAGCTGGCGCAGGTGACGGAGTCCGAGGTCATCAAGTTCTCCGCCGGCGGCTTTCGCGATTTCACCCGCATCGCCGCCTCCGATCCGACGATGTGGCGCGACGTCTTCCTCGCCAACAAGGAAGCCGTGCTGGAGATGCTCGGCACCTTCACCGAGGATCTGGCCAAGCTCACTCGCGCGATCCGCCGCGGCGACGGCGAGGCGCTGTTCGACCACTTCACCCGCACCCGCGCCATCCGCCGCGGCATCGTCGAAATCGGCCAGGATTCGGCCGCGCCCGACTTCGGCCGGCCGCATGCGCAGCTCGGCAACAAGCCGTAGCACTGAAGTAGCCCGGATGGAGCGCAAGCGTAATCCGGGACCTCCGTCGCTTGAGGCAAGATTCCCGGATTGCGCTTCGCTCCATCCGGGCTACAGCAATCAATACAGCGGCGGGATCTGGCCGACCTTGACCGGGCCGAGCAGCACAGCGCCGTCGACGAATTTCAGCGGGAAGCTGCGAGCCTTCTTGCCTTCCAGCGTGCTCTCGGTGCCGATCGAATTGATGCCGGCGGCAACGCCGGCATTGGCGTTCTGCTTGATGACTTTGCCGAGGCCGGGAACGGCGCGGTCGAGCGCACCGAACAGATTGTTGAGGTCCTGTGACTTCACGCCGGGCGCAACGCGATCGAGGGTCGCCTGCGGCACCCCCTCCTCCAGCATCTTCTCGATGCCGAGCGCGGGGATCACGCGCTCGAGGCCCGTCACTGTCATTTGCAATTCGCCGTCGAGACGGCCGTTGGCCGAGAGCCCGAGCGTGCCGGCCGCAACCGCGATCATCTCGCCCTGCTGGATCCGGGACTGCACGATCTCGATATGGCCGCCGGCGGCCTGGATCTCGCGGAAGCGCTGCGGCCACGGCTTTGGCGTGAGGTCGGATAGTCCGGTGATCTTCGCCCGCGTGTCGGCCTCGAATGGCTCAGCGAGCAGCGGATGAACGCCCTGGATGCTGCCCTGCGCGATCTGGAGCACGGTCTCGATCACGGGATGGTCGGACGGCGATCCATCCGCGAGGCGCCCATGCAGCTCGACCTGTTTTGCGCGCGCGAGCGGCACCTGCACGCTGCCGTCGACCCGGTTGACGGTTGGTTCCTCGAACACGATGGAGGCGCGCTCCGGCACGGCGGGCAGGCCGAACACGCTGCTGCGGCCCTTGCTCCAGTTCACGACGAAGGTGCTTTGCGTGACGCCGTCAGTGAGCGTCGCGGGTGCGGTGAATTCGGCGATGACGCGCTTGGGATCGTAGACCTGGGCGACAACCAGGATGTTGTCGAGCTTCGCCGTGAACGGCGTCTTGCTGGCGTTCTGCGACACCAGGGCGACGCTGGCGCCGGAGCATTGGACCTCGAAGCGGAAGGGGAAGCCCGCGATCGAGCGCTTGGCGCAATCATAGACGCGGCCGGATCTGGCCTCCTGCGCGCGCCAGGCGTCGGCGGCGATTTCGGCCTGCGACGCCGCATAGAACCAGAAGCAGCTCCACGCCACCGCGAGGATCAGGAGGATGACAGGGGCGATGAAAAGGCCCCAGCGGGAGCGCCGGCGCGCGGCAACGGTCATATCGGACATGCGGCGATCCTTTGACCCCTGATTTTGTCAAATGTAAGCGAGGTGCGGCTGCGACGAAAGGCTGAGAATTCGCTTCGCTTGGGGGCGCGGTTCTGGTAGCCGTGCCCGAAATGTCGGAAATCACCCTCCCCTCCGTCACCACAGCCAAAGGCGACCTCTGGGTGTTCGGCTACGGCTCGCTGATGTGGCGGCCGGGCTTCGAATTCGAGGAGCGCGTCCCGGCGCGGCTGGTCGGCGAGCATCGTGCGCTCTGTGTCTATTCCTTCGTCCACCGTGGCACGCCGGAGAAGCCGGGTCTGGTGCTCGGACTCGACCGCGGCGGCGCCTGTCGCGGCATCGCCTTCCGCGTCGCCGAAAAGAACCGCGCCGACGTCGTCGCCTATTTGCGCGCGCGCGAGCAGGTGACGTCGGTCTATCGCGAAGTCATGCGCTCGGTGTGGCTGGAGAACGACGCGCGGCAGCGCGTCTCCGCGCTCGCCTATGTCGTCGATCGCGGCCATGTGCAATATGCCGGCCGGCTGTCGCTCACCGACCAGCATCGCCACGTGCTCCAGGGCCACGGCCAGTCCGGCGCCAACCGCGACTACGTGACCGCGACGGTGAGGGCGATCGAGGCCGAAGGTTTTCGCGATGCGCCGCTGCATCAGCTTGCCATGATGCTGCATGGTGATGCGCATTCTCAGCACGCGCCGGCTCCGGTGGACGATCGGGAAAACCGCTAGCTCTCCGACGGCGCATAGCTCGGCGCCGAGCCGATCAGCTGCTCCTGCTCCTTGCGGCCCGCTTCGACGAGGCGGCCGGTCGCGTCTTCGATCACCGTTTGCACACGGGAGAGAAACTCGTCCTTGGGCAAGCCCGGCGGCAGCGGATCGAGGAACTCCACCACCAGCGTGCCGGGATAGCGCATGAAGGTGCGGCGCGGCCAGAACAGGCCGGAATTGAGCGCGATCGGCAGGCACTGCGCGCCGCAGGACGAATAGATCTGCGCGAATCCGCTCTTGTAGTCCGGGGGCGCGCCCGGAGCGCGGCGCGTGCCTTCGGGAAAGATCACGAGCTGCGCGCCGCTGCGCACCGCTTCCCGCGCACGCCGCGTCATGTCCAGCAGCGCCTTGACGCCGGCGTTGCGGTCGATCGCGATCATACCGGTCTTGACCAGGAACTGGCCGAACACCGGGATCTGCATGAGTTGACGCTTGAGGATGAAGATCGGACGGTTGAAAAAGCCCGGCAAGACGAACGTCTCCCAGAACGACTGGTGCTTCGCCACGACGACCAATGGTCCCGTCGGTATCCTTTCGAGGCCGCGGAATTCCACCTTGATGTTGCAGACGGCCCGCATCAGAAACAGCGTCGCCTTCGCCCACCATTGCGCGACCGTGAGCATGGCGCGCGGCGGCAATGCGAAGGTCGGCAGCGCCACGATCGCGAGGCACACCAGCACGGCGTAGAACAGCACGTTGAACACGAGTGATCGCAGGAAAATCAAGAACATCGAGGATCCGATCAATTGCCGATCAGTTGCCGATCAATTGGCCTGTGCGGTGGCGGGCCGCTTCGGCTGCAGCCCGGAAGGCTGCTCCGACATCTCGGGCGAAAGGTCAATCCCGAAATCCTCCAACCGCACCCTGAGCTCGGCCGCGATGTACTTGACGTATTCCGACAGGAGCAGCCGCAAGGTGGACGCCGAGGTCCACCACGGCTCCTCGCGCCATTTGTCGCCGACCACCACGAACGGGATCAGTGTCGTCTCCGGCATCGCATGCGAGAATTCCACGAGCGCGCGCGGCATGTGATAGTTCGAGGTCACCACGATCAGCGATTTGAAGCCGCGTCCCGCGGCCCAGCGCCGCGCTTCCGCGGCATTGCCGCGGGTCGAGACCGCCGTGCGGTCGAGATCGACGCAGCAACGCATGAAGGACTGGTTCTCCGGCAGCGTCCGGGAGATGTCGCTCGCCGTCGAGGTCGGATGCACACCGGAGATCAGGAGCCTCCTGCCGTAACCGGCAGCGAGCAGCTCCATCGCATCCGACACCCGCGAGGAGCCGCCGGTCAGAACTACGATGCCGTCCGCCTTGCGGTCCGGCGCGATCTCGGCGCCCCGCAATTGCGACAGAAACGCGATGAAGCCCGCCGCCGCGCCGACGAAGGCGAGCGCAATCGTCGACATCACCGCCGCGCGCAGCCAGCCGCGCGGCAGTTTCGGCGATCGATCGTCGGTCGGCGCGGTCATGCGATGTCGGTGATCCCTTCCCGGAGGTGATTTTAGGACGTTTTGAGGCGAAGTGGAGTCCGGTTTGTCGGCCTCAATCGATGTGGCGAAGCACTGGGGCCGCGAACTAGATTTCCCCTCTCCCCTTGTGGGAGAGGGTGGCGGGGCCCCGCGGGGGGGGGGCGGGGGGGGGGGTGTAGACCCGCGGGGGGGGGGGGGGGGTTGGTTTGGGGGGAAAACCCCCCCAACCCGGCGGAGGCGCCCCCGAAACCCCCACGGGG
>NZ_JBVVPL010000003.1:0-147094 GCF_055807615.1 Bradyrhizobium sp. MV1.5 | reverse complement strand
GGGGGACACAACGATCGGGCTTTTGGCGGGGGGGGGGGTTTTTTTGGGGGGTCACCCGGTTGTACGGGTGCCCCCCCCCCCCCCCCCGTGGGGGGGGGGGGGGGCCCCCCCCCCCCCGCGCCCCCACGGGTGAGGGGTATGTCTCCGCGAACTGGCATCGACGTTCGTGCACGTGGATAGAACCCCTCATCCGGCGCTTCGCGCCACCTTCTCCCACGAGGGGAGAAGGAAGAAACCATTTCAATCGACATCATTCAGCGTCGCGAACAGCGTCTGGCGCGAGGCGACCGCGGTGATGGCGCCGATCAGCACGGCCTGCACCGCGAGCACGATGTAGCCGGACGGCCGCAGCGAGAAGGTGCCGAGCAGCGCGGCGAACTGGTCGCCGACGGGGGTGCCGGAAAACCAGCCTGCAATCGACTCGGAGAAGCCGAACACCAGCATGGCGGCGCCACCGCCGATCACGCCGCCCTCCAGCCCCAACCTGAGGAAATGACGCAGGAAGCGGTTGGCGATGTAGCGGTCGCCGGCGCCGACGAAATGCAGCACCTCGACGATCGGACGGTTCGCCGCCATGGCGCCTCGGGTCGCGAACGACACCGAGATGATGGTGGCGACGATGACGAGCGCGAGGATGCCGAGGCCGGCGAGCACGGTGGCGTTGGTCATCGAGCGCATGCGCTCGATCCAGGCGCGGTGGTCGTCGACGCTGGCGCTTGGCGCCACCTGGGTCACGCGGGCGCGCAGAGCGCCGAGATCGAGCGCCGTGCCGGGCTGCACGCGCGCGATGATCATGCGCGGCACCGGCAGATCGTCCATCGACAGCCCGGTGCCGAGCCAGGGCTCGAGCAGCTTGCCGCTCTCGTCCTTCGTGAACGGCTTGACCTCGACGATGCCGGCTTGTGCGCGCATGGCCTCGGTCACCGCCGCGGTGTCGCGTTCGAGATCGCGGCCGGTCTGCGGGCGGACCTGGATGGTGATCTCGCTGGCGACATCCGACTGCCATTCGGCGGCGGAGGCGCTCACCAGCAGCACCGTGCCGGTCGTCATCGAGGCCAGGAAGGTCATGATAGCGACGACGGCGACCAGCGCGCGGCCGTGGATCGAGGCGCGCGGCACGATCGGCGACATGTTGCGCGCCCTGGCCGGGAGCGGCGGACCCTCCTGTCCGAGATCGACCAGCACGCCGCGCTCGTCGGGCCTATTCATAGACGTGCAGCCGTCCCTGGTGCAGCACGAAGCGTCGCGCCTCGTACTGGTCCATCAGGGCGATATCGTGGGTGGCGATGATGACGGCGGTGCCTGACTTGTTGAGTTCGATGAACAGCCGCAGCAGGCGGCGGCCGAGCGTCGGATCGACGCTGCCGGTCGGCTCGTCGGCCAGCAGCAGTTGCGGCCGGGAGATCACGGCGCGCGCGATCGCCGCGCGCTGCTTTTCGCCGCCGGACAGGATCGGCGGCAGCGCATCCATGCGCTCGCCGAGCCCAACCCATTTCAGGAGATCGATGACCTCCTTGCGGTAGCTCGATTCGCTGCGGCCCATGACGCGGAACGGCAGCGCGACATTCTCATAGGTCGTCATGTGGTCGAGCAGGCGGAAATCCTGGAGCACGATGCCGATGCGCTTGCGCAAGTCTGCGATCTCGTCCTTGCCGAGTTGCGAGATGTCGTGACCGAACAAATTGACGAGCCCCCGCGTCGGGCGATGCGAGAGGAACAACAGGCGCAGCAATGAGGTCTTGCCGGCGCCGGACGGGCCGGTGAGAAACTGGAAAGAATGCGCCGGGATCTGGAAGTTGAGGTCGCGCAGGACCTCGGGCCCCAGGCCGTAACGCAATCCGACATTTTCGAACCGAACCAAGCTCAGCTCCGTTCGAGAGAGGCCGCGGGCCGCACGGCTGTGCTCCGCCATACGCGATCAGCGGGTTTTGCGGCCGTTATGGTTTCCGGTTCGTTAACGGTCGTCCTGTAGCATAATTGGCAGCATCTTTCCCGCTCGGTTCTCCGCGACCGTGTCAACGTCAAGACTTGTCCATGCATCAAGGCTCGTCCATGCATATCGTCTGCCCTCATTGTACGACATCCTACGCCATCAAGCCCGCGAGCCTTGGGGCGAACGGCCGGACCGTGCGTTGTTCCCGTTGCAAGGAAACCTGGGTCGCCCATGCCGAGGATGCCATCGAGGAGGCATCTGTCCCAGCCATGGCCGCGGCCAGCCGGGGCGACGACCAGTCCGATCTCGCCGAGCAGTGGAACTCCTATGCCCGGGACGACGGCGCCGCTGACGCGCCTGTCGTTGACAGCCCCTCGATTGCCAGCGACTGGCCGGACCAGGAAGCCACCGACACCGAGGACGAATGGTCCGCGGCCGCCCGGTCCGTCGAGGAGGAAGTCGTCGGCGAACAGCACCAGTCCTGGTTCCGTGGCCTGTTCGGCCGCCGCCGCGGCGCCCGAGTGCGCCGTCCGGTGGCCACGGCGGCCCCGCGAAAATCCCATTTCGGCCTGCCAACCGCCTGCGTCGCCATGGGCGCGCTGGTGCTGGCGCTGGTGATCTGGCGCGGCGACATGGTGCGGCTGCTGCCGCAGACGGCCGCCTTCTACAGGATGGTCGGCCTCGAAGTGAACCTGCGCGCACTGGCCTTCAAGGACGTCAAGCTCTCCAGCGAAACCGTAGACGGTAAGCAGGTGCTGGTAATCGAGGGCGTGATCGTGGGCCAGGGCAAGAAGCCGCTCGACATTCCCCGGCTGCGCTTCGCGGTGCGCGACGCGCAGGGCGCGGAAATCTACGCCTGGAACGCCGTTCTGGAACAGACCGTGCTACAGCCCGGCGAGCGCGCCTTCTTCCGCTCGCGCCTGGCCTCGCCGCCGCCGGAGGGCCGCAATATCGACGTTCGCTTCTTCAACCGGCGCGACATTGCCGGTGGCAGCGTGTAATCGATTTCGCAGGTCTCGCAGGCAAAGTTGGTGGCGAGATTGATCCCGAGGTTGGTCTCATGTCCAAGATCCTGATCGCCGACGACGAGGATTCGATGCGCCAGCTGGTGGCGCGCGCGATCGCCATGGACGGCCACGAGATCGTCACCGCGCAAGACGGCGCCGAGGCGCTGGAGATCCTCACGCGCGCCGACGGCGGGTTCGACCTGCTGCTCACCGACATCCAGATGCCGGTGATGGACGGCATCGCGCTGGCGCTTTCCGTCGCACGCGATTTCCCCGATTTGACCATTCTGCTGATGACCGGCTTTGCCGACCAGCGCGAGCGCGCCTCGAACCTCAATGCGCTGGTGCACGACGTCGTGACCAAGCCATTCTCGGTCGCCGACATCCGCACGGCGGTGGCGGATGCGCTGGCGGCGAAGAAGGGGTAACGGCCTCGGGTTCGTAGCTTGTAGCCCGCATGAGCGCAGCGACATGCGGGACCGGCGGCCCCGGATATCGCTTCGCTCATCCGGGCTACGAAAGCTGCGACAGCCTCAAAAATCCTTCAGCAGCCGCTCGATATAGTCGAGCTCGATCTGCGGGCGCGAGCTATCCCCCAAGCGGCGGCGGAGCTCCTCGAGGATACGGCGGACGCGCTGGGCGTCGATCTCGCCGGGAATCTTGACCGTGTAGTCGTCGCTCAGATCGCGGCCGTGAAGGGGGCGGCCGAGCGGATCGGTCTGATTGCCCCCGCTCTGCTGGCGGCCGGCACGGTTGCCGGGGCCATCGCCCTGCCCGTCGCCATCGCCCTGCTGCATCGCCTCGGCCATCTTCTGCGCGCCCTTGCGCAAGGCCTCGAGCGCTTTCCCCTGCGCGTCCACCGCACCGTCCGAATTGCCTTCGCCGAGCTGCGAGCCGGCATCGCCCATGGCCCCGTCGGCGGCGTCCAGACTGCCGTCGTCATCGCCCTCGTCGCCGTCCTGATCGCCATCCTGGCCCGGCTGTCCCTGCTCGCCCTGCTGACCCTTCTGCCCTTTCTGGCCCTGGCTCTTCTGGCCCTTTTGCCCCTTCTGCGTGAGGCCGCGCTTGGCGAGTTCGTCCTGCAGCTTCTTCAGGCGATCCCGCAGCGACTGCTGATCCCGCTGGAGATCCGACATCGACTGGTCGCCCTGCTGCTTGCTGCGCGAGCGCTCACGCCGGGAATCCTGGCCCTGCTTGAAAGTCTTGTCGCGCAATTGCTGCTGCTTGCGGATCATGTCGCTGAGCTCGTTGAGCGCCTGCTCCATATCGCTGTCGCCGGATTGCCCGGGCTGCGCCATCTGGAGGTTTTCCATGATCTGCGCGAGCTGCTCGAGCATGCGCTGGGCCGCTTCTTTATTGCCTTCGCGCGCCGCCTTCTCGATTTGCTTCAGCAATTCGTCGAGGTCGCGCTGCGTGATGACCGAACGATCGCGATTGGAGGATTGGCTCTTTTCCGTCGCGCGCTTGTAGTCCTCGAGCTTCTGAATCGCATCGGATTGATTGTTCAGGCTCTTGCCGGATTCCTTCTGCCTGAGGCTGTCGCCGGAATCCTGCATCGCCTTTTCAGCGCCATCGAGCAGGGCATCGACATCCTGATCCTGCTGGGCAGCCACGGGCGAGACGCCTCCCAACAGGAAGGCGAGGCAGGCGATCGAGATCGCCTTCAAGACTGGCACGCGTGCTAGCTTCCGCATTTACGGTCTCGCGTCGACTGGTTGGCACCGTCGTTGCCCGGCTTCGCCCGGTTGTTCGCCGACTTGCGATAGGCCTGAAGCTGCTCGCGCAACGCGTCCTGCTGCTTCGCCAGCTCTTCGAGCTGCTCGGGCGTGGCGTTCTGGGTCTTTTGTTTCAGCTCGACGGACTTGTCGAGGATGAGCTGAACCTCTGCCGGGAAAGGCTGCCGCGGTCCAAGCGGATTCTGCTCGGCGCGCCGGGCGAGATCGCGCACCTTGCCGGCCATCGCCTCGCGAAGCTTTTGCGTCAGCGCCTTGATCTCGTCCTCGCTGGCGCCGCGTTCCAGCGCACGCTTGAGCGCATCCTGAGCCGAGCGCAGCGCGGCGTTGACGCTGCCGGCGACACCGTCGTCCTCGATGGTGACCGCGAACGCCCACATGCTTCCCACCACATCGCGCAGCGCGTCGTCGGTGCGGGCGGCTTCCAGCTGCAGCGCCAGGCTGCGCAGGCCGAGATAGCAGCCCGCATCCGGCGTGAACAATTCGGGCGCGATCATCAGCGCGTCGAGCGCGGCATAGACATCCGAATTCTTGTTGGCGTCGAGCGCGAGGATGCGGCGCTGCTCGACCAGCGCGCGCGCGAGCGAGTTGGTGAACAGCCGCTCGGGCAGGCGCATGTTGAAGGGCTCGCTCCTGGCCTGGTTGCCGGCCTCGTCCTTGGCGGTGAGGGTCAGCGTGACGTCGGCGCCGGCATAGGGATCCTCGCTGAGATCCTTCACCGTCTGGCCGACGCCGTTGCGGGTGCGCGCATTCGGCAACACGAGCGGAAATTGCGGTGGCTGGAATAGCGGCCGCGCGGCGGCCTTGGTGTCGGCCTCCTTGCTGCCATCCTTGACACCATCTTTGGCATCGCCGGGACGCAGCCCGATTTGCGCGTCGGCGCCGGTGACACCGTAATCGTCCTCGACCTTGTAGGTGAGCTGGAGTCCGCCACGGGCCTGGCGCTCGGGATCCTTGGCCAGCGCAATCGTCGGCGCCCGGTCCGGCGTTGCCGCAAACGCCCATTGCGGCTGGCCCGAGGGCGCGCGGACATGCGCGGTGCCGTCGCCGCTGATGGTAAAATGCTTCTCGTTGGTGCCCTTGGGCGCAGCTTCGGTGGGCGCGACTTCCTTGAGGCCGCCGGAGACGACAACATCCAGGCTGCCGCCGGAGGAGCGCACGATCAGGGTCGAGCCTGCGGGAACGGCAAGCTGGCCGCTGGCCGGCAGCGCGGCGGCCTCCTTGTTCGCGGCCGACAGGATGACCGGCGGCTTGCCGGTGTAGAGCGGCGGCGTGACCCAGGCATCGACGCGGACATTCGTCGGGGCCAGCACGCCGTTCCAGTGGAAGGCGGCCCCGAGCCGCATCGCACGCTCGTCGCCAGCGGCGAAGAAGGTCGCAACCAGCATCACCATGACCAGCGCGCGCAGCGCCCAGGGATCATGCAGAGCGAGCCGGGGCTTCGGCAGACCGGCGCGGATGCGCTTGATCGAAGCCAGCGTGCGCTCGCGCTGCGCCCGCCACAATGCCTGCGTAACCGGGTCCTGCGAGCTCAGCGTGTCCGTCAGCGTGGTGGCCGGCCGGTGACGGATGCCGGAGCCGCGGTCGAGCCGGGCCAGCGCCTCCTCGCGGCTCGGCCAGCGAAAGCGACTCAACGGGAACAGGACGGCAATCGCGATGCCGGCGAAGACAAGGAGCCCGATGGCGCGGGCAATGGACGGCAGCGCCAGCCAGAGGCCGGCCCATGACACCACCAGGAACAGGCCAGCGACGGTAAGAAGCCGCGCCAAATTTGGCCAGGCACGCTCCCACGCGATGGCATAAGTGGCCCGCTGCAGGGCTTGCGCCAGCTTCAGCCGCGACAGAGCGTCGCCATCGCGGATCGGGTCTGACGGGTCGGGGGTGACGCCGTTCAATCAACTCTCCAGGTTGCCCGGTAGAGAAGCGTACCACAACGGCAGCACTGAGGCATCCGTTCCTGTACGGGAGACACCCCTTTTCCCGCATAACACGAGGACGTGACTGGCCCGCCGCAACCCCGTAATTTCCGCGCCGGCAGCCAAGGAAAACAAAGGAAACGCCATGGACAAGAAGATGCACGACAAGGGCCTGGAAGTCCGCAAAGCGGTGCTGGGCGAGGCCTATGTCAACAACGCCCTGAAGACCGTCGACGATTTCAACCGCCCGTTCCAGGAGATGCTCAACGAATATTGCTGGGGCACGGTGTGGGGCCGCGAGGAGCTGCCGCGCAAGACCCGCAGCATGCTCAACATCGCGATGATCGCGATCCTCAATCGTCAGCACGAATTCCGCGCGCATCTGAAGGGCGCACTCACCAACGGCGTCAGCCGCGACGAGATCCGCGAGATCCTGATGCAGGTCGCGATCTATGGCGGCATGCCGGCCGCAGTCGACAGTTTTCGGATCGCGCGCGAGGTGTTCGCGGAGATCGACGCCAAGGCGTGAGCCGCGCCGGTGTGAGGGACGGTAACGCGACGTCCCTCCTCCACGTCGTCCTGGCGAAAGCCAGGACCCATAGCCACCGGCAGGTGTGGTTACGGGCACTCGGAGTTACCACCTCGCACCACAACATCTCCCTGGGGTAATGGCTCCTGGCTTTCGCCAGGACGACACCGAGGATGGATGCGCGCCGATCAACAACAACGAATATTCAACACAAGGAAACACCATGGACATCGGATTCATCGGCCTCGGAAACATGGGTTTCCCGATGGCGCGGCGGCTGATCGAGGCCGGCAACCGGCTCGTCGTGTTCGACACGCGCAAAGAGGTCGTCGACAAGCTGGTGGCGCGCGGCGCCACTGCGGCGACGTCGCCGAAGGACGTCGCCGACCAGGTCGAGACGGTCATGGCGAGCCTGCCTTCGCTGCAGGCTTCGCTCGCGGTTGCGACGGGGCCGAACGGCGTGGTCGAGGGGAGCCGCGTCAAACGCTTCATCGATCTCTCCACCGTCGGCTCGGCGATGGCGGTGAGGATTCACGGCCTGCTCGCCAAGCATGACATCGTGCAGATCGACTGCCCCGTCTCCGGCGGCGTCGGCGGCGCCGAGAAAGGCACGCTCGCGGTGATGGTCTCGGGACCGAAGACCGAGTTCGAGCTGCTCAAGCCCGCGCTCGACATCATCGGGAAAGTGTTCTTCATCGGCGAGAAGCCCGGCGCGGCGCAGACCATGAAGCTCGCCAACAACTTCTTGTCGGCCACCGCGATCGTGGCAACCTCCGAAGCGGTGGTGATGGGCGTCAAGGCGGGGCTCGATCCCGCCGTGATGATCGACGTCATCAATGCCGGCTCCGGCATGAACACCGCGAGCCGCGACAAGTTTCCGCGCTCGGTGCTGCCGCGCAGCTTCGACTTCGGCTTCGCCACGGGACTGATGGTGAAGGACGTGCGGCTCGCGCTGGAGGAGATGAAGCAGCTTGGCCTGTCGATGGAGGTCGCGGATGCGGTCGGCCGGTTGTGGGAGACGGTCATCAGCGCGGAAGGCGCCGAGTCCGATTTCACCGCGGCGATCAAGCCGATCGAGAAGAAGGCGGGTGTTGTGGTGGGCGCCAGGCCACCCAGCTAGCGCCAACACGAGAACGCAGCGCCGAAGACCGGCGCTGCGCTGTCCTCCTTGGATCGATCTGCTACGAGCGGCGTCTGCCAAGTTCCAGAAGGTCGATCGGCTGCTCCAGTTGCAGGGAGGCCGAGCCCCCGCTGCATTTGATGTACTTCTCGTCGCACCTGCGCATGCACCGTCTCTCGCTCGAGCATTTCGCAGCGGTGTTGTTGCAGCTGACCCACGTAACGTCGCACCGCGTGACCCGGGCCGACGCGGCGCCGGAAAGTCCGAGCATGAAGGCCACGCTGCAAGCTACGAAAAGCATGCGAAGCAGGCCGGCGCCGGCGAGCGAATCGTTCATTCCAATCTCCTGTGTTGGCCGGGCACGTCTCCGCCTGCGGCCGAGTGTTTGACGAAGATGCAGTTCAAGCCTTGGCAAGATAGGGAATCGTGCCGGCCAAGTCCGTATCGTCGATCAACTGGAAGCGGCTCTCGCTGCCGCCCCTGCGCGCTGCCGCGAAGCGGCCGTAGGCGGGATCAGTGACGAAAGACTCGGCCGCTTTCGCCGTTGGAAACGACATGATCGCGATCAGCGAGGTGTCGAGAGGGGTACCTTCCAGCGTCTTCACATTGCCGCTGCGCGAAAGGTACTTGCCGCCGTGCTTGTGCACGAGGTCGTGAACGGAGGCCGCATAGTCCGGCACCCATTTTCCGTCAGTTACTTTGATGTCCGCGATCAGATACGCTGTCATGTCGTGTCTCCTGGCTCGAGTTCAGCTCCGCGTTGATACAGGCGGGCATCACTGGGGTGCCAGAACACGGCGCGGGCTCGCCAGTACGGGAACTGTAGCGGGGCGATACAAATACTGAATTGCGCCGCCCTGCATCAGCTCGCCAGCTTGCGTTCCTTGGCGAACGGGCTGAGGCCCAGCCAGCTTTGCATGGCCGCGGCAAGCTGCCGGTCGCCGGTGAGCAGCATCCGCCGGCTTGCGACGGCCGCGCGCACGGTATCGAGCCCCATCCAGATCGCCGTCATGGTGCGCAGATCAACCGACACGTAAAGGTCAACGTCGAAACCGGGATCAATCGAGCAGAGGTCGACACTGTCGTCGGGATCGACGATCAGCCACCACAATCGCTGCGTCGAAGGTAACTCCGGATACGCGAACTGCAGCACGCTGCGGCGGGTCGGCATCGGCGTCGTGTTCAAATTCCGCCGCATGTCCCACATCAACAGCTGGACATCGAGATGCTGAAGCGACAGATGCGACTCGATGCGGCGCTGGCCCCAGATGCCGAACGCCTCGACGATGGGGCCGAGTTCGCGTCCGGCTGTGGTCAGCAGATATTCTGTGATACCGCGCTCGGAAGCCGACGCCCGGCGCGTAAGGATGCCGGCGGCTTCGAGCTCCTTGAGACGTTGCGAGAGCAAGGCAGGCGACATCCGCGGAACGCCGCGGCGCAGCTCGTTGAAGCGCGTCGAGCCGGCAATGAGCTCGCGGAGGAGCACGACGGTCCAGCGCGTACATAATATTTCGGCCGCCATCGCGACCGGACAGAACTGCCTGTAGCTGCCGATGGTCATGCGGTCCTCCGTGACAAGCGAAGGCGCAACCTTAGGGCCGCGGCGCGCGGCTTCCTAGTTCAGTTTCTGTATCAGCAGCGATTCATTCTCTGAACTGGCCGCGGACCGTGGTGAGCGTCTATTCGACCGGCATTGGCAAGCCGGCCGCCGCAATCGCGGCCCGCCGGACACAGGAGATTACCATGAAGAAATACGATTCGACGGCTTCCAGATTGCTCGTTTCGGTTCGCAGCGCCGCGATTTGCGCCCTCAGCCTGGGCGTCAGCGTCATGCCGGCGTCCGCAGCCAATCTGACGAGGAGCATCGAGGTCAGCAGTGCTGCGGCCGAGGTGTGGTCCGTCATCGGGCCGTTCTGCGCGATCAAGGATTGGCTGCCGCCGGTGGGGCAGTGCATTGCGGACGGCAAGTCGCCGCCAACCCGGACGCTCGTCACCAGGGACGGCAAGGCCTCGTTCGTGGAGACGCAGACTGCGCGGAACGACAAAGACTACAGCTATTCCTACGCGTTCCTGTCGAGCCCACTGCCGGTGAGCCAGTACAAGTCGACCATCAAGGTCACGGCAAAGGGTGAAGGCGCGTCGGTGGTGACATGGACCGGCATCTACACGCCCGACCCGGGGCGGGAGAAGGAAGCGGTCGATGCCCTCGGCGGCGTCTATGATTCCGGCCTCGCCGCGATCAGGGACCGGTTCAAGAAGTAGGAGTCAATGCAGCGATGGGCGCAGCGGTAGCTGCGCTCATCGTGGACGATCACAGCCTCACAGCCAGGGCGCCGGCGTATCCATCGCGATCAGTTGCTCGACCTCGATGCGCGGACGCACGACGGCGTACTGGTCGCCCTTCACCAGCACCTCGGGCACCAGCGGTCTCGTATTGTAGGTGCCGGCCTGCACCGCGCCATACGCGCCGGCGGTCATGATGGCGATGAGGTCGCCGGGCCTTGGTGTCGGCAGCGTGCGGTCGAGTGCGAGGTAGTCGCCGGTCTCGCAGACCGGGCCGACGACGTCGGCCATGATGGTCGCGGCCCCCTTCGCAGGCTGCGTCACCGGCAGGATGTCGTGATGGGCCTCGTACAGCGTCGGACGGATCAGATCGTTCATGGCGGCGTCGATGATGACGAAATTCTTGCCGTCGCCGTGCTTCACGTAGATCACCTTGGCGACCAGGATGCCGGCATTGCCGACGATCATGCGGCCCGGTTCGAACATCAGCGTGCAGCCGAGATTGTGGCTGACGCGCTTGACCATGGCGGCATAAGCGTCGGGCGCCGGCGGCGCCTCGCGGTCCATGTAATAGGGAATGCCGAGGCCGCCGCCGAAATCGACATGCGAAATGTTGTGGCCGTCGGCACGCAGCGTCTGCACGAATTCGGACAGGATGCGGAACGCGATCTCCATCTTGGAGAGGTCGGTGATCTGGCTGCCGATATGCACGTCGGTGCCTGTGACCTCGATGCCCGGAAGCTTTGCGGCGCGCGCATAGACCTTGCGGGCATACGCGATCGGGATGCCGAACTTGTTCTCTGACTTGCCGGTCGAAATCTTCGCATGCGTGCCGGCATCGACGTCAGGATTGACACGAATCGAGATCCGCGCGGTCTTCCCCATCTCGGTCGCAAGGCGCGACAGCAGCTCGAGCTCGGGCTCGGATTCGACATTGAGACAGAGGATGTCGGCGGCCAGCGCGGCACGCAGCTCGGCTTCCGTCTTGCCGACGCCGGAGAACAGGATCTTGTTTGCGGGAATGCCGGCGGCTAGCGCGCGCTTCAATTCGCCGCCGGAGACCACGTCCGCGCCGGCCCCGAGCTTGGCGAGCGTCCGCAGCACCGAC
Source organism: Bradyrhizobium sp. MV1.5 (assembly GCF_055807615.1). Classification (NCBI taxonomy): domain Bacteria; kingdom Pseudomonadati; phylum Pseudomonadota; class Alphaproteobacteria; order Hyphomicrobiales; family Nitrobacteraceae; genus Bradyrhizobium; species Bradyrhizobium sp. MV1.5. The sequence goes on along the minus strand of NZ_JBVVPL010000003.1, from coordinate 135,465 downwards.
TGGTTGGAGTTCGCCTTCATGGCGTAGCAGACCAGCACCTTCTCGCCGGCGAAAGCGTCGGTGAAAACGCGATAGTGTCGCTCGAGCGTCGCTGTCGAATAGCAATAGAACGGCGTGCCGACTGTTGCGGCCAGCTCGGACAGGTTCACCGCCTCGGCGTGCAGCACGCCGTTGCGATAGTCAAAATGGTTCATGGCGTTGGCTCAGTTGCCCCAGCCTATCGGCTGGGTCTTTCGTCCAGGAGCGGGTCGAGGATAAACGGTTTCTTCCTGCCCTTGGTCGCCGCCGGTGCGGCGTCCGCGCCATAGGTGGGATTGAACACGCTCGGCGTCTTCTGGGCTTCGGTCTCGGTATCGGTCGGTGGCGCGATGTTGGCCGTGGACGCGCTGGAGGCGGTCGGCGGCAGATCCAGCGGGCCCTTGCGGCCACAGCCGGCAAGCGCGAGCGCCGTCAGGCTCAAGACAATGATGGCCCACCCCGAGCCGGCCGGGCGAAACTTTGACGTCACGACGAAATCCCCACTACGCGCGGCGCACCATACAGAGATTGGCGCGCTCTGGCGAGACCCGGATGACCATGAAACATAAGCGAAATTTTGCCCTCAGCCCAATTTTCGCTCTTTTTCCAATCGCTTCAGCCAGGCCTTGGCCTGCGCCGCCACGTTCTTCGGCGCGGTGCCGCCGAAGCTGGTCCGGCTCTCCACCGACGATTCGACCGAGAGCACGCCGAGCACGTCTTTCGTGATCTTCGGCTCGATCACCTGCATCTCCTTGAGCGGGAGCTCGTGCAGCGCCACGCCGCCTTCGGCGGCTGTCGCGACGATGCGGCCGGTGACGTGATGGGCGTCGCGGAACGGCATCTTCAGCGTCCGCACCAGCCAGTCGGCAAGATCGGTCGCGGTGGCATAGCCCTCGCCCGCGGCCGCTTTCATCTTCGCTTCATCGGGCACGAGATCCCGGACCATGCCGGTCATGGCGCGGATCGCGAGTGACAGCGCGGCGAAGCCTTCCATCGCGCCCTGCTTGTCTTCCTGCATGTCCTTTTGATAGGCGAGCGGCAGGCCCTTCATCACGATCAGCAACCCATTGAGCGCGCCGATCACGCGGCCGGTCTTGGCGCGCACCAGCTCGGCGGCGTCAGGATTGCGCTTCTGCGGCATGATCGAGGATCCCGTGGTGAACTTGTCGCTGAGGCGGATCATGCCGACCAGCGGCGAGGTCCAGATCACGATCTCCTCGGCGAAGCGCGACATGTGCACGGCGCAGATCGAGGCCGCCGACAGGGTCTCCAGCACGAAGTCGCGATCGGAGACCGCATCGAGCGAGTTCGCCATCGGACGATCAAAACCGAGCGCCTTCGCCGTGGCGTGACGGTCGATCGGGAACGAGGTACCGGCGAGCGCCGCAGCTCCGAGCGGGGATTCGTTCAGCCGCTTGCGCGCGTCCTGGAACCGGCCGCGATCGCGCGCGGCCATCTCGACATAGGCGAGCAGATGGTGGCCGAAGGTCACCGGCTGCGCGGTCTGCAGATGCGTGAAGCCCGGCATGACCGTTCCGGCATGCTCCAGCGCGCGCTCGACCAGCGCCTGCTGGAACGCGGCGAGCGCGGCGTCGGTCTCATCGAGGACGTCGCGGACATAGAGACGGAAATCGGTCGCGACCTGGTCGTTGCGCGAGCGCGCGGTGTGCAGGCGGCCGGCGGCGGGGCCGATCAGCTCGGACAGGCGGCTCTCGACATTCATGTGAATGTCCTCGAGCGCGCGCTTGAATTCGAAGCCGCCCTTGCCGATCTCTGACAAAATCGTGTCTAGACCCTTGCCGATATTTTTCGCATCAGAGGCCGTGATGATGCCCTGTGCGGCCAGCATCGCGGCGTGGGCCTTGGACGCGGCAATGTCCTGGGCAAAGAGGTGACGATCGACGTCGATGGAGACGTTGATCTCTTCCATGATCTCGTCGGGACGTTCCGAGAACCGGCCGCCCCACATCTTGTTGCTCATGATCCCCTGCTCACGCCTTGCCTGTCGCCGCCGCACGTTTGCTGACGGCTGCCAGCCGTATTAAGAGGCCTCTGATAGCCATATCTGCGACCGGATGACAAACAATATGCTCGACCCCAACGACAGGCTCGACCAAACGCAAGCGCGGTCGACCACGCGCCGTATCCCCGTCGTCATCGCTACCGTCGTGGTCGGGGGCCTGGCTGGCTTTGCCGCGCTATACGGGCTGGGCCTGGGCCGGCCCCCATCCGGCGATCCCGCCTGCCGGGCCGCGGTAAACACCGCACAGAAGATCGCCCCGCTCGCCCATGGCGAGGTGGCGGCGCTAACCATGGCGACCGCACCGCTAAAGCTGCCGGACCTGGCCTTCGAGGACGCCGACGGCAAGCCGAAGAAGCTGTCGGATTTCCGCGGCAAGACGCTGCTGGTGAACCTCTGGGCCACCTGGTGCGTGCCCTGCCGCAAGGAAATGCCGGCGCTCGACGAGCTCCAGGGCAAGCTTTCGGGCCCGAATTTCGAGGTCGTGGCGATCAATATCGACACCCGCGACCCCGAAAAGCCCAAGACGTTCCTGAAAGAGGCCAATCTTATCAGGCTCGGCTATTTCAATGATCAGAAAGCCAAGGTTTTTCAGGATCTTAAGGCGATAGGCCGGGCTTTGGGCATGCCCACCTCGGTGCTGGTCGATCCGCAAGGCTGCGAGATCGCGACGATCGCAGGGCCGGCGGAATGGGCGAGCGAGGATGCGCTCAAGCTGATCCGGGCTGCGACAGGTAAAGCCGCCGCGTCGTTCTAGCCGATGATGTTTTAGGCGGTGACGTTGATGTTGCCGCCGACGCCGGCGCCGACATTGGCGAGCGAGGGCTGTCCGGCGCCGAGCAGCGTCAGGACGGTGGATTTCTCCGCATCCGCGTTCTGCTTCATCAGCGTCGCCGAGATATTCGACTGCAGCGCGCCTTGCTGAGAGGCCAGCATGCTGCTGACCATCGCCATCATGTCCATTACGCAAACCCTCGTACCGCGCGTAACCTAGAGGCGAGCGGTTAACCGGACATGAAAGGTAGGCTTGCTCCGGACGCGGCGCGGCACGAAGTGACGCACCGCAGAGCCGGGACCCATGCTTCAGCCTGCACGAGGCTTCTGGGCCCGGCTCTGCTGCGCATCGCTAACGCGCTGTGCAGCGTCCGTGGCACGAGACAGCTTATCTCGTCGGAACCGGCTTGGCGCCACGGTAGTCGTAAAAACCGCGCTGGGTCTTGCGACCGAGCCAGCCTGCTTCGACGTATTTCACCAGCAGCGGGCACGGGCGGTACTTGGAGTCGGCGAGACCTTCATGCAGCACCTGCATGATCGACAAGCAGGTATCGAGACCGATGAAATCGGCGAGCTCCAGCGGGCCCATCGGATGGTGCGCCCCGAGCTTCATCGCCGCGTCGATCGCCTCGACGTTGCCCACGCCTTCGTACAGCGTGTAAATCGCCTCGTTGATCATCGGCAGCAGGATGCGGTTGACGATGAAGGCCGGGAAATCCTCGGAGACCGCGACCTGTTTGCCGAGCTTGCCGACGAATTCCTTTGACGCCTCGAAGGTCTGGTCGTCGGTGGCGATGCCGCGGATCAGCTCCACCAGCTCCATCAGCGGCACCGGATTCATGAAGTGAATGCCGATGAAGCGTTCGGGCCGATCCGTGGCGGCGGCGAGCCGCGTGATCGAGATCGAGGAAGTATCGGAGGCAACGATCGCCTCCGGCTTCAACACGGCGCAGAGCTCGTGGAAAATCTTGCGCTTGACCTCTTCTTTCTCGACCGCGGTCTCGATCACGAGATCGCAGTCCGCGAGATCGTCCAGCTTCTCGCCGGCCACGATACGCGCCATCGCCTTGGCTTTGTCGTCCTCGCTGACGGCCTTTTTGGAGACCTGGCGCGTCAAATTGCCGTTGATCGTGGCCATGCCTGACTTGAGGCGGTCGGTCGAAATGTCGTTGAGCACCACGTCGAAGCCGGCCAACGCAGCGACATGCGCGATGCCATTGCCCATCTGCCCCGCGCCGATCACGCCGACCTTCTTGATTACTGCCGCCATAATGTCATCCACCGGAACGGCGCGCTATCAACCGCGCCTGCCTATCCCCCGAGCCGGGAGATCCGATTTAATCAGAACCCGGCCTCGAAACCTAGATTGGATCGCTTCGAAGGCGTGTCCCGCGCCAAAGAAAACGCCTCAAAAAGCAACACCGGCCGGAGTTTATGGCTCCGGCCGGTGTTTTAGCGCGTTTACTTGCCGAGCTTGCCGAGTTCGGCCGTCAGCTCCGGAACCGCCTGGTAGAGGTCGGCGACCAGGCCGTAATCGGCGACCTGGAAGATCGGCGCGTCCTCGTCCTTGTTGATCGCGACGATCACCTTGGAGTCCTTCATGCCGGCCAGATGCTGGATCGCGCCGGAAATGCCGACGGCGACATAGAGCTCGGGGGCCACGACCTTGCCGGTCTGGCCGACCTGCCAGTCGTTCGGCGCATAGCCCGCATCCACCGCGGCACGCGAAGCGCCGACACCGGCGCCGAGCTTGTCGGCGAGCGGCTCGATGTACTTTGCGAAATTCTCGCGGCTCTGCATGGCGCGGCCACCGGAGACGATGATCTTGGCCGAGGTCAGTTCGGGACGGTCGCTCTTTGCGACTTCCTCGCCGACAAAGGACGACAGGCCCGGATCGGCCGCCGCCGCGACGCTCTCGACCGACGCGCTGCCGCCTTCACCCGCTGCGGCGAAGGTGGAGGTGCGCACCGTGATGACCTTCTTGGCGTCCTTCGACTTCACCGTCTGGATGGCGTTGCCGGCGTAGATCGGGCGCTCATAGGTGTCGGGGGCGATCACCTTGGTGATCTCCGAGACCTGCATGACGTCGAGCAGGGCCGCGACGCGCGGCATCACGTTCTTGAAGCGCGAGGTCGCGGGCGCGACGATGGCGTCATAGGACGGCGCCAGCGAGACGATCAGCGCGGCCAGTGGCTCGGCCAGATCGTGCGCGTAAAGCGCGCCGTCGGCGAGCAGCACCTTCTTCACACCGGCGAGCTTTGCCGCGGCGTCCGCCGCGGCCTTGGCGTTCTCGCCGGCCACCAGAACCTCGACGTCCGCGCCGAGCGCGGCCGCTGCGGTCAGGGCCTTGTTGGTCGCATCCTTGAGCGACGCATTGTCGTGTTCGGCAATCAGAAGCGTCGTCATCAGAGCACCCCGGCTTCGTTCTTGAGTTTCGACACCAGTTCGGCGACGTCCTTGACCTTGACGCCCGCCTTGCGGCCCGCCGGCTCGGTCGTGTTGAGGACCTCGAGGCGGGGGGTGGGGTCGACGCCGTAATCGGCCACGGTCTTGTCCGCAATCGGCTTCTTTTTGGCCTTCATGATGTTCGGCAGCGAGGCATAGCGCGGCTCGTTGAGACGGAGATCGGTGGTGACGATCGCCGGTCCCTTCAGCTTCACGGTCTGCAAGCCGCCGTCGACTTCGCGGGTGACCTTGAAGTCGCTGCCTTCGACCTCGAGCTTCGAGGCGAAGGTCGCCTGCGACCAGCCGAGCAGCGCGGCCAGCATCTGGCCGGTCTGATTGCTGTCGTCGTCGATCGCCTGCTTGCCGAGAATGATCAGGCCCGGCTGCTCTTCGTCCGCAATCTTCTTCAGGATCTTGGCGACGGCGAGCGGCTCGACCGCACCCTCGGCCTTCACCAGGATGCCGCGATCGGCACCCATGGCGAGACCGGTGCGGATCGTTTCCGACGCCTGCGCCGGTCCGATGGAGACCACCACGACTTCGGTCGCCTTGCCGGCTTCCTTCAGGCGCAGCGCTTCTTCGACAGCAATTTCGTCGAACGGGTTCATCGACATTTTGACGTTGGCGAGTTCAACACCCGATCCATCGCTCTTGACGCGGACCTTGACGTTGTAATCGACCACCCGCTTTACCGGCACCAAGACCTTCATCGATCCTCTTTCACTCAATCTGGGAGGGGGTTTATCAACTGGCGCGGAACCTAAAGGCCTGATCCGGCCCGGTCAACGCGCGAAGGGGTGTAATTTTGGCGCTCAGAAATGCGCGGCCCAATGGGTCAGCGATTCTGGCCCGGAACCCAGAGCACGTCGCCGGCGCCGTCATCGTTACTGGTGCGGCTGGCCACGAACAGGAAGTCCGACAGGCGATTCATATACTGAATGCCAGCGGCACCGACAGGCTCTTCCGGCCGGGCCGCCAGTTCCACCATCACGCGTTCCGCCCTGCGGCAAATCGTACGGGCGACATGGAGGTAGGCGGCGGCGGGCGAGCCGCCCGGCAGCACGAACGAGGTCAATGGCGCCAGCTTGTCGTTGAGCGCGTCGATGTCGCGCTCGAGCCGCTCGACCTGGCTCGCCACCACCCGCAGCCGCTCCGCCTTGCCCTCACGTTCGGGCACCGCGAGGTCCGCGCCGAGGTCGAACAGATCGTTCTGGATGCGGCCAAGCATCGCGTCGAGCTCGGGTGCATCCCTGGTGTGAAGGCGGACCACGCCGATCGCGGCATTGGTCTCGTCGACCGTGCCATAGGCCTCGATGCGCAGATCGTATTTCGGCCGGCGCTCGCCCGAGCCGAGCGCTGTCGTGCCGTCGTCCCCGGTTTTCGTATAGATGCGGTTGAGCACGACCATGTTAACGCCCCATCGCCCACACGGCGACCATCGCGATGACGATCGCCACGAACTGAAGCAGCACGCGCCAGCGCATCAGCTTCTGCGAGGTGTTGGGCGAGCCGCCGCGCATCATGTTGATGAGACCGAGCAGCAGCACCAACGCCACGGCGCCGGCCGCGATCGGCAGGATGAAAGTACTCAGGAGGGATGCCATCCGAGGGTAGATAACACCCTGCGCGCCGGTCCGCCATGGCGTTCCCGATCTGGCTTTTAAGCCAATAATATCAGAAGCTAGCTGGATGAATTTGGATTTGCGCGAACTGCCCATCCTCTTCGCCTCTCCCCGCTTGCGGGAAGAGGCCGGAATGCGCTTCCCGCGTGCGGGAAGAGGGCGTGGCAACAGCTGTGCAGGTGCCGCGTGAAGGCAATCCGCACCATCTACGTCGTCGTGATGGACGCGTTCTACACGTTCCTGGCCGACGATGGCTGGGCGATCGCGAGCCACATCGCGCTGTCGACGCTGATGGCGCTGTTCCCGTTCCTGATCGTGCTGACCTCGCTCGCCGGCTTCTTCGGCTCCAAGGAACTCGCCGATCAGGCGGCCAGCCTGATGCTCCAGGTCTGGCCCAAGCAGGTCGCGGATTCGATCTCGGGGGAAGTCCACGACGTGCTGACCACGACCCGCACCGGCCTATTCACCATCGGTGCGGTGCTGTCGGTCTACTTCGCCTCCAACGGCGTCGAGGCGCTGCGGGTCGCGCTCAACCGCGCCTATGCGGTCGTGGAGATGCGGCCCTGGTACTGGCTACGGCTGGAATCGATCGCATACACGCTGATTGCGGCCTTCACCGCGCTCGCCATGGCATTCCTGATCGTGCTCGGGCCGCTGCTCATCGAGGCCGCGCGTGCGCACATTCCGCTGTTCGTTGAATCCAACGAGAGGATTCTCACCTGGCTGCGCTACGGCATCACCGTCGCCGCGTTGGTGGTGGCGCTGATCATCCTGCATACCTGGCTGCCGGCGGGACGGCGCCGGTTCCTCCAGATCCTGCCCGGCATCGTCTTCACCATCGTGGCGTCGCTGATCTCGGGCATCGTCTTCGGCCAGTACCTCGCGCGCTTCGCCAACAATTACGTGACGATGTATGCCGGGCTCGCCTCGGTGATCATCGCGCTGGTGTTCCTCTACTTCATCGCCGCGATCTTCGTTTTCGGCGGCGAGCTCAACGCCGCGATCATCAAGTCGCGGCTTCCTCACGGCGTGTCGCTGCAAGCAGCGCAGTCGCTAGCGCCCGCGGAGACACAGGCTTGACCAGAAAGGCGTCGGCGCCGGCCTCGCGTGAGGCGACTTCGTCTTCGCCGCGACCTGACACCCCGATGATGGGGATCTGAGCCAACGGCGTCGCCATGGTGCGGATCCGCCTGATCGCCTCGACGCCATTGATGCCCGGCAGCACCATATCCATCAGCACCGCGTCGAAGGCGCCCTGCGCGAGCCGGTTCACCGCGTCCTCGCCGCGCCCGATGAACTCGGCATGATGGCCGAGCTCGGTCAGGATGGTGTTGAGCACGACGCGGCCGAACGGATTGTCCTCGACGCTGAGCAAGCGCAGCGCCGGGACTGCATCCATCCCGGCTTCGCGCTTCGCCCTGCTGGACTTGCCCGATCCCGTGGCATCCACAGACACCGTCAACGTGAAGGTGGCGCCGCCGCCGGGCCGGGGGGCGACCGTAATGTCGCCGCCCATCGCGCGCGCCAGCTGCTTCACCGACGAGAGGCCCAGGCCGGCGCCGCCGAAGCGCGAGGCGATGGTGACATTGGCCTGGGTAAACGGCCGGAACAGCCGCTTGATCTCGGCCATGGTGAGGCCGATGCCGCTGTCGGACACGGCGAAGGCGACGCCGATGCTGCCTTTACCCTTTGCTTTGCCTTTGCTCTTGGTCTTGTCCTTGCTCTTGACGGAACGCCAAGGCGCGACCGTGAGCGCCACGCCACCGTGCTCGGTGAATTTCACGGCATTGTCGATCAGGTTCTCGAGCGCGGCGCGCAGGCGGACGGGATCACCGACCACCAGCCCCGGCAGCTTCTCCGAGATATCGACCTTGGCCTGGAGACCCTTGGCCGCGGCGCGACCGGCCAGCGAATCGCCGGCGTTGCGGGCAAGAGTCCGCAGGTCGAACAAATCCTGCCGCAGCGTGCTTCCACCCCCGCCCCCCTTCCCGACGCCCTTGCCGGTTCTGGCGGCATCGACGAACAGGGTGGCGAGGTTCGCCAGATGCTCGGCCCCGGCCTTGATCGTGTCGGCCCAGCGTCTTTCCCGTTCGCCGAGATCCGACGTCGCGAGCAGGTCGCTGATCGCGAGAATGCCGGTCAGGGGAGTGCGGACCTCATGGGCAAAGGCGGCAAGCGCGGCCTGGACGACGTCCGGCTCGACCCGCTTGGTGCTGCGCTTGCCCAACCGGGCGGTCGGCCCGGAGCGCTTCCGAGCCACTCGCTTGGACGTCCCCGTAGTGCGCGCTGCGCGCGTTTTCGCCGCCATAACTCCCCTTCGAAGTATCCCCTTCGAACCCGGGCCGTGAGGCGAGCATGGCACGGCGGAACACCCGGAGTCACGGTAGCGTTTGGCTAACCCCCAGAGAAACTTAACCTAATCCCACCAGCTGGCGGATACCGGCCGGCGTGGCGCCGGCAGCGCGCAATTCACGCAGGCCGGTCGAGTTGGTTGATTTCGACAGCTTCCGCCCGGCCTCGTCGCGAAGTAGCCCATGGTGGCGGTAGTCGGGTTCGGGCAGGCGGAGCAGATCCTGGAGCAAACGATGGACCGAGGTGGCGTGGAACAGGTCCTGGCCCCGTACGATCTCGCTGATGTCCTGGAGCGCATCGTCGACAACGACGGACAGATGATAACTGGTCGGCGTCTCCTTGCGGGCCAGAATGACGTCGCCCCAGGCTTCTGGCCGCGCCGGGACGACACCACGCTCACCATCGGGCCCCTCGCCCAGTTCGGTCCAGCTCAGGCCGGCGGCGCGGCGGCAGGCCGCCGCCATGTCGAGCCGAAGCGCATAAGGCGCGCCGGTGTCGATGAGGCGGTCGCGCTCGTCGGCGGACAGCGATCTGGCGTCGCCGGGATAGAGCGGCGCGCCGTCGGGATCGCGCGGCCACGGCCCATCCGCTTCACGCGCCGTAACCAGCCTTGCAATCTCGGCGCGGCTTTCGAAGGCTGGATAGACCAGGCCGAGCGCCGAGAGCCTGTCCAGCGCCGCCCGATACGCGTCGAGATGCTCCGACTGCCGCCGCACCGGCGTCTCCCAGGCAATGCCGAGCCAAGCTAGGTCTTCGTCAATCGCTGCCTCATACTCCGGCCGGCAACGCGTCGCGTCGATATCCTCAATGCGGAGCAGCAACCGCCCGGCGGTCTCGCGCGCCCGGTCGGAATTCAACAGCGCTGAATAGGCGTGGCCAAGGTGCAGGTAGCCGTTCGGACTCGGGGCAAATCGGAAAACGGGTGGCGACATGCTTCGGAACTCATCATGGCCAGGCTTCACCGTCACGGTTGTCATTCCGGGGCGGTTCGCAGGACCGAACCCGGAATCTCGAGATTCCGGGCTCGCCCCGGAATGACCGAGTAAGATATTCGGTACGCGGTCAAGCCCGCGCATGACAAGTTGAGCAAGCCATGACCATCCACCTCGAAACCCAATCCGATCTCGAAGAGGCCGTCCACGTGCTGGTCAAGCGTGATCCGCGCCTGAAGCCCGTACTAGCGACGGCCGGCATGCCGGCATTGCGGCGGCGCGAGCCGGGCTTTGCGGGGCTTGCGCATATCGTCTGCGGGCAACAGCTCTCGACCGCCAGCGCCGCGGCGATCTGGGGACGGCTGTCGGCTGCCTTCGATCCGTTCGACCATGACGCGGTGCGACGCGCGCGCACCGACCGGCTGGGGCGGCTCGGCCTGTCCGCCGCAAAGATCAAGACGCTGAAACATCTCGCGCGCGAGATCACCGCAGAGCGGCTGAACCTCGACGTGCTCGCCGAAGAAGACGCCGATGCCGCGCATCACACGCTGATCGCACTGCCAGGCATCGGACCGTGGACGGCGGACGTCTATCTGCTGTTCTGCCTCGGCCATGGCGACGCCTGGCCGGCCGGCGACCTCGCTGTGCAGGAGGGGATCAAGATTGGCCTCGGCTTGCAGGCGCGGCCGACGGAGAAGCAGATGGCGCCGCTCGCCGAACCCTGGCGCCCCCTGCGCGGCGCGGCGGCACATCTGTGGTGGAGCTATTATCGCGCGGTGAAAAAGCGCGAAGGCGTCATCGCCGGATCAGCTTAGCCCCGCAACCTGACGCGATCGGTCCGGGCGCAATCGGCGACGAAGTCGATGACGGCCCGCACCGCCGGCAGTTCGACGAGGTCGGGATGGGCGAGCAGCCACAGGTCCGCCACGCTGGCGAGCTTCTGCGGCGCGACACGCACGAGATCGGGATAGCTTTCGGCGACAAAGCACGACAGCGCGGAGATTCCGAGTCCGGCGCGGACCGCTGCCAGCATGTCGCCCTGGGACGAGCAGCGCATCACCACCCTGGCCTGACGCGTGACGACGTCGCTCCAGCGCGCAAGCTGGACGTTGGAGGTCTGGTCGGCGAAACCGATGATGCTGTGCCCCTTCCACTCGCCGCGCCGTTCCGGCAAGGACCGCCCGCCCACGTACTCCCGCGAGGCGTAGAATCCCGTGCCGAGACGGCCGATCTTGCGGCCGACCAGATTTTCCTCGCCGCTGTCGAAGGGCCGCAGCACCACATCCGCCTCGCGCCGGCGCACGCTCGCCGGAAACGGATGGGTGATGATCTCGAGCTGGACGTGATCATGCGCGCGCAGGAAAGCAGGCAGGCGCGGCATCAGCCAATGCGAGGCCAGCGTCGCGCCGATCGACAGCTTGACGGTCCCGCGCGCCTTGTGCCCTCCGGCCGAGACGGCCGTCTCCGCCCGCAGCGCGGCCGCCGCCATCGCCTCGGCGTGCTCGCGCAGTGTCCGTCCATCCGCGGTCAGCGCCAGGCCGTCGGCGGCGCGCGCCACCAGCCTGGTACCGAGCTGGGCTTCCAGCGCCGCGATCTTGCGGCTGACAGTGGGATGGCTGCTGTGCAGCCGGCGTGCCGCGCCGGTGAAGCTGCCGGTATCGGCCACGGCGACGAAGGTCTTGCAAAGGTCCCAGTCCATGCGCGGCCTCTGTCCAAATCTGAATAGTCATCCGTTCAATATTGAACGATCGGAGGCCGCACTCCAACCCTATAATGGCGTCAAATGAAACATGGGCGGCAACTCGCCCGCGACGATCAACAGGGAAACGCCTCGTCATCCGCCTGCCGGCGGGCTGCGTTTTCGGGAGGACATCATGGCGCTGCCCGCTCTCTTGAAGGATTCGCTCGAGCTGCCCGTGGTCGGCTCGCCGCTCTTCCTCGTCTCCGGCCCCGAGCTGGTGATCGCCCAGTGCAAGGCCGGCGTGGTCGGCTCGTTTCCGGCGCTCAATGCCCGTCCGGTCGAAAAGCTCGACGAGTGGCTGAGCCGCATCGAGGACGAACTCGGCGAATACAAATCGCGCAATCCCGGCAAGAAGGTCGCGCCCTACGCCGTCAACCAGATCTGCCACGCCTCCAACGACCGGCTGATGAAGGACATGGAGACCTGTGTGAAGCACAGGGCGCCCATCATCATCACCTCGCTGCGCCCGCCCGCCGAAATCGTCGAGGCCGCGCATTCCTACGGCGGCCTCGTGTTCCACGACGTCATCAACGTCAAGCACGCGCGCAAGGCGGCCGAGCAAGGCGTCGACGGCCTGATCCTGGTCTGCGCCGGCGCTGGAGGACATGCAGGAACGCTCTCGCCTTTCGCGCTGGTACGTGAGGTCAAGCAATGGTTCGACGGCGCGATCCTGCTGTCGGGCGCAATCAGCGACGGCTTCGCAATCGCCTCCGCACTGACGCTCGGCGCCGACCTCGCCTATATGGGCACGCGCTTCATCGCGACGAAGGAAGCCAACGCTGACGAAGCCTACAAGTCCGCCCTGACACAGCACGCCGCGCACGACATCGTCTACACCAACCTCTTCACCGGCGTGCATGGCAACTATCTCGGCCCATCGATCGCCGCCGCCGGGCTCGATCCGGACAACCTGCCGGCGGCCGACAAGACGAAGATGAACTTCGGCTCCGGCGGCAACATGAAGTCCAAGGCGTGGCGCGACATCTGGGGCTCGGGCCAGGGCATCGGCCAGATCGCCGACGCGCCGCCGGTCGCCGAGCTCGTCGATCGGATGAAACGGGAATTCGACCAGGCCCGGCAGGATTTCCTGATGCGCGCCAGCGCCTAAAGGCTCGGACCGACAACAAAACGGGAGGACACCATGAAGCTGGCAGCCGCACTGATCGGCATGTCGTTGCTGACGCTCGCTGGCGGCAGCGCCCATGCCCAAGGCAGCGACGAGATTCGCATCGGGCAGACCCTGCCCTACAGCGGTCCGGCCTCCGGTTTCGGCACAATCGGACGAACGCAGGAAGCGTTCTTCGAAAAGGTCAATGCCGAAGGCGGCATCAACGGCCGCAAGATCAAGTTCATCACGCTGGACGACGCCTATTCGCCGCCGAAGACCGTCGAGCAGACCCGCAAGCTGGTGGAGCAAGAGGAGGTGCTGATGATGTTCGGCTCGCTCGGCACCGCCACCAACAGCGCCGTGCAGCGCTATCTCAACGCCAAGAAAGTGCCGCAGCTATTCGTGCTCTCCGGCGCCACCAAATGGGCCGATCCACAGAAGAACCCGTGGACGATGCCGGGCATGGCGGCCTACGAGTCCGAGGGCGTGGTCTATGCCAAATATATTTTGCAGACCAAGCCGGATGCCAGGATCGCGATCCTGTCGCAGAACGACGATTTCGGCCGCGACTATGTCGCGGGGTTCAAGCGCGCGCTCGGGACCAAGGCCGCAAGCATGATCGTGGCGGAAGCAAGCTATGAGACCAGCGCGCCGACGATCAGTTCGCAGCTCTCGACGCTGAAAGCGTCAGGCGCCAACGTGCTGTTCGGCGTCGTGCTCGGAAAATTCACCTCGCAGATGGTCAAGGGCGTGGCCGAGATCGGCTGGAAGCCGGAGCTGTTCTTCGTGCCGACCTCGGCGTCCTCGATCTCGTTTCTGGAGCCGGCGGGCCTCGACAACGCGGTCGGCCTGATCTCGTCGAGCAACCAGAAGGACACGATGGACCCGCAATGGGCCGACGATCCCGGCGTGAAGGAATACTTCGCCTTCATGAAGCGCTACATGCCGACCGCGGACCTCTCCAACTCCAACTACGCCGCGGGCTATCACTATGCCACGCTGCTGATGACGGTGCTGAAAGCGTGCAAGGATGATGTCAGCCGCGACAACATCATGCGCCAGGCGGCCTCGTTGAAGGATGTGAAGTTGCCGCTGCTGCTGCCGGGAATGGCTGTTACGACCGGTCCCGACGACTATCTGCCGTTCCAGCAGCTTCAGCTCCGGCGCTTCAATGGCAAGAGCTGGGTCGGCTTCGGCGACGTGCTGGATGATCGCTAGACGAGCGGGATGAGGAGACGCCATGATCATCAGCGGCGAACGCCAGATCAGCTATGACGACATCCGGGCCCGGATCAGGCGGGCGATGAGCGGCTTCCGCGCGCTGGGGCTTGCCGAGGCCGCGCCGGTCGCGATGATGCTGCGCAACGATTTCGCCCTGTTCGAGGTGGTTGCGGCCTCGGCCGCGCTGGGCAGTCCGGTGGTGCCGATCAACTGGCATTTGAAGGCCGAGGAGGTCCGTTACATCCTGGCTGACAGTGGGGCGAAGGTCCTCGTCTGCCATGCTGATTTGCTGCCGCAGATCCGCGACGGCGTACCGGCGGATGTCCTTCTCCTGGTCGTCGCGACGCCGCCCGAATTCGCAGCGACCTTCTCGATCCCTCCAGAACTGACCGAGATCCCGGTGGGACTGACCGATTGGGACCGCTGGCGCGACGACCATCCGCAAGCGCAGGAGCCGCCGCGGCGGGCCGCAGCGATGATCTATACATCGGGCACCACGGGCATGCCGAAGGGCGTGCGGCGCATGCCGATGCAGCCCGAACAGGCGGCTGCCTCGGAACGCGTGGGCGGGATCGCCTATGGCATCAAGCCGCGGGACAACCAAATCGTGCTGATCAACGGGCCGATGTATCACTCGGCGCCGCATTCCTACGGCATGTTGGCATTTCGAAGCAGTTGCACCATCATTCTCCAGGCGCGGTTCGATGCCGAGGAGCTGCTGGCGCTGATCGAGCGCCATCGCGTCACGCACATTCACATGGTACCGACCATGTTCGTCCGGCTGCTGCGGTTGCCCGAAGCGGTCAGACAACGCTACGACCTGTCGTCGCTGCGTTTCGTCGTGCACGGCGCCGCGCCCTGCCCGCCGGACGTCAAGCGCGCCATGATCGACTGGTGGGGGCCCGTCATCCACGAATATTTCGGCTCCACGGAGACCGGGATCCCGGTGTGGCACTCGGCCGAGGAAGCACTGAAGAAGCCTGGCACGGTCGGCCGCGCCATCGAAGGCGGCATCGTCAGGATCTTCCGCGATGACGGCAGCCCGTGCAGTGCCAATGAAGTCGGCGAAATCTACATGCGCCAGACGGCGGTGCCCGATTTCGACTATCACGGCAGGTCGCAGGCAAGGGCCGAGGCCGGCCGCGACGGCCTGGTCAGCGTCGGCGACGTCGGCTACCTCGACGAGGACGGCTATCTGTTCCTGTGCGACCGCAAGCGCGACATGGTGATCTCCGGGGGCGTCAACATCTATCCCGCAGAGATCGAGAACGCGCTGATCGGAATGCCCGGCGTGCGCGACTGTGCCGTGTTCGGCATCCCCGACGCGGAATTCGGCGAACGGCTGTGCGCCTTTGTCGAGCCTGAGGCGGATGCCGAGCTCTCGGCCGACGCCGTCCGATCGTTCCTGCGCGAGCGGCTTGCCAATTTCAAGGTGCCGAAGAACGTCGAATTCCGCGACGCGCTGCCGCGCGAGGCAACGGGAAAGATCTTCAAGCGCAAGCTGCGGGAGCCCTATTGGGCGACGTGAGCCGGGAGCTCACTTTCAGCCCATGATCGATGCCAGCCGAGCTTATCGAATACGAACTTCTCGCGCAAAGTGCAGACCGCATAAACGGGAAAGAGCGGCAATCGTTCCTGGATTCTTGAGAATTCGAGAACGTTGAATCCACGCGCTTCGATTTCCGAGCTGCCGCAACCAATTCGAATCTCGTCTGTTGTCGACCGGCACAATCACTGCCGGAGGATAAACTATGTCACGTTTAATTTCGCTCGCTGCGGCTGTCCTGCTGCTCGGATCAATGCCCGTAAGCGCACAGTCGCAAAAGGCACAAAGCGGCCCGGGCAACAACGCCGTCAACAGCTCTGATCACAACAACTCCAACGCACCCGTCGCGGGCCGCAACAGCTTCACCGAGGGACAGGCGAAGTCGAAGATCGAGGGCGCGGGCTATTCCAATGTTTCCGGACTGAAAAAGGACGATAACGGCGTCTGGCGCGGTAAGGCCGACAAGGCTGGGACCAAGGCGGACGTGAGCGTCGATTTTCAGGGCAACGTGAACCCGGCCAAGTAAGGAGGATAAAACATGACCACCACCATTTCTCGCCTTTATGACACCTATTCGGATGCGGAACGTGCGGTCAGGCGTCTGGAGGCCGCGGGCGTGCCGCACTCCGACATCAGCATCGTCGCGAACAATTCCGATAATTGGTACGGCTCCTCCTCCACCGGCAAGGTCGACCGCGACCGCGACGGCGTCGATGACCGCGCCGAAGGCGCCGGCACAGGCGCCGGCATCGGCGCTGGAATCGGAAGCGCGGCGGGCCTGCTTGCAGGACTCGGCTTGTTGGCTATTCCCGGACTCGGCCCGGTGGTTGCTGCCGGATGGCTGGCTTCGACGGCCGTTGGTGCCGCGGCCGGCGCCGCGACAGGCGGCATCGTCGGCGCGCTGACCGAAGCCGGCGTCTCCAAGGACGATGCGTCGCGCTACGCGGAGGGCGTCCGGCGCGGCGGAACGCTGGTATCGGCGCGGGTACCCGACCAGGACCGCACGCGTCTCGATGCCCTTCTGCACGAGAAGGCCGTGAACCTGCAGGAACGCAGCACCGCCTGGCAAAAGTCCGGCTGGAACGGCTTCGATGCCGCAAGCCCGCCACTGTCTCCTGACGATGTCGGCCGCGAGCGCGAGTTGTACGGCGCCGGGATGCGGGGCAGATAAGGCTCCACAAGCCAAACCAAAGCACGAGGAGGCTCCACTCAGGTGGAGCCTTTTTCGTCACACACTCCCGTTCGGCGAGCGTGGCGCGGGCATCACATAACGCTCACGGGCGCATTCCGCCTGAGCAGGGCCACATGCTTTCACTGACCGGGTAAAGCGCTTTCGATGACCCTCTTTCCAGTATAGCGTTCGACCTCAGAGGAAACGCCGCGAAGACGGCACGAGGTCGCGCATGCTGGACAGAACCAAGGATATTGCCGCATCCGCGCAAGCCTGGCTCGACGAATTCGAGCGCACGCTTGGCGCAGCTGATGGCGCTGGGCTGGATCGTCTTTTCCTTGCCGACAGTTACTGGCGCGATGTGCTGGCGCTGAGCTGGGCTCTGCAAACGCTTGCCGGCGGCGACTTGATCAAGCGGGGGCTGACAACGCTCGCGGCAAAGGCCGCGCCGAGCCATTTCAAGATCGCGCATAACCGGGCTCCGCCGCGCTGGATCACGCGTGCCGGGACCAACACGATCGAAGCGATCTTCAATTTCGAAACCGCACTGGGGCGCGGCAGCGGCATCGTCCGGCTCGTACCCGACGCCGCCGACGGCGACCGCCTGAAAGCGTGGACGCTCCTCACCGCGCTCGACGAACTCAAGGGCTTCGAGGAGCAGCTCGGCACCTCGCGGCCGCGCGGCCAGGCCTATTCGCGCGACTTCCGCGGACCGAACTGGCTCGACCTGCGCAACGCCTCGCGCGACTACGCTGATCGCGATCCTGCCGTGCTGGTGGTCGGCGGCGGCCAGGCCGGGCTCGCAATTGCGGCGCGGCTGAAGCAGTTGAAGATCGACACCCTGATCGTCGATCGCGAGGCACGGATCGGGGACAATTGGCGCAAGCGCTACCACGCGCTGACCCTGCACAACCAGGTGCAGGTCAATCATTTGCCCTACATGCCGTTTCCACCGAGCTGGCCGACCTATATCCCCAAGGACAAGCTCGCCAACTGGTTCGAAGCTTACGTCGACGCGATGGAGCTGAACTTCTGGACCGGCACCGAATTCGAGGGCGGCGCCTACGACGATGCGAAGGGCCACTGGGCCGTCACGTTGCGAGGCGCGGACGGTCGCAAACGGACCATGCACCCGCGCCATGTGGTGATGGCAACCGGCGTCAGCGGCATCGCAAATGTGCCTGTCATTCCGACCCTCGACAACTTCAAGGGCACGCTGCTGCATTCGAGCCGCTACGAGGACGGCGAAAACTGGACAGGCAAACGCGCCATCGTCATCGGCACCGGCAATAGCGGCCACGATATCGCGCAGGATCTTCACTCCAGTGGCGCCGAAGTGACGCTGGTGCAGCGCTCGCCGACGCTGGTCACCAATATCGAGCCGTCGGCACAACTTGCCTACGCCACCTACAACGAGGGTACGCTCGAGGACAACGATCTGATCGCGACCTCGATGCCGACGCCGCTCGCGAAGAAGACCCATGTGATGCTGACGGAGCAGTCGAAAGAACTCGACAAGGAGCTGCTCGAGGGATTGCGCAAAGTCGGCTTCAAGCTCGATTTCGGCGAGGCCGGGACCGGCTGGCAGTTCAAATACCTCACCCGCGGCGGCGGCTATTATTTCAACGTCGGCTGCTCCAACCTCGTCGTCGAGGGTGCGATCAAGCTCAGGCAGTTTTCCGACATCGAGGGCTTCGTCCCCGAGGGCGCGCGGATGAAGGACGGCACGACCGTTGCGGCCGAATTGATCGTGCTTTCGACCGGTTACAAGACGCAGGAATATCTGGTGCGGAGACTGTTCGGCGAGGGCGTCGCCGACCGGGTCGGCCCGATCTGGGGCTTTGGCGACGGCCTCGAGCTGCGCAATATGTACGTGCGCACCAGGCAGCCCGGCCTCTGGTTCATCGCCGGCAGCCTCGCGCAATGCCGGATCAACTCGAAATATCTCGCGCTCCAGATCAAGGCGATCGAGGAAAGGATTTTGGGGGCGTGAGGCGGGCGCAATTTGAGCCTCCTCGTCATTGCGAGCGCAGCGAAGCAATCCAGCGTCTTTCCGGGGAGACAGCCTGGATTGCTTCGCTGCGCTCGCAATGACAATGTGGAGACGATCGCGCACCGCCGACACGAATAAGAGGAGAACACCCATGCCAGCCATTCTCGGCACCGGCGAGCACCGCTACCGCGTCGTTGAAAACTTCGCAAAGCTGCCGGACGGATGGCAGCTCACCGACGTCGCTTCGGTCGCGGTCGACAGCAAGGACCGCGTCTACGTCTTCAACCGCGGGGCCCATCCGATGGTCGTGCTGGACCGCGAGGGCAATTTCTTGCGCAGTTGGGGCGAAGGTCTGTTCTCGCGCGCCCACGGCCTGCACATCGATGCCAACGACAATCTCTATTGCACCGATGACGGCGACCACACCGTGCGCAAGTGCACCACCGACGGCAAGGTGCTGCTGACGATCGGCGTCCCCGAAAAGCCGTCGCCGTTCATGAGCGGCGATCCCTTCCACCGCTGTACCCACACCGCGCTGTCGCCGAAGGGCGAGATCTACGTCTCCGACGGCTATGGCAATGCGCGCGTGCACAAATTCACACCCGATGGCAAGCTGATGACAAGCTGGGGCGAGCCCGGCACCGATCCCGGCCAGTTCAACATCGTGCACAACATCGCCACCGATGCCGACGGCTTTGTCTATGTCGCCGACCGCGAGAACCATCGCGTTCAGGTGTTCGACGGCAACGGCCAATACGAGACGCAGTGGAACAATCTGCACCGCCCCTGTGCGCTGTGCTGCTGCGGCGGCGGCAAGAGCCCGACCTTCGTCATCGGGGAACTCGGGCCCGGCCTCGCCGTCAACCGCAAGGTGCCCAATCTCGGCCCGCGGCTCTCGATCGTGGACGCGAAAGGCAACCGCATCGCGCGGCTCGGCGGCGAGGCGGGCCCGGGCGTTGCGAGCGGAAAATTCCTGGCGCCGCACGGCATCGCGCTGGATTCCAGGGGCGACATCTATGTCGGCGAGGTCGGCGTCACCGACTGGAAGACCAGCTTTCCGGACGAGGAGATGCCGGCCGCGGTGCGCGCCACTCGGTGCTTGCAGAAGCTGGAGCGGGTACGGGAGTAGCTGTCTCAGCACATCCACGTCGCGCTGTCAGGACGAAGCTGTCCCCACCGCCTCGGACCTGGAAATCACGGCGTTTTGCGCGCTTTGCCACCTCTCGGCCGCATTGCTTGCGCCGGAATAAGTCGCTCGACGGGCTTCACAATCCCGTCACGCTGCATGTAGTATGTCAGTTACGTGCTGCTTCGCAGCGTACATTGGAGGCCAGGAGCGTTACTTGAACGCACATGTCTCGCAAGGCCATTGGCCGGTGTTGGTGCTGAATGCGGACTTCCGGCCGCTGAGTTACTACCCACTGTCTTTGTGGTCGTGGCAGGACGCGATCAAGGCGGTATTCCTCGACCGCGTCAACATCGTCGCGCATTACGATCAGGCGGTCCATAGTCCCACGCTGCAAATGCAGCTGCCGAGCGTCGTCTCGCTCAAATCCTTCGTCAAGCCGACCACGCACCCTGCCTTCACCCGATTCAACGTCTTCCTGCGCGATCGTTTCGCCTGCCAATATTGCGGCTCGCCCGAAGACCTCACCTTCGACCACATCATCCCGCGCAGCAAAGGCGGCCAGACCACCTGGGAGAATGTGGTCGCGGCGTGCTCGCCCTGCAATCTGCGCAAGGGCAATCTGACGCCGGTACAGGCCAAGATGTTTCCGCGCCAGCACGCCTTCGCGCCGACCGTGCACCAGCTCCACCGTAACGGCCGGCTGTTCCCGCCAAATTATCTGCACGACAGCTGGCTGGATTATCTCTACTGGGATACGGAGCTGGATCCGTAAGGGAGCGCCGAACTGCGGCACCAATCTCGGCTCCGCGCGTCAGGCTGCGGTCCGTGGAGTTGAGCCTCTACACCCGCTGCAAGGCAAGCGTCCCCCGAGCGTGAGTGCCAGCGCCGCTCATTCGCGGGAGCCAAGCGGCTTGTCATGGATGATTGCGGCGGAGACCACGCTGATCACGAGAACGATCAGCATGCCTGTCGATGCAGACGGAGCGTCTCGAACCAGGTGAGCTAGCAGATCTCAAAGGACGGAACTTGAAGCGCCGGCGCCCGTTCAAAGCCGAGGCCAGACGTTTCCACAGGCGCCGATTGTCGGCGACACGCCACACTGCCACAGCACAAGAGGGGAGACTTGCGATGCCCACAGCCGAGCACGATCACGTCTACAAGATCCTGGAACTGGTCGGATCGTCCGAGACCTCCATCGAGGACGCGATCAAGAACGCGGTCAGCCGGGCCGCCAAGACCGTTCGCGAGATGAAATGGTTCGAGGTGGTGCAAACGCGCGGCCATATCGAGAACGGTGCCGTTCGCCATTACCAGGTGACGTTGCGCGTCGGCTTCACGCTGGAGGGGTGATACGGCTCACCAGGCGTCGCGGACGCTGCCCTGGCCGGCGCAGCTGCGGACGAGGTTCGCGAGGCAGCCACGAACACGGGCCTCGCGAGTCCCGGTAATCCGGCGTTGCCCCCGATTTGTCGCCTGCGCTCCAGCGCGGTATGGCTTGGATCACGGCCGGATGTTCGGCCAATCCGAGAGTGCTGCTGTGACTGGTCAAATCAAACTCGTCCTCTTCGACATGGACAATGTCCTCTGCGACTACGACAGGGCAAAGCGTGTCGCATGGCTGGCGAAGGTTGCGGGGACCACGAGCGAATCCGTCCACAAGGCGATCTGGGACAGCGGCTTCGAGCTGCTCGGCGATTCCGGCACTCTCGACGCCGCGGACTATTTGCGGGGTTTCGGCGAGCGCATCGGCTATCCGCTGTCACTGGACGAGTGGATTGAGGCGCGACGCCGTTCAATGCAGGCCTATCGTGCGATGCTGGAGATTGCCGGCAGCTTGCGTCAAACCGTCGACATTGCCGTCCTGACCAACAACACCACGCTGGTAGCCGACCATATCGCTGCGCTGCTGCCGGAATTGCCGCCGCTGTTCGGCTCGCGAATCTACGCCTCGGCCCGGTTCAAGACGGCGAAGCCGGACCCGCGCTGCTTCCGCCTCTGTCTATCGGAGCTCGACTTCAAACCGGAGAGCGTTCTGTTCGTCGACGATCTCATGGCCAATGTCGCCGGCGCGCGAGAGGCGGGTCTGTTCGCGCATCACCATACCTCGGTTGAGGCTTTCAGGCAGGCCCTTTCGGAGCACGGCCTGCTTCACGCATGAATGCGCGCTCCGCTTTTCCCGGCGTCAGGCGAGATGACACGCCACGAAGTGCCCGCCCGCCCCCTCCTTCAGCTCCGGCGCGCTTTCCGCGCAACGCGGCTGGGCGATAGGACAGCGGGTGTGGAAGTGGCAGCCCGACGGCGGCTTCATCGGGCTCGGAACGTCGCCCTTGAGGCGGATGCGCTCGCGCTTGAGCTTGGGATCGGGTACCGGCACCGCTGATAACAGCGCCCTCGTGTAGGGATGCTGCGGATTGCGGTAGAGGTCGCTGGCCTTGGCGAGCTCGACGATGCGGCCGAGATACATCACCGCGACGCGGTCGGAGATGTGCTCGACCACCGACAAATCGTGCGCAACGAAGAGATAGGTGAGGTTCAGCTCGGCCTGGAGGTCTTCCAGCAAGTTGATGACCTGCGCCTGGATCGAGACGTCGAGCGCAGACACCGGTTCGTCGCAGACGATCAGTTTCGGCTCGACCGCAAGCGCACGCGCGATCACGATGCGCTGGCGCTGACCGCCGGAGAATTCATGCGGATAGCGGCGCATGTGCTCGGCCTTGAGCCCGACCTTCACCAGCAGGCTCGCGACGCGATCCTCACGCTCCTTGGCGGATGAGCCGAGCTTATGGATGACGAGGGCTTCGCCGAGGATGGCGCCGACCGTCATGCGCGGATTGAGGGAGGCGAACGGATCCTGGAACACCAGCTGCATGTTCCGCCGCATCGCGCGCAAATCGTTGCCGCCGAGCTGGCGGACATCCTGGCCATCGAACACGACCTCGCCGTCTGTCGGCTCGATCAGGCGCAGCACGCAGCGTCCGGTCGTCGACTTACCGCAGCCGGATTCGCCGACAAGGCCGAGCGTTTCGCCGCGGTTGACCGAGAACGAGACCCCATCGACGGCATAAACGCTGCCGACCTGGCGCGACAACAACCCGCCGTGCACGGGAAAATATTTCTTCAGGCCGCTGACGCGGAGCAAAGGCTCGGTCATGCTGCGCCTCCCAACTGCGTATCTCCCAGATGACAGGCCATGCGGTGGCCGGGCGCGATCTCGCGCAGCAACGGCTCCCTCTCGGTGCAGACGCTCATGGCGTGGCGGCAGCGCGGAGCGAAGCGGCAGCCGGCCGGCGGATTGATCAGGATCGGCACCGAGCCGCCGATCGCCTCCAGACGTACCTTGTGCTCGCTGGCAAGATCGATGCGCGGGATCGAGCGGATCAGTCCCTGGGTATAGGGATGGCCGGGATTGCCGAAGAGCTCGTCGACAGACGCCTCCTCCACCACCTTGCCGGCATACATCACGACGACGCGTTGCGCGGTCTCGGCGACGACGCCCATGGCATGGGTGATCAGCATCACCGCCATGCCGAAGCGTTCCTTCATATCCTGGAGCAGGTCGAGGATCTGCGCCTGAATGGTGACGTCGAGGGCCGTGGTGGGCTCGTCGGCGATGATCAGCTTCGGTTTGCAGGCGAGCGCCATCGCGATCATCACGCGCTGGCGCATGCCGCCGGAGAACTGATGGGGATAGTTGTGCACGCGGCCTTCGGCGTTGGGAATCTGCACCAGCTTGAGCATCTCGATGGTGCGCTCGAGCGCCTGTTTCCTGGTGACATTCTCATGGCGGCGCAGGCTTTCGGCGATCTGCTCGCCGATGGTGAGCACCGGATTGAGCGAGGTCATTGGCTCCTGGAAGATGAAGCCGATCTCCTTGGCGCGGATCTCGTCGAGCTGACTGCTCGTCAGCGGCACGAGATCGCGGCCTTCGAAAATGATCTCGCCTGCCGCGATGCGGCCCGGCGGCATCGCAATCAGCTTCAGGATCGACATCGCGGTGACGGTCTTGCCGCAACCGGATTCGCCGACGACGCAGAGCGTCTCGCCGCGGTTGATGGAGATGTCGACACCATCGACGGCCTGGAGGATGCCGTCGTCGGTGGAGAAGTGGGTTTTCAGTCCCTTGATCTCGAGCAACGGCGCCATCAGATCACCCGGCGCGCATCGAGCGCGTCACGCAAGCCGTCGCCGATGAAGTTGATGGCGACCACCGCGATGAAGATTGCGCCGCCCGGGAACAGCGCCCAGTGCGGGCCGATGTCGAGAAAGTCTTTCGCGTCATAAAGCAGCCTGCCCCAGGTCGGCGTATCCGGAGGGAAGCCGAGGCCGAGGAAGGACAGCGTCGATTCCGCGATGATGGCTGCGGCGACGTCGATGGTGCCGGCGATGATCACCGGACCCAGCGCATTGGGCAGGATATGGCGCACCACCTGCCGCACCGGGCTTGCCCCGAGCGCGCGCGCGGCTTCGACGAATTCCTTCTCGCGGATCGACAGGAACTGGGCGCGAACGAGGCGGGCGACCGGCATCCACCGCAAGCCACCGATCACGAGCACGATCAAGATGAAAATGCCGCCCTCGGGGCCGAAAGCGGCCTTCAGCCCGTCGCGGAAGAGATAGATCAGCAGCAGCAGCAGGGGCAATTGCGGCAGCGACAGGAAGAGATCGGTGAGCCACATCAGCCCATGGCCGAGCGCGCCGCGCGACATGCCGGCGAGCGCGCCGATCAGCACCCCGACAAAGACCGAGACCAGCATCGCGGCGAGACCGACCGCGAGCGAGATGCGCCCGCCATAGATCATGCGGGCGAGGATGTCCTGCCCAAGATCGTCGGTGCCGAAGGGATGGGCCAGCGACGGCCCCTGCATGCCCGCCACGATATCGATGTCGTCGATCTTGACCCGCCAGACGAAGGGGCCGACCACCACCGCCAGGATCAGAACGAGGAGCAGGAACGCGCTGACCACGGCAAGCTTGTGCCGGCTATAGCGCCGCCACGTCTCGCGCCAGGGCGAGTAGACGCGCCGCTCAGCGGAGGGAGATGCGAGGGTCAAGCCAGCCATAAAGAACGTCCGCGATGAGATTGAACAGCACGACCAGGCACGCAAAGACGAAGGTGACGGCCATCACCACCGGCGTGTCGTTGGAAAGGATGGAGGAGATCAGCAGCGAGCCGATGCCGGGGATGCGAAAAATCTGCTCGGTGACGATGGCGCCGCCGAACACCGCCGGGATTTGCAACGCAATCAGCGTGACGACCGGAATCATCGCGTTGCGCATCACGTGCTTGATGATCACACGCCGCTGGCCGATGCCCTTGGCGCGCGCGGTGGTGACGTAGTCGAGCCGGATCACGTCGAGCATCGCCGAGCGCACGAAACGCGTCATCGACGCCGCCTGGAACAGGCCGAGCACCGCCACCGGCATGATCGCCTGCCGGATCATCTCCAGCACCCAGTGAATACCCGTGCCCTTGATGTCGGTCGTGTAGACGAAAGGCAGCCAGTCCAGCGTGACCGAGAAGATCAGGATGAACAGGATGCCGGTGAAGAAGGTCGGCAGCGAGAAGCCGACAAAGGCGAGCGTGTTGGCGACCTGGTCAAACAGCGAATAAGGTTTCGTCGCGGCATAGACCCCGACCGGGATCGCGATCAGGAGCGCCAGAATCTGCGCCGAGCCGATCACGTAGAGCGTCGTTGGCAGTCGCTGGAGAATGAGCGTGTCGACGTTCATCCTACTGACGAAGGAGAAACCCCAGTCGCCGTGCAGCATGGCGTTGAGCCAGTGCAGGTAACGAAGGTAGATCGGATCGTCGAGGCCGAACTTCGCCCGAAGCGCGAGAGCGACTTCGGGCGGCACGTTCGGATTGGTCGCCAGCTCCGAGAAAGGATCGCCCGGGGCGAGTGCGAGCACGACGAACAGCACGAGCGAAATTCCGAGCAGGCTCGGAATCGCGATCAGGAGGCGACGCAGGACATACTGGCTCATGAAGAAGGACCGCTCTAGGCGTGCGTCATCATTCTTCGCGGTACCAGTCGAACAAATTGTCGGTTTCGTTGGCCCAGCCGGAAACGACCGGACGCAGATTGTTGGCGGCCGCCTCGACCTTCAGGCGGTGCTGCACCGGGATGAAGACGATGTCCTGGTACATGAGGTCATTGGCCTTGATGTAGAACGCCGCGCGCTTGACCGGATCCATCTCGCCGTCCGCGGCAAGGATGGTCGCGTCGTACTCCTTGTTGACCCAGCGCGGGAAGTTGGTGCCCTGCCACTTGTTTTCCTTGGTCGCGACGAGGTTCGAAAGGTAGCGACGCATGTGCTGCGACGGATCGGGCTGGCTCAGCGGGATCTGGAACATCTCCATGTCGGCGTAGAACTTGGAATAGGTGTCGGGATTGCCGACGTCGGAGGAGAAGAACACGGAGGCGACGACCGATTTCAGCTCGACGTCGATGCCCGCCTTCTGGCAGGCCTGCTTGACGATCGCCTGCGTCTTCTGGCGCGGCCCGTTGATCGCGGTCTGGTAGAGGAGCTTCAGCTTCTTGCCATCCTTCTCGCGGATGCCGTCGGCGCCCGGCTTCCAGCCGGCATCGTCGAGGATCTTCGAAGCCTTCTCGACGCTGAACTCCCACGAGGTGTTCTTGGACACGAACTTTTCCGGTCCGTTGAGGAAGTTGGCGGTGGTGCGGCCGGCGCGGCCGTAGATCGCCTTCTTGACCGACTCGCGATCGATCAGCAGCGAGAGCGCCTTGCGCACTGCCGGATCGGAAAACAGCGGGTGCTTGGTCTTGATCGAGGAGCGCTCGCCATCGACCTCGGTGTTGGGATCGGTGAAGTTCAGCGCGATGAATTCGGTGTCGCCGCCGACGGCGTAGACGGTCTTTCCCTTGCCGCCCTTCTCCAGGCGCAGCAGCACGTCGTCCTCGACCTGAATGTTCCAGCCGAAATCATATTCGCCGGTCTGGATCACCGCGCGCGCGGCAGAGACGGCGTCGCCGCCGCCCTTCATCTCGATCGAATCGAAATAGGGCCGGTTCGCCATGTGATAATCGGGATTGATCACCCCGCGGACGAGATCGCCCGGCTTGAACTCGACGAACTTGTAGGGGCCGGTGCCGACCGGCGAGAGGTTGGTCGGCGCCTCCCGCGACTTGGACCCCATATAGTCCTTGAACAGATGTTTCGGGATGATGGTATTGGGAGCCCCGACAAAAGCGTCGGCCCAGAACGGCGTCGGCTTGTTGAAGAGGATGCGGACCGTGAGGTCGTCCACCTTCTGGACCGTGATGTCGCGGAGCGTCGCAATGGTCAGCGCGGAGGTCGCCGGATCCTTGGCATATTCCCAGTTGAAGACGACGTCGTCGGCTGTGAACGGCGTGCCGTCATGCCATTTGACGCCGGGTTTGAGCTTCCAGGTGACCGACTTGCCGTCGGCGGCGAGGCCGCCGTTCTGGATCGAGGGAATTTCGGCAGCCAGGACCAGCTTCATATTGCCGTCGGGATCCCAACAGGCGAGCGGCTCGTAGAACAGACGCGCGCCGTCCTGGTCCTTGGTGCCGGTGGCAAAATGCGGATTGAGCAGGGTCGGCCCCTGCCACCACAGCAGCTTGAGCGCACCACCACCGCCGCGCTTGGTCGGCTTGTAGGTCGAGACGCCCTCGGCCATCGCGACGCCGCCAAGCGCGAGGATCTGGTTGGCCAAAGGCGCGGTGAGACCCACGGCAGCCAGGCGCTGAATGAAGCCGCGGCGATCCATCCGCCCGTCCTTCACGTCACCGATCATCGAACGCAGTTCTTTATCCAGCATGGTTGTCCCCCGTCTGGTTCCCGTATGGATGCAGGCGGTCGCGCGAGACGACCACCGGGCTTGGCTGGCGGTAGATGGCACACCGAATGGGGTGCGCGTCAACTACGACCGTGTGTATGCAAACGGTCTTCTGACTGTCTGTTGGGCAAAACCATATTCCGCAGCCCATCCGTTCGGCAATCCAGCATCAAAACACGCTGAATTCCGCGCTGCACTGCAGAAAATTTGATCGCCGCATCAGACGAAGTATCGAGGCGAAATTCTACGCCACGGACATGTCGAGCGGCGGCGCGACGTGATCCGGCAGCGGACAGACGTAAGGCGTCTTGGCCGTCCGCTTCTCGAGGTCAGCCTTGGCAGCCTTGATCAGCTCAGGGTCCGTCAGCGCCTTGATGCCGATGCCGGCCATCGCCTTGGCGGCCTGCACCATGGCTTTGTGCGCATGCGCGCTCTTGCCCTGCGCGACCACCTGCCAGGTGTGGAAGGGCGTGCCGATTGCAACCGTGGGTGCGTGGACCTGCACGGTCGGCACCACCCAGCTTACGTCGCCGACGTCGGTCGAGCCGACCAGCGGATTGCGCTTGGCATCGAGTGGCACCAGGAAGTCGGCCAGCGGCCGTTCGGTCGGCTCCATGCCGATCGCGTAATAGACCGACTCGATGTCCTTGTCGCTCAGCGTCGCGCGTATCTCCGTGGCAAAGCCCTTGTCTGCGTCGTCGAAATGCGGCGGTCCGAGCTCTTCCATGACCCGGTGCAGCGCCTGCTCCAGTGGCGTGTTCGGCAGGATGTTGGAGACCGCGGAGATGATCTTCATCTCGACCTTGGTCTCGGTCATCAGCGCCGCGCCGTCCGCGATCTTGCTCACGCGTCCGACCAGTTCGTTCATGCCGGGCAGATCACGGGCGCGGATCGAATAGCGCACGCGCGCATGCGCCTGCACCACGTTCGGGGCGATGCCGCCGGTGTCGAGCAGCGCGTAGTGCACGCGCGCGTCGCTCGGCATGTGCTCGCGCATATAGTTCACGCCGACATTCATCAGCTCCACCGCGTCGAGCGCGGAGCGGCCGAGATGCGGCGAGGCTGCCGCATGCGAGGTGCGGCCGGTGAAGATGAAATCGGCGCGGGTGTTGGCGAGTGACGGCGTCACCGCGACTTCCCAGAAGCTGTGCGGATGCCAGGTGATGGCGATGTCGGCGTCTTCAAATGCGCCGGAGCGCACCATGAAGGCTTTTGCCGCGCCGCCTTCCTCGGCGGGGCAGCCGTAATAGCGCACGCGGCCCGGCACCTTGTTCTCGGCAAGCCAGTCCTTCACCGCCGTCGCGGCCAGGAGAGCTGCGGAACCGAGCAGATTGTGGCCGCAGCCATGGCCGTGGCCGCCGGTCTCGACCGGACGATGCTCCGCGACGCCCGCCTCCTGGCTCAGGCCCGGCAGCGCGTCATATTCCCCCATGAAGGCAATGACCGGTCCGCCCTCGCCCCATTCGCCCATCACTGCGGTCGGAATGCCCGCGACCTGCTCGGTGATGCGAAAACCCTGATGACGCAACTCGGCAAGATGCTCGGCGGCGGACCGCGCCTCGGTGTAGCAGACTTCGGGCATGCCCCAGACCTTGTCGCTGAGGTCGATGAAACGTGCCTTGATCGTGTCGATGCCACGCCAGATGTCGCTGCGGTTGTCCATGCTTCGGTCCGTGATCCCTGGGTCAAACGAAGCGGCAATGGTTAGCAGCTTCATTGTACGGCGCCTAGCACCTCGCCGGACAGCAGCCATGCGGCCAATGCCGGAGGCCGCCCGACCGACCGTGCATAAACCGTTCCCCTGCCTTTCAAAGATTTCACACGGCGTTCTCTGGAATAGTTAGGAACGAGGCTTTCAAGACGGCCTCCTCCGCCCTAAATTATCCGTGCTTCGCGCGTCGCTCCGCTACCCACGGCGGAGCGATGCACTCAGCCAGGAGAACTCCATGCCCGCCCTGACCGAATGGAGAGTGCCGCCGGCCAATCAGCCGCGTGCGAGCGACTACGGTTTCGATCTCGACCACGCGCTCGCCTCCGTCGTCGGCCTGCATGCCATCATCCCGCCGGACGCTTTCAGTGCCGAGACACTGGGCACCGAACGCGCCGGCAACGGCGTCGTGATCGACAACGGGCTGGTGCTCACCATCGGTTACCTCATCACCGAGGCAGAGTCCGTGTGGCTGCATGTCGGAGACGGGCGCGTGGTGGAGGGACATGTGCTCGGGTTCGATGCCGTCACCGGCTTTGGCCTGGTGCAGGCGCTCGGCCAGCTCGACGTCGATCCCTTGCCGCTCGGCATCTCGGCCGAGACCCGGCTCGGCGACCGCGTCGTGGTCGGCGGCGCCGGCGGACGCACGCGCTCGGTCGCGAGCCAGATCGTGGCCAAGCAGGAATTCGCGGGCTACTGGGAATATCTGCTGGACGAGGCCATCTTCACCCATCCCGCGCACCCGAACTGGGGCGGCACGGCGCTCCTCAATGAGCGCGGCGAGTTGATCGGCATCGGCTCGCTCCAGCTCGAACGCGAGCGCGACGGCAAGGCCGAGCACGTCAACATGATCGTGCCGATTGACCTGTTGAAACCGATCCTGGACGATCTGCGCAAATTCGGCCGCGTCAACAAGCCGGCACGGCCATGGCTCGGACTCTTTTCGACCGAGATCGACAACCGCGTGGTGGTGATCGGGATCTCCGCCAACGGTCCCGCCGCCCGTGCCGAGCTCAAGACCGGCGACGTCATCCTCGCGGTCGACGGCGAGAAGGTCACGAGCCAGACCGGCTTCTACAACAAGCTGTGGGGCCTCGGCGCCGCCGGCGTCGACGTGCCGCTGACGGTACATCATGAAGGTGTCACCTTCGACGTCACGGTGACCTCGACCGATCGCTTTAAGCTCTTGAAGGCGCCGAAGCTGCACTGACAAGCCGAACTGAAGCAGGGAAACGACGATGAGCGAGGCCGTCGTTGACGACATCGTGGCCGTGCTGCCGCCGCTGCTCAATGCGCTGGAAGCGCTCGGCTTCTTTCAGCGAAACCTGCACCCGCCGGCCTTCGGCTCCGTGATGAACGCGATCGGCGCGCCCGACGAGGCGTTGCAAACGGCGCGCGCGGCAATCGGAGCATGGCCGGAACAGTTCACCGGACTGCGCGAGCGACTCGACCGTGCCTGCGACGAGACGCTCGCCGCCTTTTCCGGCCTGCGCGAGGTCGAGCGTGGCAATGGCGACCTCGTCGCGGTCTTCCGCGCGCTGCGCCATCTGCCGCGCGCGCAGGAGGCACTCTATCCGCTGGCCGTGCAGTTTCCGCCGGTCAGCAGCTTCTTCCTCAACGCCGCCATGCGCGAGAACGCCGACCTGTTGTCGCGGCTCGAAGCCAGCGCGGACGCGCACACCGGCATCATCCACGATCACAACGAGCCCGGCAGCCGCGGCGGCTTTTCGGTCTACGTGCCCGAATATTACAGGCCCGACCGCGCCATGCCGCTGGTGATGGCGTTGCATGGCGGCAGCGGCAACGGCCGCGGTTTTCTGTGGAGCTGGCTGCGTGACGCCCGCAGTCTTGGTGCAATCCTGGTGGCGCCGACCGCGACCGGCCCGACCTGGGCCCTGATGGGTGACGATTCCGACACGCCCAACCTCATCCGCATTCTCGAAACCGTGCGCAGCCGCTGGACCATCGACGCCTCGCGCATGCTGCTGACAGGCATGAGCGACGGCGGCACCTTCTGCTACGTCACCGGGCTCGACGGCGCCTCGCCCTTCACGCATCTCGCGCCGGTGTCGGCAACCTTCCATCCCCTGATGGCAGAGATGGCTGACGCCACGCGCCTGCAGCGCCTTCCGATCTTCATCACGCACGGCAAGCTCGACTGGATGTTTCCGGTGCAGACCGCGCGGCAGACACAGGCGGCCCTCGCCGCCGCCGGCGCGAATGTCACCTATCGCGAGATCGACGACCTCAGCCACACCTATCCTCGCGAGATCAACGCGGAGCTGGTGCAGTGGCTGAATGAAGCGTGAACGGATCGTCCTTACCTGCGCCGCACTGTCGCGGAACAATCACTCCGGGTCGACGTTATCGCCCGTCATCGGAGGTTTCGCCATGCGGATGTTTCTTGGAATGATTTTGGGCGCGTTGCTGCTCGGCTGCGGCGTGTACGTCTATGACTCCATGCAGACGTCGTCGGTCGCCAATGGCGAGGTCGCGACGACCAATCGCACCATCGTAAACTGGGATGTCGCCAAAGCCGATTGGGACGCGCTGCGTGATCGCGCGCACAAGGACTGGGTCCGCATCTCCTCGAAGTAACGACGTGGCATATTGAATGAGGCGCCGTCGCGGGTCCGCGGCGGCGCCTTTGTGTTGCGCTGTGAATTACAGCTCGCCTTAGTTCATTTTCGCCTTGCGGGCGTCGGCGATGACCTGCTCGAACTCGTTCATGCTGAGAACGCCCGGCACGCGGTACTTGCCGACGATGAAGGACGGCGTGCCGCGGAAACCGAAGGCTTCGGCCTGCTCGTTGTTGCGCTTGAGCACGGCGTCGATGTCCTTGGCGTGATCGGCGAGATCGCGCTTCAACCGATCCATGTCGACGCCGGCGGCCGCGAGCAACTCGTTGATGCGCGGCTCGGTCAGGCGCGAGCTGACGCCCATCATGGCGTCGTGGGCCTGGTGGTACTTGTCCTGGAATTTCGCCGCGAGCGCGGTCCGCGCCGCCGTGACCGAAACCGGACCGAGAATCGGCCAGTCCTTCATCACCAGCCTGACCTTGCCGTCGTCCTGGATGACCTGACGCAACTCGGGCTCGAGCTTGCGGCAATAGGGGCAGTTGTAGTCGGACCATTCGATAATGCTAATATTTCCGTCGGGATTACCGGCCACGGGAACGTCGGGATCGCGCAGCACCTTGGCTTCGGTCAGCACCTCGTCTTCGTCGGTCGCCGCGCGCGCCGAGGTGATCCCACCCGCGACAAGGGCACCCACCCCGATCAGCGTCAGCGCCGCGCGCCGCGTCGGCACAAGGCCTTTGTTCCTGAATCCAGCCATATCTCGTCCTGTTTCGGTCCCATCTCCGTCGATACGGTTCGAGACCGGGAATTGTTACAGGTCATATAGAGTGTCGCGGCGCCGATGTCATCGCACCAACAGCGTGATCGCCAAAGGTACCAGGAAGGAGGTCACCAAAGCGTTCAGGCTCATGGCGATGCCGGAGAAGACGCCGGCGATCTCGTCGACCTGGAACGCACGCGCGGTACCGATTCCGTGCGCGGCAAGGCCGGCCGCAAAGCCGCGGGCGCGGAAGTCGGTAATGCCGGTGCGGTTCATCAGCGGCGTCACGATGATCGCTCCCATGATGCCCGTGAGGATGACGGCAACCGCAGCCAGCGAGGGATCGGCGTGCAGGGTTTCGGCGATGCCCATGGCAACGCCGGCCGTGACGGATTTCGGTGCGAGCGACAAAACCACGTCGCGCGGCAGACCGGCGAACTCGGCCAGCAACACCACGGACACCACGGCGGTGACCGATCCCGCGACCAGCGCCACCAGCATCGGCACGATCGAGGCGACGACGCGCTTGCGGTTCTCGTAGAGGGGAACAGCCAGCGCGACCGTCGCGGGCCCCAAAAGGAAGTGCACGAACTGCGCGCCGGCGAAATAGGTCGTGTAGGAGGTGCCGGTCAACAGCAGGAACGCGCCGACGATCCACATCGCATGCAGCACGGGGTTGGCGAGCGGATGACGCCGCGTCGCCAGCGACACCGCGTCCGTGCCGGCATAGACCAGCAGCGTCACGGTCAACCAAAGCAGCGGCGACTGCGAGAGGTAGACCCAGAGCGAGAACGGATTGTCCTTCACGGCGCGTCCTATTGCCTCAACAGCCGGCTGGCGAGGCGGAAGGTGAGTACGGTCGCGAGCAGCGTGACGACCACCGACAGCGCGAGCACGAGGATGATAGCGATGCCGTGGGACGCGAGCAGATCGAGTTTCTGCACGACGCCGACCCCGGCCGGCACGAACAGCAGCGACAGATGCGCCAGCAGACCCTTGCCGGCCCTCTCGACGCCATCATCGCCCAGCGGCCCGCGCGCGAGAAGCGCAAAGCGGTCGCGCGCGAGCAGCAGGATGAGGAGCAGCAAGAGGCCGAGTACCGGGCCCGGCATCGGGAGGCCGAGGCCGCGCACGACGGCTTCGCCGATCAACTGGCAGAGCAGGATGAGACCAAGGCTTGCAAGCATGACCGGAGTATCAAGGGATGCCCCGGCAGTCTTGTCAATCGCCGCTATGCAGCGGTCATGCGCGGCTCGTGCGAAGCGGCTCGTATGCGGCCATGGCTCAGGCCTCCGCCGGCTCGGTGAGATGCCTCAAGGCGATCTCGCGGATGGCATCCGTGAACGGCACCGATTTGCGCTGGCTACGGTCCATGTGCACGCCCGTGATCTCGCAGAACGCGGCGATGTCGCCGGTCTCGGCATTGGTCATGTCGTGCCGGAAGCGGATCGATTTGTCGCGGATCTCGAGCAGGCGACTGCGGATCTCGACGATGTCGCCGGCGAGCAGCTCGCGCTTGTAGGTGATGTTCTGCTGCACGGCGGCCATGCCGCGGCCGGAGCCGCGCAGATAGCTCGGCGTCAGCCCGAGGCGGGCAAACATATTCCAGTTGGCCTCGTCGAATTTGCCGACATACCACATGATGTTCATGTGGCCGACGTGATCGCACTGCCACGGATAGACCGTGCCGCGATAGGTCGCCTCCTGCTCCATCGCAATTCTCCCTGGCCTTTTCTGCCTTTGATTGTTGATACGGTAGCGTATCAACCTCCTCCCGCGCTAGCAATACGGCACCGTATCAAGAATCGGCGAGGCTGCCTGCATGAGTGACGGCAAAGGCGATGTCTGGGTCGAGGCAGGGCTCACCGAGCTCGCCCGATCGGGTGTCGAGGGGGTGCGGGTCGAGGTGCTCGCCAAGAATCTGGGCGTCACCAAGGGCGGCTTCTACCGCCGCTTTGCCGACCGTGCCGCGCTGCTCGGTGCCATGTTGGAACGCTGGCGCGAGGGGCGCTCAACGGCGATCGCGCAGCAGACGAGCCTTGATGGCCAGGAGCCCCGTGAACGGCTGCGGGCGGTAATCCAGCTCTATTCCGAGCGGCTCAATCCGGACGGGATGGCAATCGAGCTTGCGATCCGGCAATGGGCCCGCTCGGACGAGGGCGCCGCGGCAGCGGTGGCGAACGTGGACGCGGCGCGGCTGAAGCACGTCGCCGAACTCTATCGCGCGACCGGCCTCGATACCGAGGCAGCCGAAGCGCAGGCCTTCCTGTTCTACTGCTTCATCTTCGGCC
Organism: Bradyrhizobium sp. MV1.5; assembly: GCF_055807615.1. Classification (NCBI taxonomy): domain Bacteria; kingdom Pseudomonadati; phylum Pseudomonadota; class Alphaproteobacteria; order Hyphomicrobiales; family Nitrobacteraceae; genus Bradyrhizobium; species Bradyrhizobium sp. MV1.5. The sequence continues at coordinate 100,233 of NZ_JBVVPL010000003.1, read as the reverse complement.
AGAGCCTGCTGTTCGTCGAGCGCGGCCCGCGCAAGCGATCGCAGCTCGTGGCGAAATCGGCCGAGAAGCTACTGGATTAAAGCAAGAGGCCGGAGCTTGGCTCCGGCCTCTGCGTCGTCTTGAAGCGTCAGGCTGCGCCCTTCAGCTTCTTGTTGCATTCGCTGTAATAGCCGCCGCCCTTCTCGATCCACTTCATGCCGCCATTGCCGTTGGTGGTCTTGTTGGCGTTGTACTGGTCGACGCAGGTGTGCAGGCGCCCCTTGCCGGGGGTCTCCTTGGCGTATTTCGGATCGACCGCGTTCGGATAGATCGCGGGGCCGGCCGGCAGGGTCGGCGCAGCAGCCGGGGCGGCCTCCTTCTTCGCCTGCTTCGGCTCGGCGGGAGCGGCGGGCGCAGCAGGAGCGGCCGCGGTCGGTGCAGCCGCTGGCGTCGCGTCCGCGCCGCACTGGGCCTTGCGGAAGTCATTCCACTTCGTGGTGCCGAGCGACCCGTCCTTCTTGGCGGCCTGGTATTTCGCGCTGCACTCCTGCGAGGTCAGCGCCTGCGCCGGCGCACTTGCCACCAGCGCGGCAAAGCCCGACAGCGCAGCTGCACACAGCAACTTTGATTGAATGGTCATCCTTGGTCTCCTCCTTGATCTTCCCCCGAGGGAAGTGAACCGAGGATTGCTATCCTAGCGTGCCGCCCGCTCGCGACAAGGAAGCGATGGCTGCTGCCGCCAAAATATAGTGAGCCTCCACATTCGAATTATTCATGTCGCGTTCAGCAAGGCCAGCCGACTTTCGCGCCCTTCGCAATTCCCGCAAGAAGAGTGCAGCATCATGACCTTCACATCTCGCCTCGCCGTCGTCGCGCTCGCCTCCCTGCTCGCCACCGGCACTGCCTTCGCGCAGACCGCCGCGCCGGCAGCCAAGACCGACACCAAGACCACAACCGCCGCCCCCATGGACAAGAAGGCACCGAAGGAGCACTCGGCCGAGTCGCTCGAATGCTCCAAGCAGGCCGACGCCAAGGGCCTGCACGGCAAGGAGCGCAAGAAATTCCGCTCCGAATGCATCAAGACCGCCAAGGCCGGCATGGCCGCGCCGGCTGCGGACAAGAAGTAAGTCCTTCCCCCCCTGCTCGCGGCTTCGGCGAGAGGCGCGCGCATTGCGGCATGACGCGGCCGCAATTGTGCGCCTCTCACCGATTTGCGATAAGGTGGCGTGAAGCAAATCACCGCCTCCCTGCCGTTCGGATGGCCGAGCCGTGCCAAGATCTTGAGCACGGCGGAAACGCTCGTCATCGGCACCGCCGGGGGCCTCGTGTTTCTGCTCGCGGGCCTTCCGGGGGGATTGATCTCGGGCTCCATGATCGCGGTCGGGATCGCCGCGATCGCTGGTCGGCAGCTGACGCTGCCGCCGATCCTGACCCAGACCGTGCTGGTGCTGCTTGGCATTTCGCTAGGATCAGTCGTCTCGCGCCACCTGCTTCAACAGGTCAGTGCCTATCCGCTCACCATCGGGCTGCTCGCGCTCGCGACCTTCTGCTCGACCTTCGGCTCCAGCTATTATCTCCAGCGCATCCACGGCTGGGACCGCACCTCGGCCTTCCTCGCCGGCAGCCCCGGCGCGCTGTCGCAGATCACGATTTTGGCGGTCGAGCGCGGCGCCGACCTGCCGGGCATCGCGGTGGTGCAGACCATGCGCGTCATCATCCTCACCGCGGCACTGCCGATGGTGCTGGCGTTCGCCGGCGTCGCGCCCTCCGTCGCGCCATCGCTGACGACGACGATCGCCTCGCCGCTCGACCTCGTCGAGCTGGTCGCGGCATCGCTGGCCGCGGCACTCGTCCTGCGGCTGATAAAGTTTCCGGCGAGCTGGATGTTCGGCGCGATGATCGGCTCAAGCGTGCTGCATGGCGCAGGCTGGGTCGAGGGCGGCCTGCCGGACTGGGTACGCGGCGTGGCGCTGGTCGGCATCGGTGCCCTGATCGGCAGCCGCTTCGCGCGGATGCGGATCAAAACGCTCGCCGGCCACATCAACGCGGCGCTGGGCTCGTTTGCCGTCGCCATCGCCGTCTCCGCGATCTTCGTCGGCATCGTGGCGCTCACCACGCAGGTGAAATTCTCTGACGTCGTGGTCGCCTACGCACCAGGCGCGATGGACGCCATGCTGGCGCTGGCCCTGACGCTGCACATCGACCCGATCTTCGTCGGCGCACATCACCTCTCGCGTTTCGTCTTCGTGACGATCGCGACGCCGGGCATCGTGCACCTGTTCGGCCGGACGCAGGACGATGTGGATGATTGAGCCTCAGCGCTTCGCCGTCGCAACGAATCCCCACGCGGCGATCGCAGCCATCAACAGCGAGATCAGCAAATTGTAGCCGGCAAGCGAGAGGCCGAGGAAGCGCCACTGCACCTCGTCGCAGCGGACCACCTTCACGGTGTCGAGCCGCGACAGCAGGTCGGTGGCGCTGCCGAGATTGACGACGGGACCGGAGCAGTCGGTCGGTCCCTTCCAAAAGCCCCATTCGACGCCGGCGTGGTAGGTGCCGAGCCCGGCATTGGCGAGGCTTGCCAGCGCAAGGATCGCAAGGCCCGCGAGCAGCAGCGGCCTCGGCGCCCCGCCCCGCGCCGCGAGTGCGATGAGCAGGCCGAGCGGGATCGCGAGGTAATAGGCGTAGCGCTGCTCCAGGCAGAGCGGACAGGGCACGATCCCGAGCACCAGCTGGAAGAACCAGGCGCCTGCGATGGTCGCGGCTGCAATCAGCGTGACCGCGAGCGAAGCGACCAGCGCGGGGCTCGTGGCCGCCGGTTTGAATGCAGGTATTGCGGCACTCTGACTGGTCACGGCGGCCTCTTCCGGATGGATGCGGACTAAGCCTCTAGCCCCGCCCCATGCGGCTGTCGAGAACGGCCGGGATCACTTTGGCGCGGGTTGACCCCGTCCGGTCCATGGCTATAGTCCGCCGGCTTCGCGACGCCCTGTTTGGGGCTGACCGAAGGCCCCTGTGGCGGAACTGGTAGACGCGCTCGACTCAAAATCGAGTTCCGCAAGGAGTGCTGGTTCGATTCCGGCCAGGGGCACCACGCTTCGCCCTTTCGGGCTTCGGCGTGGCGCAGCCCGCGCCAAGCCCGAAAGGGTGAAGCGTGTCCGGCGAAGCCTCTTGGCGAAGACGGACTACCTCCCCCTCCCTAGCAATCGTCACATCCCACCTGTATAAACCGGTAGCTTCTTCCGCAATTCGAAGGAGCTCATATGAACGACCTGCACACGTGGCTTTCGCAACAGCACCACGGCCTGCGGACTTTCCGGATCTTTCAGCAAAAGCTTGAGACGCTCGGCCGCGACGCCCCCGAACAGCGCGGCCTGTGCCGTCTGTTGAGCGGTCTCGTCGGCAGCTATGTCGAGACCTTCGACGAGGCCCCGCTGCCCGTCGAAGTCGCTGACAGTGCCTATCATCGCCTGCTGACGCTGGTCGCAAGCCTCGACCTCGAGGGCGACACCAGCCGGCGGCTCGCCGACATCAACCGGGTTGCGACCTGCGAACTCTGGCAGTGACGAGAGCGGGCGGCCGTACGGCTCGCATCCGCATTCCCGGACACTTCGCCAGGAGAGGGCCGCGTGCTTCCCGGTATGACCTTCCGACGGGTTCGACTTCGCGGAGCCAGTCCCTATATCGTGCGGCAACGTATGTTGATGCAGCGAGCAACTTTGATGGCCAGGAGACGCGCGACGGAAACGGAAGCCGACGATCTCCCCCGCTATTTCGTCTGGGTGCGCGGTCTTGAAGGCCCCGAACCGCAGAAATGGATGACGATGGATTTCGGCGTCGGTGACTGGAAACGGCCGCTCGTGCTCGCCTATCTGGAGCTGCCGGAGGGCGAGCGACACTTGCCGTTGTCGGCGCTGGCCCGGCGATATCCGCCGCCGCGGGCTGAGCCCTCCTAGCGCCGCCATCCGGTGAGAGGCCGCCCGCTGTTCTCTTGCCACAGGGCGCGGCCTTGACCGGTCGAATGAGCGAAGCGCCTACGCGGCCTTGCTCTCGCTTTTGACTGAACGCACCGTTGCGAGTGCAGCGACGGCTTCGTCGCCGATCCGGTCGGCATCGGGCAGCGCGTGGTCAGGCCCTTCCACGCGGTTGCGGCCATTCTGCTTGGCGCGATAGAGTGCATCGTCGGCGACACGCAACAGTTCGGTAAAATTGCCGCCTGCCTCCGGGAAGCTGGCGACGCCGGCCGAGATCGTGACACGCGGCAGATGCCCCTCGGCATAGCGGATGGTGAGAGCCTCGATTTTGCCGCGCAACGCTTCTGCGCGCGCCACCGCTTCGTCCATGTCCGTGTTCGGCAGCAAGACGACGAACTCCTCGCCGCCGAAGCGACATGGCACGGCATCGTCGGCAAAGAGAGTCCGTAATATCTCGCCGACATGACGCAGCACGGCGTCGCCGGCATCGTGGCCGTGATTGTCGTTGAAGCTTTTGAAGTGGTCGACGTCGATGGTGAGGACGCTCAACGGGGTCTTGTGGCGCTCGGCACGCAGCAACTCCCGACGTGCCATCTCCAGCAAGTAACGGCGATTGTTCAGTCCCGTGAGCACATCGCGCACCGATTGGTCGCGCAAGCCCTCGCGCAGTTTCATGTTGGCGATGGCAATCGACAGATGTTCGGCGCAGGCATGCCCCAGCCGCGCCCGATCGGCAAAGCGCGCCTTGGCTTCCTCGGCCGTCTCCGACCGGTCGAACGTATATTCGAGGTGCAGCAGGCCGACAGTATCGCCATGGGCAACGATCGGAATGCAGCAATAGTTGTCGTTGACCCCGTCATGGACGTGATCGCAGTGAAACTCGATCTCGCTGGTGCCGTGCACATAGGCATGACCACGACGCAGGCTCCAGCAATCCTCGGGATGGATGCTCGCCGTGTGCGACTTGCCGTTCCACTCCGTCGCCACCTCCAGCACGTCGCGCGAATTGGCATAGATGAAGAGGCTGCCCTTGCATTCCGGCATCAGGCGGCCGAGCACCGATGAGATCATGTCGTAGAGCTCGGTTTCCGACTTGGCCGATTGCAGCCATTCGCTGAGCTCCGAGAGGGTGCGGGTGGCCGCGTTGAGGCGATCGTTCTCCACCAAGCTCTTCTTGAACACGGTCAGCGCGCGGGCCATCAGGCCCAGCTCGTTGCTGCGGTCGGCATACGGAATGTCGGCATCAAGATGCCCTTTCGCTATCAGCTCCATGCTGGAGGTGATGCGGTGAATGGGCGTGGAGACGTCGCGGATCACGAATATCAGCGTTGCAAGGCCGATCAGGACGGACACGCCGTTAACGGCCCAAAGGATCAGTGAATCGAACTTGCTCTCTGCGATCGCCTCGTCGATCGCAGCGTCGGCCTCCTGGTTGGCAAGCTTGATACCGTCGTTGATGAGGTCGACCACGCCCTGGAAGTGCGCCTCGGTCTCGACGTTCACGATTTCGGAGTAGCGTAGGCGGTCCTTTGCGAGTTCGGGATCGAGGATCAGCGCTTGGTACTTGCCATACTGCGTCCACTTGTTGGCGAACTGCTCAAAGATCAGCTTGAGCGCGCTGCCATCCTTCAGTGTCGCCTTGAGCGCCGCGATCCGCTGGTCGAGTGTCGCGATGCGGGCATTGAAGGCCCTCTCGACATCCGCGCGCTGCTCGGGGGTCGCGGTCAGAGCAATGCGGTAGGAGGCCGAGCGGACGCGGGCGACCAGGAGGTTGATCTCGCCCAACGCACGCAGCTTTGGCAGCCGATCGCGGCCGACAGCCTCGATCGTATCCTGGAGCGCGGTGAGCCGCATCTTGGTCATCGCCGAAACGCCGCCGAGAATCAGCAGGAGGAGAAAGACGGAGGTCAGCAGTGAGTTCTTGATCGAGACGCTCAGAGACTTCTCAGCCAATTTAAATGCCATGGTGCCAAACGCCTTCAATGAAAAATGCTGGCGGTGCGGGACCGCGAGACTTCACGCCCTGCCAGCGCATGGAACCTTGGCTCCAAATGTCGCCATTCGGTTAAGCCTTACGGCGCGGGTGTGTCGTCGCAATGCGCGGCTCGCAGGCATCAAGCGAACATTCGACCAGCAGAATCAAAGCGAAGCTTGCCTAATGGCAAACTGCGGGAGATTTGGCGGGCTGCTTGCGCATGTATCAGACTGGTTAACGAGCTTCTGCCATGGCTGGTTAATGGAGAATGGCTGACGCAGCTCTTACCTCCTTGGGGGACAAGCGTTCTGCCCCATGATTATGGGTGTCGCGGCGTCCGCACCGCGGCTAAGCTTGGCTTTGCGCCGCGGGGGACACGGGGTGCAGGACGATGATCATGACCGAACAGGGCGAGACGGGTGAAGCCATCACCATCCTCCTCGTCGAGGACGACGCGCCGACCTGCTGGCGGCTCCACGACGCGCTGGTCAAGGCCGGCTACGAGGTCCGCAGCGCCGGCACGCTCGCAGAGGCCCGCGCCGGACTCGGCGAGCAGGCGCCGCGCGTGCTGCTCACCGATCTGCGGTTGCCCGACGGCCACGGCGTCGAGCTGATCCGCGAGACGAGGCAACGCTTTCCCGACACCGAGATCATGGTGATCTCGGCGCTCGGGGACGAAGAGAGTGTGATCTCCGCGATCACGGTCGGCGCCACCGGCTATCTCCTGAAGGATGCGTTCCCCACCGATATCGCCACCACCGTGCGCGATCTGGTCGCCGGTCATTCGCCGATCTCGGCCTCGATCGCCCGCTTCATCGTGCGCAGAACACAAGGTACCGCGCAGAATGCGGCCGAGCCTCCGCCGGGTCCCGCGCTCAACACCGCAAGGCTCACCCCACGCGAGATCGACATCCTCTGGGGCATCGCCAAAGGTTTCAGCTACGCCGAGATCGCGAGCCATCTCGGCCTGTCCCGGCAGACGGTGCCCGGCCACATCAAGAACATCTATCGCAAGCTCGAGGTGCACACCCGCAGCGAAGCGGTGTTCGAAGCGGTGCAGCAGGGCCTGATCAAGCTGTGAGCGAGATCGCGGCGAAGGCACCGGTCAAACCCGCGCGGCGCCGGCTGCTGGTCTCGCGCCTCGTGCCCTATCTGCTGCTCCAGGCGCTGATAGTGGTCGCGACCATCCTCGGGCTGCGGCTGCTCCAGCCCAGCGACCCCGACGACTTTGCCCTGAGCGAATTCTCGCTGCGCGAGGACGGCGTCGCGCGTCCCGTGACGCTCCCGCATTTCACGTCGTCACGCTACTCGATGGCCGACCCGCCGCTCTACACCGGTGCCTTCACGTTCCGCCGCGGCGATGGGACGACCGGATGGTCGGTATTCCTGCCGCGCTTCAGCAACGCGGTGGAGGTCGCAGTCAACGGCGTCGTCATCCTGGATTCCCGACGCGATGCCAACGCCAACCGGCCCGACCGCAACACCCCGCAGATCGCGTCGATCCCGTCCTCGCTGCTGCGCGAGGGCGCGAACGAGATCACGGTACGGCTGTTGGTTTGGGGACCGCTCAAGGGCTTTCTGGACACCGTCTATGTCGGGCCGGATGCGGCCTTGCGGCCGGCCTTCGAGACACGCACGCTGATGTTCGTCACGTTGCCCGTGGTGTTCTCCGCCTGGCAATCGATCCTCGCCGTTATCCTGGCGATCATGTGGCTGATGCGCCGCCGCGAGCCGGTTTACGGCGTGCTGGCCGTGGCGATGGTCCTCGGCGTGGTGCAGGCCTTCGCGCTGCCACCGGTGCCCCCCGTCAACACGTCCCGGCTCGCCGCGGTGTTGCTCGCGTCCGCACCGATCGAGAGCGCCCTGGTCGTCGTCTTTGGCGTGCTGTTCTTCGGCTGGCGCTGGCCGCGTTACGGCATGCTGCTGTTCGCGCCGGGGCTCGTCGTGTTCATTGTCGGACTGATCGCCGGCCCGCCGCTGCCGCGCATTCTGTTTCTCCTGTTGGGGATTCCCACCGTTGGGCTCTGCCTGTTGCTGATGGCCTGCGTCACCGCCGCCGCGGTGGTGCGGCGGCAGGACGCGGCAAGCTTCACGCTCGGCTGCGCGGTGACCATCGTGCTGATCTGCTGGGTCCACGATATTCTGTCGGTGTTCGAGATCGTGACCGACGAGCGCATCTTCCTCTCGCGCCTGTCCTATTCGGCGATGCTGGTCGCGATCGGCGCCGGCTTGACCTGGCGGTTCGCGCGCGCGCTGAACCAGGTGGACAGCTTTGCCGACCAGCTCGTGACACGCGTACGCGAGGCAGAGGAGCGGCTGAAGGCGAGCTTTGCCCGCGAGGAGGAGCGTGCACGGGCAGCCGCGCTCGCCAATGAGCGCACGCGGCTGATGCGCGACCTGCATGACGGCCTCGGCGGCCAGCTCATCAGCATCGTGGCACTGTCCGAGCGCGGGCACGAGGGCGCGACCATCACCGACGCCGCCCGTGCGGCGCTGAAAGACCTCCGCCTCGTCATCGACTCCATGGACGACATCGGCGGCGACCTGATGCTTGCACTCGGCTCCTGGCGCGAGCGCACGACCGCGCAATTGCGACCGCATGACATCGCGCTCGACTGGAACGTGGCCACGCCGCAGGGGCTGCCGCTGCATCCCGAGCTCAGGCCATGGCATGTCATCCAGATCGTGCGCATCCTCGACGAGGCCGTGACCAATGCGGTCAAGCACGCAGAGGCCCGCCGCATCGCGGTCACCATCGAGACGGTCGACGAAGGTCAGGGACCGTACGGTGTGATCAAGGTCGCGGATGACGGCAAGGGCTTTGCGAACGGTTCTGCGCCGGTCGGCAGTGGCGGGGCCACCAACGCGAGCCAGACCGCGCGGGGCCTTCGCAACATGAGGAGCCGTGCCGCGCGCTGCGGGGCGATGCTCGATCTGAGCTCCAATTCCTCAGGCACGCGCGTGCGGCTGCAATTGCCGCAGATTTTCCCCGACAGCGGTGCCGCCGTCGGCTGAAAAGCCCCCTCTCCGAACGTATGGGGCGCGCGGAGAGAGGGACGGGCCGGATGATTTGCCTGCGGAAGACGGGGGGTTCGTCCGCAATGCTCCTTCGCCCGAACTCTTTCGTCTTTCTCAGCGCACGCCGACGCGATTGACCGGACCACCGCGATTCATCGGCGTGCCCGCGCGCACGCCGACACCGGGCGCACCGACCCCGGGTGTCGCGACCGCGACCGCGGCGGCCGGCGCAACCACCACTGCCGCTGTCGGCCGCACCACGCAGCCCTTGGGTATGCCGACCGTCTTGCAATAGACCACCGCCTGCGCCGGGCTCGTGCCCAGCGAAACCATCACCACGCCTGCCAGCGCCAAAATCGCCAGCCCGGCACTCAGCGCTCCCGCTCTTTTCGACATCTTGCTCTCCTGCTTCCCGTTCGGCGTCCCGATGCAATCACCGGGTCTCGCAGCCAACGTGCAGCCTGAATGACAAAAGACGGCGCGCTGATACATGCCATGAAAATGGGGGTACGGCGGCGGGGTGGACTGGCCGATGCCATGAACATGGCATGGACCTGCGCCCGGCGCTCGCGAGATGGTCCGGCCCGCTTGATCCCAGGCGGACCAACGACATCCCCAAGGAGGTGTTTATGAAGATTTCGATTCTTGCCGTGCTGCTGCTCGCCGCTACCGCCCAGACCGCCGCTGCGCAATCCGGTCCGACGCCGCAGGAGCAGATGACCTGCCGAAGCGACGCGAGCAAATTCTGCGCCGAACACATCGGCAAGCCACCGCAGATGAATGCCTGCCTGCGCGAGAACAAGTCGAAGCTTTCGGACGGCTGCCGCAAGGTCGTGGAGTCGCACGGCGGGTGAGTGGTCGCCGTCCACAGCACCGGCGCCAATGCCGTCAGGCCATAGACGTCGATGCGCCGGTTATAAGTCGGGCGAGCGCACGACGGCGAGGATGGACGCTAATCGTCATCGCCGAATAGCCTGATCTGCGGAAAGCCGCCGCGCGGCCCGCTCGGGACCTCGCGCGCATCGGCATCCTCACGGATGTTGCGCGCGACGTCGTCCCAATCGGTGCGGTCGCGCATCACACGCGGCTCGCGGGAATCGTAATGACGGCGCTCGGCCCAGCGCTCACGGCGCTCCATCCGGCGCCGTTCAGACGTGGCGCGCTTGACGTCAGAATCCCTGGCCTTGGCATAGGCGTTGTCCGACGAGGATGACGGCTCTGTCGATGCTTGTCGCTCGGCAGGCTTTGCGACTTGCGGAGGCGACGCCGGTGGCGGTTTCGGGGGCTCCACCGCGGCCGCTCGCGAAGGCTGTTGCGCTGGCGGTGCGCTGGCCTGAGTGGTCTGCGTGTCGGCCTTCACCGCTTCGGACTTTGCCTCAGGCGTGGACTCGGCCTTGGCATCGGATTTGGCTTCGGCCTGCGCTGGCGCGGCGAGCATGGCGCCGAAGGCTTGCGAGCCGGTGAGATATTGCAGGCGCTCGGATGGCGCGTCCGTCGTGGCGGGCTTGGCGTCAGCGCGCTGCGCGATCTTGCTGGTATCAGGCCCCTGCTTGGGCGATACCGGATTCATGATATTGCCGGCGACAATGCCGCCGCCGAGACCAATGGCGATGGCTGCGACGATGGTTCCTGCACCGACGAAATAGGCTGTCGAGGCGCGCATTGGTCCACTCCCTCTTTGGAGCGGGCAACGCTTGTCGATTGCCTGATGTTCCCGATACAGGCGCAGTTCCGGGAGGAACTTGGTTCGGAAGGAACTTGCGCGTCAGATCTGCTGCGCGACCTTCTCGAGCCCGATGATGCGGGCGAGCTTGCGCACTTCCTCTTTCTGGTCGTCCCGCAGCTGGAACAGCAGCGGCATCGCGGCCGACTTCAGCTGCTGGACCTCGTCGCAATTGGGATCGATCGGCACGCCCTGCACGTGCGGATTGGACAGCTTGTTGGCCGATATCTTGCGGACAACGTTGCGCAGCGCGGTTTCGACCGAGGGCCAGTAATATTCCTGCGACGACGACAACTTCAGACGGTCCCTGATGCCCGCGATCTGCACGTCGGACAGCAGCGAATAGGATTTCTGCGGCTGCGGCTTGGCGACGACCTTCGGCTTGGCCGGGACTTCGACCGCGGGAATCTCTGCAGCGGCCGGAGCCTCGTTCACGCTCGCCTTGGGCATCGGGAAATCGGATGGCGTGGCGGCGGCAAACGCCTGGCGCAGCGGCTCGGTCAACACGGGCATTTGCGAGAGCTTGTCGGCCGGAACCTGGACCGGGTCGATGGCGGCCGAGGCTAGCGCCAGCGTCGGAACCAGACGGTCGGCCTTGGCCGCCCGGTTGGTTGCAAGCGGCTTAGGCGGGGTCTGCGAGATCATCTCAGCGCTGACGCTGGGCACGCTGTCGCGGCCGAGAATGGCGGTGGTGGCGGCGCCGAGGACGAGGAAGCAGGTCAGCACGACGATGGTGATGGCTTTCGACAAACGTCTCTCCGCAACCGGCTTCAAGTCCACGTGATCACTGCCCGGAAACTGGGCGAAAATTAAGGCTTAACCGTGCCATCGCGGCGGCAATCGCGCGGACTGCGGCGACATTACCTGGAAAGCTCAACAAAATCAGGCCGCTAGCGCCAGATCGTAAGCGTCCTGGATGTCGGCCACGATCTCCGAGGCTTCCCAGACTCCACGCGGCTCGACCGATTGCAGCGCCACCGTCCAATTGCCGCCCCGGCGGGTGCGGGGGACGCTGACGATGTCGAAGCGCACGTTGCGGCACAGCGGATGGCGGGCCAGCGCATGGGCCACGCGAATGCGAATTTCGTCCAGCGAAGCCGCCGTCTTGGCGTTGAGAAAGTCGAAGTCCATCGCCTGTCCCTCTCGGTCCTGATTGGCGCCTGAGGGGGATTCTGGGTGATCGATGGTTAATCTGCCGTTAAGTGACGGCTTCTAAGGAGCGCTCGATTAACTGCGATGGAGGCGACGGGCGCTGTCAGTCTCCGCGTTTTTACGGGGAGAGGCGGCCACCCGCCTCTCGATACTCGGCGACCGTCCGCGCGACGAGATCGTTGACCTCCATCACTTCGGTCACACCCGATATCGAATGCCCGCCGCTCCAGATATCGCGCCAGCGCTTGGGGCGGCTCTCGCGCGCGTTGACGTCGATGTCCTTGCCGATGTCGATGGCACCGCGCGCCGGCAGATCGTCGGGGTCGAGACCGGCCGCGGCGATCGACGGTTTGAGCATGCTGGTCTGCAGGCCCGTGAACGCGGTGGTCAGCAAGATGTCGTCCGCGCTGCCGTCGACCAGCATTTGCTTGTGACGCTCATCCGCCATGCTCTCGCGCGTCGCGATGAACTTCGTGCCCATGTAGCCGAGATCGCAGCCGAGCACTTCGGCCGCGCGCAATGCGTGGCCGTCGCTGATGCCCCCCGCGAGCACGATGATGCCGTCGTAGAACGCGCGCACCGCGCGGACGAAGGCGAACGGGTTGAGCCAGCCGGTCTGCCCGCCCGCGCCCGCAGTAAGCAGCACGAGCCCGTCGGCACCTGCTTCCGCCGCGCGTTCGGCGTGGCGGATCGAGGCAACATCCGCAAGCACCAATGTGCCGGCGTCGTGCAGCGGCTTGAGCACCGGCGCGGGCGAGCCGACCGAGGTGATGACGATCTCCGGCCTGTGGTGCAGCAATACGGCGAGATCCTGCTCCAGCCGTGCATTGGAGCGGTGCACGATCAGATTTGGGCACAGCGGCGCGGCCTTGCGGCCGGTTTGATCTTCATTCAGCAGCAGCCGCGCTTCGATGTCGGTGAGCCATTCATCGAGTTGTTCGGTGCTGCGGCAATTCACGGTGGGGAAGCTGCCGATCACGCCGTTGCGGCAGGCCGCGACCATGAGCTCGACGCCCGACACCAGAAACATCGGCGCGGCAATCAGCGGCAGGGCGAGACGACCGTGGAAATGTTGCAGCCGGTCTGACGTCACGCATGCCTCCCTCGCGCGGGCTTAGTCGTTCCATCCCGCATGCCCTGTGCTAGCGTCGCGGTAAACATTGGCACGCCAGAAGCCGATGACAAAGCAGCGAGGAAACATATGTCCGATCCGCTCCATGCATCGTCCCCGACTTGCGCGCAGGCGCTGCGGGCGCTGTCGCGCTATCCGGGCCGAACCGCGTTCGCGTGGCCGGGCGGATCGCTGAGCTATCAGGGCACCACCGACCTGATCGGGCGCATCCAGGGCGTGTTCATGCGGCTTGGATTGCAGCCCGGCGCGCGGGTCGCTTTCCTCACGGCGAACCGCGCCGACACCTGGTGCGCCGGCGTCGCCGCGCAATTGTCGCGGCTCTGCGTCACCTGGCTGCATCCTTTGGGATCGCGGGGAGACCAGATGTTCCAGCTCGAGGATGCCGAGGCCGAGGTGCTGGTGGTCGATGCGGCCGCTTTCCGCGATCGCGGCGGCGAACTCGCCGCACAGGCGGGCTGGCTCAAGGCGGTCTTCACCATGGGACCGGCCGAGTATGGCGTCGACCTCTTGCAGGCGATCGAAATCGAAGGCCATGCCAGCGCGCATTGCCTCGCCGGCCCCGACGATCTCTCCACGCTGAATTACACAGGTGGCACGACCGGAAAATCGAAGGGCGCGTTGCGCTACCACCGCGAAAATGCCGGGGCCGCGGCCGCGATCCTTGCCGACTTCGAGATCCCCGATGGCGCGCGCTACCTCGCGGTAGCACCGATCAGCCATGTCGCCGGCACGAAGGTGCTGCCAACCTTGATGCGCGGTGGCACCGTACACATGCTGAAGGGTTTTGATCCCGAGGCGGTGCTGGCGACGATCGCGCGCGAGCGCATCAACTTCACGCTGTTCGTGCCGACCATGATCTATGTTCTGCTCGATCATCCCGCATTGAGCAGGACCGATCTCTCCTCGCTCGAGCTGGTGCTCTACGGCGCCTCCGCGATGTCGCCGAGCCGCCTGATCGAGGGCATCGAGCGCATCGGGCCGGTGTTCTCGCAGCTCTACGGCCAGACCGAATGCTATCCAATCTCGGTGCTGCGCAAGGCGGATCACGATCCCAACAGGCCGGAGCTGTTCCTGTCATGCGGTTTCCCGATCGCGGCGTGCGAGGTCAAGATCCTCGACGACAACGATCAGGAGGTGAACACGGGCGAAGCCGGTGAGATCTGCGTGCGCGCCCCGCACGCAATGGCGGAGTACTGGAAGCGGCCGGACATCACCGCCGAGACGCTGAAGAACGGCTGGGTGCACACTGGCGACATCGCTCGCAAGGACGATCGCGGCTACATGTTCATTCTTGACCGCAAGAAGGACATGATCGTCTCCGGCGGCTTCAACATCTTTCCGCGCGAGGTCGAGGACGTGCTGTCGCAGCATGCGGACGTAGCCATGGTCGCGGTCGTCGGCATCCCCGACGAGAAATGAGGTGAGGCCGTTACCGCCGTCGTCGTGCCGCGTGAGGGCGCTAAGCCCGACGCCGACGAGCTGATCAACATGGTGAGGACGCGAAAGGGCTCGGCTCACGCGCCCAAGCAGATCAAGTTCGTCAGGCACTTGCCGATGACCGGCGTCGGCAAGGTCGACAAGAAAGTGCTGCGCGCGGAATTCTGGAGCGGGCGGGACCGTATGGTGGGGTAGTTCCTGCCCGGGACGGCACGCAGTCTCACGCCGCCCCTCACCGCTTCTCGATCACCAGGCTCTGCACGGCGCGGCCGAAATAGCCCTGCCGGTCGGCGATCCGCGACATCGCAAGCCCGGCGCCATCGGGACCGATCCAGGAATCACCGTCGAGCAGGATCCATTCGCCGACCGGCTGGCGCGCAAAGCTCACTGTGAGGTCAGCGTTGATGTAGGTCCAGGCGCGGAAATCGAGCGACGAGGCGGTGCCGTTGGAAAAATCGGCCGCGACCACGGCGCGCATCGCCTGCGAGAGCGGTTCGCCTGCGATCAGGGGATGGTCGACGCGAAACCAGATCGCGCCGGCGCCGGCTTGGCCGAAGCGGCCGCGCGCGGCGCGCATCGACACCGATCGCACGAACGGGCTGGTGGCGGCATGACCGTCCTCGAGCAGCGAGTCCTCCGGCGACGGCAGCGTAACCGGGAGTGGCTTGATGTTCTCGGGCAGCGTCAGCGCCTGGCGCTTGATCTTGAGCACGGTGGCGCCGACCACCTGTACGCCGTCGGCGAGCAGCTTGACCTCGCAGAGCTGGATCTTGCGGCCCTCGCGCAAGATCTCGGTCGCGATCGTGAGTGGTGCCACCGGCACCGGGCGCATCAGGTCGATGGTGACGCGCGCGATGTCCATTGCAACTGGCGTCGGAATGCGCTCAGCCGCCCACGTCACCAGCGAGGCCGGCGCCGAACCGTGCTGCATACGCCGGTCCCACGGCCCCGCGGCCTCCGGGCTGGTGACGACGCTGTCGCCGTCGACGCGGTAGATGGGGATCATCGTTTCTCCGTGGTGCATGTGCGGAGTTCAGCACGACTAAGCTCACAGTGGCGGATCGACCGCCTCGTCGTATTCCTTCTTGAAGCTCGCGATCATTTCGGCGGCGGGCACGATGCCGTCGATGCTGCCGACGCCCTGGCCCGAACCCCAGATTTCCTTC
The DNA here is from genome assembly GCF_055807615.1 of Bradyrhizobium sp. MV1.5. Taxonomy (NCBI): domain Bacteria; kingdom Pseudomonadati; phylum Pseudomonadota; class Alphaproteobacteria; order Hyphomicrobiales; family Nitrobacteraceae; genus Bradyrhizobium; species Bradyrhizobium sp. MV1.5. Next base: position 84,677 of record NZ_JBVVPL010000003.1, on the reverse strand, counting down.
CAGGCTTTTGGCTTGGCGCGCTCGCCGGAGGCGTCGGTGCCGAAGTTCATCTTGGAGGGATCGGACGTCGGCAGGTTCTCCGGATCCATACCGGCGGCGAGAATCGACGGCTTCAGATAGTTGCCGTGCACGCCGGTGAACAGGTTGGAATAGACGATGTCGTCGGCCGTCGCGCCCGCGATCATCTCCTTGTACTTCTCGACCGCATTGGCTTCCTTGGTGGCGATGAAGGCCGAGCCGATATAGGCAAAGTCGGCGCCGAGAATGCGCGCGGCGCGGATCGCCTTGCCGTTGCCGATCGCGCCCGACAGCGCGATCGGGCCGTCGAACCATTTTCGTGTCTCGGCAACGAACGCCAACGGTGAGATCGTGCCGGCATGGCCGCCGGCGCCCGCCGCGACCAGGATCAGGCCGTCGGCGCCCTTCTCGATCGCCTTGTGCGCGAATTTCTGGTTGATCACATCGTGGAAGACGATGCCGCCCCAGCCGTGCACGGCCTGGTTCAGCTCCTCGCGTGCGCCGAGCGAGGAGATGATCATTGGCACCTTGTACTTGGCGCAAAGCTGCATGTCGTGATCGAGCCGGTTGTTCGACTTGTGCACGATCTGGTTGACCGCGAATGGCGCCGACGGCTTGTCCGGATGCGCGCGGTCATAGGCCGCGAGCTCTTCGGTGATGCGCGCCAGCCACTCGTCGAGCAGCTCCGGCGGCCGCGCGTTCAGCGACGGAAACGAGCCGACCACGCCCGCCTTGCACTGTGCGATCACGAGATCGGGCACCGAGATGATGAAGAGCGGCGACCCGATCACGGGGATCGACAGGCGTCCCCTAAACAAGGCAGGCATGGACATTGCGAGACGATCCTCTGTTGGCGGTCACATCGACGTTGGGAGCCATACCAACAAGGCAATCTTTCCACTGTCAAGTATTGCGTTTTGGCGCGGCGGACGACGCCGTTACCGCAATTCCAACGGACGGAATTCAGCGCGGACCGACGACATCACGCAAGTAAATCCGGATTGATCAACCGCTCGAACGAGAACATCTCGTCCCATTTTTCCTGTGTCAACAGCTTGCGTTCGACCACGACGATCTGGTGCAGCGACTTGCCGCTCTTGTAGCCCTCGCGCGCGATCTCGGCGCATTGCTTGTAGCCGAGCAGCGGCTTCAGCACCGTTACGATACCGAGCGAATTCAGCACCATGTTTCGGGTGTGCTCCTCGTTGGCAGTGATGCCCACGACGCAATTCTCGCGCAGGCTATTGACCGCGCGCTCCATGGTGCGAATCGAGAAGAACAGCGCGAACGAGATCACCGGCTCCATCACGTTGAGCTGGAGCTGACCCGCGGACGCCGCGAGCGTCACGGTGGTGTCGAGCCCGATGACGAGGAAGCTGGTCTGGTTGACGACCTCGGGAATGACGGGATTGACCTTGCCCGGCATGATCGACGAGCCCGGCTGGAGCTGCGGCAGGTTGATCTCGTTGAAGCCGGCACGCGGGCCCGAGGCGAGCAGGCGGATGTCGTTGCAGATCTTCGTCAGCTTGCTCGCGGTGCGCTTGAGGACGCCGGAGAGCTGCACATAGGCGCCCGTATCCGACGTCGCCTCGACGAGGTCGCCCGCAAGGATGAAGTCGACGCCGGTGAGCGCGCTCAAATGCCGGACCGCGAGCTTGGGATAGCCGTGCGCCGCGGTGACGGAGGTGCCGATCGCGGTCGCCCCGAGATTGATCTCGCGCAGCAGCGCCCGTGCCTCGGAGATGCGATCGACCTCCTCGCCCATGGTGGTGCCCCAGCCGCGGAATTCGGCTCCGAGCGACATCGGCACGGCGTCCTGGAGATGTGTGCGGCCCATCTTCAGCACGCGCTCGAACTCCCTGCCCTTGGCGAAGAACGCCTCCTGGAGTTGGCGCAGCGCCGTCATGTAGCTCTCCAGCCGCAGGATCAGCGCCAGCCGAAAGGCGGTCGGATAGGTGTCGTTGGTCGACTGGCCGTAATTGACGTGATCGTTGGGGCTGACGTGCTGGTAGTCGCCCTTCGCAAAGCCGAGCGATTCCAGCGCGAGATTGGCGATCACCTCGTTGGCGTTCATGTTGGTGGAGGTGCCGGCCCCGCCCTGGATGAAGTCGGTGACGAACTGGTCCATCATATCGCCGGCGATGACGCGATCGCAGCCCACGATGATGGCTTCCGCGACTTTGGCGTCCAGCGCGCCGAGATCGCGGTTGGCCATGGCGGCGGCCTTCTTGACGTAACCAAGCGCCTTCACGAAGTAAGGCTCCTGGTTCATCGGAATGCCGGTGATGTGGAAGTTCTCCTTCCCGCGGATGGTCTGGACGCCGTAATAGATGTCGTCGGCGATCTCACGCTGTCCGAGGAAGTCCTGCTCCGTGCGGCTCATGGGCGCTCCTTGCTTAGCTCGCGCGGCGTCCTCAGTTCTGGCACAGCGCGCTGGTGACGAAGGTATCGGTGCGGCAGTCATCCGGTTTGCGTTGCCTGCCCGGAATCAGAACCTTGGCCGAGCACTTTTCCGCGGAGTCGGCATTCAGGCTCTTGCCTTCCGTGTAGCCCTTGCTCTGGCAGAGTTTGTCGGCGGCGAGCTTGCAGTCGGGCGCGCCGTTCGACGAGGCCGGACAGGCCACGCGTCCCGACACCATGGTCGATGGCTTCGCCAGGCGCGACAAATCGTTCATGGTCTCGCTCGGGCTTTTGATCGACGGCAGGATCGAGGGCAGCTTGTCGAAAAGCTTGCCCATTTCGTTGATCAGCCCGGGATTTTCCTCATGCGCCGGCGGCGACGAAGGAGCTGTCGAGGGCGCCGGTGCGGCCTGCGGTCCTTGCTCCTGCAAGCCGAGCGCCGGCGGCGCGGATTGCGGCCATCCGCTACCGCCGGCAGCGAGCAGGATCGACAGCACCGAAAATATCAGCGTGCCCAGCCGCAGGACCGGATTGCCGGATCGAAGCATCATGACGGCAACCGTAGCCGAACGAGGCGCGGCGGCAAAGCGCCTTCGGGTTAGATCAATTTGATTGCGACGACAAAGCCGAGCACGAGCACCGCGGCGCCGATTGCCACCACCAGTCCGAGATGCTTCTCGATCTTGATCCGGATCCAGTCGCCGTAGCGGTTGAGCAGGATCGCCACGATAAAGAAGCGCCCGCCACGCGCCACGATCGAGCACAGGATGAAGAGCCCGATATTGTAGCCGGCAAAGCCGGACGTGATGGTCACGAGCTTGTAGGGGATCGGTGTCAGGCCCTTGAGCAGGATGATCACGGCGCCCCATTCGGCATAGGAGGCGCGGAAGGCGTCGACCTTGCCACCGAGGCCATAGACCTCGATCAGCCAATGGCCGACCGAGTCGAAGAGCAGCGCACCAATGGCGTAGCCCAACAGGCCACCTAGCACCGACGTCGCAGTGCAGATCGCCGCATAGACCCAGGCGCGCTGCGGACGCGCCAGTGACATCGGGATCAGCATCACGTCCGGGGGGACGGGAAAGAAGGAGCTTTCAGCGAAAGCCACGGCGCCCATGATCCAGAGCGCGTAAGGCTTGTGAGCGGCGTCGATGCACCAGTCGTAGATACGTTTCAGCATGGCGCCGCGATGAAGCACCATGGGACGGATTTGTCCATGCCGAGATGGGACCGATTTGTACCAATACTAGTGGCGCTTGCGCGCGGTGCGGCCTTCGAGCGCGACGATAGGCCGCCTGGCGGCGACCCGCGGTGACGCAACTTTGGGCAGCTTCATCGCCGACTTCGGCAGCTTCTCGGCGATGCCGAGCATGTCTTCACGCCGCGCCATCTCGCGCCAGACGTCTTCGGGGCGTACGCCGGCCGAGGCCCAGAGCACGGTCAGATTGTAGAGTAGATCGGCGCTTTCCCGGATCACGGCTTCGCTATCGCCGTTGACCGCGTCGATAACGACCTCGATCGCCTCTTCGGCCAGCTTCTTCGCCATTTTGGATGGACCGCGCTGAAACAGCCGCGCGGTGCGCGATGTTGCCGGATCAAGATCCCTGGCCGCGAGCACAGCCAGATATAGCCGCTCAAGCGAATCACTCATGGTACGCAAACTACTCGAAACACATTGTAAGCGTGTTAACACACGGCAATAAAAGCAGAAAACAGGCCGCCGCGGCAAGCGCGACAGCCTGTTGGTCGGTGGCCCAGGGCGGATCGGTCAATAGCAACTGTAGCCGGAATAGCCGTGGGCGCAAACGTTGTTGTACCCACCATAGCGCTCTTGCGGATAGCCCGGGCCGTAGTAGTAGCCGGGGTTGCTGTAGTAGACCGGGCCGCCGCCGTAATAATAGCCCGGACCGCTGTCATAGGCGTAGGCGTTACGGCTTGCGGCGATCGCAAGACCGGTACCGACGATGCCGGCAAAGGCTGCGGCGGCCGCGGCTCCGCCGCCACCGCCATGCCAGTGACGGCCGCCTGCTTGTGAAGCGGTCGGGGTCATTGCGGTCAGCGCCAGCACCGCGGCGGAAGCGAGAACGGCCTTGCGGCCGGCAAATCTCGAAAATCTGTCGAACATTGTCTGGACCCTCCTTGGGACCCGAATGGTGCCTGACGACAGGCTCATGCCTTTCAAACACCCACATCCCATGTTGGGTTCCCCAAGCTAAACACAAGCTGAACGGGGTTGCGTGATCGTGACGCAACCGCCGCTCATCCGCCGTTCATGTTGGCGCGGACAAGCTTGTCGCCAGCCGGCGCTCCGAGCGTCACCAAGCCATCACAACACCGGACCGGCGCGACTGATGTTCGAATTCACGACAACCGCTCTTCGCGGCCTGCTCGCCGCTGCAATCTCGCTTGCCTCGCTGACGGCGCGCGATGTCTCGGCGGCCGAAACCCCCGCGCCTTCCATTGCGATCCACTTCACCTTCGACCGCCCGATCGATGCGAGCATGGCGCCGTTCTTTCTTGCCGCAAAGGACGGCAGCTTCGGCGCCGAACGTCTCAACGTCTCCTTCAGCAGCGCGGCCGGATCGCCGGAGGCGCTTGCGCGCGTCGCCAAGGGCGATAGCGAGCTCGGGCTCGTAGACATCAACGAGCTGATCCGCTTCCGCGACAAGGATGCGACACCGGTCAGGGCGGTATTCGTGCTGTTCAACCGCGCGCCCTACGCGATCGTCGCCCGCAGGAGCCGCGGCATCCACCTCCTGCCCGACCTGGACGGCAAGACCGTCGGCGTTGCCGATAGCGATCTGTCGATGCGGCTGTGGCTGGCACTGGCGCAGCAGAACGGCATCGACACGGCTCACGTGAAATTCCACAAGATCAGCGCCGCGGTGCGCGAGCCGATCCTCTCCGCGGGACAGGTCGATGCCGTCGCCGGCTTCAGCTATCTCTCGGCAGTGAACCTGCGCGACCGCGGCGTACCAGGCGGTGATCTCGTCGCGCTTCGCTATGCCGATTATGGTTGCGAGGCCTATGGCTTTGCCGTCGTGGTCAACCCGGCCTTCGCCGCGTCCAAGCCGGACACCGTGAAAGGATTCATCCGCGCATTGATCGCCGGCATCAACGCGACCGTCAAGGACCCCGCGCGTGCGGCGGACGAGGCCGCGAGCCGCATCGACGGCGGCGACCGCGATCTTGAGCTGGAGCGCCTGCGCACCGTCCTCGTCGACAACATCCTGACCGACGAGGTCCGTCGCAACGGCCTCGGCGACATCGACCCGGCGCGCATGGACCGCTCGATCGACCAGATCGGGCAGGATTTCAAATTCCGCAAACGGCCGGTGGCGGGCGACATCTTCGACGGCGGGTTCTTGCCGCCAGTCGCAGGGCGGCTGATCAACTGAGCAAAACCGACAGCTTCCGCTATATCTCACAGGCGATCCCTGATTAGAGTATGCGCTCACTCCGTTCCAGCCGCCCGAGCTCCTCGCCGATGCCCATTCTCCGCCTCTACACCCGCGTTCTCGAGCTGCTCGGCAAGGAGGCACGGCTGGGCTGGCTGCTCGCGGTCGTCAATCTCCTGCTTGCGGGCTCGCAATTCGCCGAGCCGGTGCTGTTCGGCCGGATCGTCGACGTGCTCTCCGGCAAAACGGTCGCAGGCTCCAACTCGGCCTGGCCGTTCCTGGTTGCATGGGTCGCGTTCGGGCTGTTCACCATCGCCTGCAGCGCGCTCGTGGCGTTGCAGGCCGACCGTCTCTCCCACCGCCAGCGGCAGGCGGTCCTGACGGACTATTTCGAGCACATCCTGCAACTGCCGCTGACCTTCCATTCCGGCACCCATTCGGGCCGGCTGATGAAGGTCATGCTCAACGGCACCGATGCATTGTGGCGGCTGTGGCTGGGCTTCTTCCGCGAGCATTTTGCCGCCATCCTCTCGGTCGTGGTGCTGCTGCCGCTGTCGCTCTACCTGAACTGGCGGCTTGCAATCCTGCTGTTCGTGCTCTGCATCGTCTTCACCGCGCTGACCACCTTCGTGGTGCGCAGAACCTTCGGCATGCAGATGGAAGTGGAGGAGCACTACAGCGAGCTCTCCGCGCGCGCGTCCGACGCCCTTGGCAACGTCGCGCTGGTGCAGAGTTTCGTCCGCGTCGAATCCGAGGTGAAGGGCCTGCGCTCCGTCGCCGACCAGTTGCTAGCGGCGCAAATGCCGGTGCTGTCGTGGTGGGCACTCGTCACCGTCATCACGCGCGCCTCCACCACGATCACCGTGCTCGCGATCTTCACTTTCGGCATCGCGCTGCACGACCAGGGGCTGACCTCGGTCGGCGACATCGTGATGTTCGTGAGCTTCGCGACGCTTCTGATCCAGAAGTTGGAGCAGGTCGTGAGCTTCATCAACAACGTGTTCATGGAAGCCCCGCGCCTGCGCGAGTTCTTCAACGTGCTCGATGCGGTGCCTGCGGTGCACGACCGGCACGACGCGATCGATGCGGGTCGGCTCTCCGGCCTCGTCGAATTCAACGACGTCACCTTCTCCTATGACGGCAAGCGGCCGGCGGTCGAGGACCTCTCCTTCACCGCGCTTCCCGGCCAGACCATCGCGCTGGTCGGCGCAACCGGTGCCGGCAAGTCGACCGCGATTGCGCTGCTGCACCGCGCGTTCGATCCGCAGTCCGGCTTCATCAGGATCGACGGCATGGACGTACGCGGGATCACGCTGACATCGTTGCGGCGGAACATCGGCGTGGTCTTTCAGGAGGCGTTGCTGTTCAACCGCTCGATCGCGGAGAATTTGCGCGTCGGCAAGCCGGACGCCACCGAGGCCGAGATGCGCAAGGCGGCGGAGCGCGCGCAAGCGCTCGAATTCATCGAGCGCAGCGGCGGCTTCGAGACCAATGCTGGCGAGCGCGGCCGCATGCTGTCCGGCGGGGAGCGCCAGCGGCTGTCGATCGCGCGTGCACTGCTGAAGGATCCGCCGATCCTGATCCTGGACGAGGCGACCAGCGCACTCGACGCCGTCACCGAGGCCAAGGTGAATACCGCTCTCGACGAAGTGATGAAAGGCCGCACCACCTTCGTGATCGCCCACCGTCTCTCCACCATCCGCAATGCCACGCGGATCCTGGTGTTCGAGAACGGGCGTGTGATCGAAAGCGGAACTTTCGACGAACTCGTGGCCAAAGGCGGCCATTTCGCCGACCTCGCCAGGGCCCAGTTCATGGTTCAGGAGAACGCACGGGCCAGCGTGACAGCGGCCGAGGCTGCCGCGACGGCCGCCAAGTCGCCTTAGCAGTCGCGTTGGCAAGTCGCCTTGGCAAGTCCCCATAGTACCGTCGAAATTCGGCCCATTTCATTGCGGAATACCCCGCTGATGCCCCTATTCCCGACGCACGAGCCGGTATAGGTTTGCGGCGCCGCAAGCGGCGGCGCTGGATTCAGAACCGAACATCAGATCACGAGAGCCGACCGGAACCGGCGGGTCTCCAAGGACCGGAATCGGATAGTGCACGCTCTTCGCCCGCTGCTTCGTCAATCCCTGTTCAACCTGCTCGCCGCGGCACTCGCATGCGGCGCATTGCTCGCGCCGCGCGCGGCGAGCGCGGAAGCGCTGCTCCTGATCGAGGCCGATAGCGGCAAGGTGTTGCAGGCGGAAAACGCGACCATTCCCTGGTATCCGGCTTCCGTCACCAAGATCATGACCGCCTATGTGACGCTGAAGGCGGTCAAGGACGGCAAGCTCACACTCGACACACTGCTCACGGTGTCGCCGACGGCAGCCTCGCAGTCGCCTTCGAAGATGGGGTTTCGCCCGGGAACGCAGCTTACCGTCGACAACGCGCTCAAGATGATGATGGTGAAGTCGGCGAACGATATGGCCGTCGTGCTTGCCGAAGGCGTCGGCGGTTCGATCGACGGTTTCTCGGCGCTGATGAACGACACCGCGCAGAAGCTCGGCATGACGCAGACGAGCTACGTCAATCCGAACGGCCTGCCCGCCGACGGACAGATCACCTCCGCGCGGGATCTCGGCATTCTGGCGCGCTCGTTCCTGCGCGATCTGCCCGAGTACGAGTACTTCGTGCACATTCCGGCAATCCGCTTCGGCAAGCGCGTCACCGGCAATTTCAACAAACTGATCGGCCGCTATCCCGGCGCCGACGGTTTCAAGACCGGCTTCATCTGCGCCTCCGGCTACAACCTGGTCGCATCGGCCACCCGCAACGGCCGCCGGCTGATCGCCGTCGTGCTGGGCGCCAGCTCCGGGACGGCGCGCGCGGTGAAGGCGGCGCAGCTGCTGGAGCGCGGCTTCTCGCAAGACAATCTCACCTGGCTCCGCCCCTCGCTCGGCACCGTCGACAGGCTGGTGCCGGTCGACGCCTCGCCGCCGAACCTGCGAGACGACATGTGCGGCGGCCATCGCAAGCGGCCGGCCAGCGACGATGACGACGCGCTGATCGCGACCAATGGCGGCACGTCCGGATCGGCCTCGGCCACCGGCGGCGAAGCCCAGGTCACCTTCTTCACGGCCGGGCTGCAGCCGCCCCTGGTGAAAGCCTCCGAGCTGATGGCCTCGGCCCCGGCGGCGGCCGAGCCCGTGCTGGTCTATACCGGTCCGACCCGCACCGGGACCGCCCTGATCGCGGCGGTCGCGGCCGATGCCGACCAGCAGGCCACGCCAAAGCCGCGTGGCAAGAAGTCGCGCGTCGCCAAAAAGCCCGACGCGGCAGACAAGCCAGCAGACAAGCCGAAGGATACCAAGACGGCGGCGGCGAAGCCCGATGCCAAGCCGGCGGCTGCCGCAAAGCCGGCCGACGGCAAGTCCGCAGCCAAGCCGGCTGGCAACAAGCATGCCGCAGCCAAGCCCGATGCAGTGGCAAAGCCCACGGTGAGCGGCGAGCCAGCGGCCAAGCCCGCCAAGCCCAAGGCCGCGACCAAGCCCGCCAAGCCGGCCAACAACAGTTAAGGGCCGACGCGAGGCGAGACCCGCGCCGCGCTTCGCAGTTGCGGCAGCGCCATTTGCGAGGATTCCGGTAGCCACTCCCTGACGTTTGTCTTAAGCCTCGACCGCTTGCCACCCGTTCCGGCAGGCTCGATACTGACGGCAATGAGGCAAGCCCGAGACACAACGGGCTCTGGTCAATGAGGGGAGTTTCCATGGAGCGCATCTGGCTTAAGCAATATCCGCCCGGCGTCCCCGCCGACATCGAGCCGACGCAATATTCATCGCTGGTCGACCTCCTGGAGGAGAGCTTCGCCAAGTTCGCCGACCGCAAGGCGTTCATCTGCATGGACAAGTCAATCAGCTATCGCGACCTCGACCAGATGTCGCTGGCGATGGCGTCCTACCTGCAAGGGCGGGGCCTGCAACGCGGCGCCCGCGTCGCGATCATGATGCCGAACGTGCTGCAATATCCGGTCGCGACCGCGGCCGTGCTGCGCGCCGGTTTCGCGGTGGTCAATGTCAATCCGCTCTACACGCCGCGCGAGCTCGAGCACCAGCTCAAGGATTCCGGCGCCGAAGCCATCATCGTGCTGGAGAATTTCGCCCACACCGTCGAGCAGGTGATCGCGAAGACGCAAGTCAAGCACGTCATCGTCGGCAGCATGGGCGACCTGCTCGGCTTCAAGGGCGTGATCGTCAATCTGGTCGTCCGCCGCGTCAAGAAAATGGTGCCGGCCTGGTCGCTGCCGGGCGCGGTGTCCTTCAACGACGCGATCTCCGCCGGCCGCGGCATGATGTTCAACAAGCCCAAGCTGTCGCCCGGCGACGTCGCCTTCCTGCAATATACCGGCGGCACCACCGGCGTGTCCAAGGGGGCCACCCTGCTTCATCGCAACATCGTCGCCAACGTCTTGCAGAACGACGCCTGGCTGCAGCCGGCGATGGCCGCGCCGCCGCATGTCGATCAACTCATGGTCGTCTGCGCGCTGCCGCTCTATCATATCTTCGCGCTGACGGCCTGTTACCTGCTCGCGGTGCGCGCCGGCGGCTGCAATCTCCTGATCCCCAATCCACGCGACATCCCGGGCTTCATCAAGGAATTGGCGAAGTACCAAGTCAACAACTTCCCGGCCGTGAACACGCTCTACAACGGCTTGATGCATCATCCCGACTTCAAGAAGCTCGACTTCTCCAAGCTGAAGATCTCGAACGGTGGTGGCATGGCGGTGCAGCGCCCCGTCGCCGAGCAGTGGAAGGCCATCACGGGCTGCTCCATCGCCGAAGGCTACGGCCTGTCGGAGACATCTCCGACGCTGACCTGCAACACCACGACCAATCCGGAGTTCAACGGCACCATCGGCATCCCCGTGCCCTCGACCTGGATCTCCATCCGCGACGACGACGGCAACGAGGTGCCGCTCGGCCAGCCCGGCGAGATCTGCGCCAAGGGCCCGCAGGTGATGTCGGGCTACTGGAACAGGCCGGAGGAGACCGCCAAGGTGATGACCGCGGACGGCTATTTCCGCACCGGCGACATCGGCATCATGGACGAGAAGGGATACACCAAGATCGTCGACCGCAAGAAGGACATGATCCTGGTCTCCGGCTTCAACGTCTATCCGAACGAGGTCGAGGAAGTGATCGCGAGCAACCCGGGGGTGCTCGAATGCGCCGTCATCGGCATTCCCGATTCCAAGTCGGGAGAGGCCGTGAAGGCGTTCGTGGTCAAGAAGGACCCGAACCTCACGGCGGAGGCCCTGGTCAAGTTCTGCCAGGAGCAGCTGACGGGCTACAAGGTGCCCAAGCACATCGAATTCCGCACCGACCTGCCCAAGACCAATGTCGGCAAGATTCTGCGCCGGCAGCTGCGCGACGAGAAGAAGGCGGAGGCGGCGTAAGCGCCTCTTCGGTCCATGACTGATTTCGGCAACATCAGCCCGGCCGGCATCCTCGCCTTCTGGCGCGAGGCCGGCCGCGATGCCTGGTACGAGCGTAACGACGCATTCGACGCGGAGGTCAGGCGCCGCTTTCTTACGCTGTGGCAGAAGGCGGTCGCTGGCGAGCTCTCGTCATGGGAGGCGACCGACGAGGGCGCACTCGCGCTCGTCATCGTGCTCGACCAGTTTCCGCGCAACATGTTTCGGGGCACGTCGCAGGCCTTTGCCAGCGACGCGTCGGCGCGCGACGTCGCCCGCCGCGCAATCGAGAGGGGCACGGATCGCAGGATTGATCCCATCCTGGTCGAATTCCTCTATTTGCCCTTCATGCATTCCGAGCACCTGCCCGACCAATTGCACTGCGTCGCGCTGTTTCAGAACACCGAGAATGCCGAAAACCTGAAATACGCGCGTGAGCACGCCGATATCATCCGGCGGTTTGGCCGCTTCCCCCATCGCAACCGCCTGCTCGGCCGCGACACCACGGCGGACGAGCAGGCCTTCCTCGACGGCGGCGGGTTCGCCGGCTGATGACATCACGGTGAAGCATCCCGCCCTCACCGCTTCCCGGGTCACTATCCTTGCCGGCAATATTGTGCAGGCCCGCCGCACGGTCTAAAAAGCGGGACCGATTTTCAGGGAGACTGACGATGGCGATCCAGACTGGCGACAAGCTGCCCGAAGCGAAATTCCGCGTGATGACGGCCGAAGGTCCGCAGGTGAAGACCACCGACGATATCTTCAAGGGCAAGAAAGTAGCGCTGTTCGCGGTGCCGGGCGCCTATACCGGGACCTGCCACAAGATGCATCTGCCGAGCATCTTCCTCAACGCCTACGCCCTGAAGGACAAGGGCGTCGACACCATCGCCATCGTCTCCGTCAACGACGCCTTCGTCATGAACGCGTGGAAGCGCGACACCGACCAGCGCGACGAAGCCATTTTCCTGGCCGACGGCAATGCCGACTTCGCCAAGGCGATCGGCATGGAACTCGACGCCTCCGGCAATGGTCTCGGCATCCGCTCCAAGCGCTATTCGATGCTGGTCGAGGACGGCGTGGTCAAGAAGCTGAACCTCGAGGCGATGCCGGGTAAGGTCGAAGTGTCCGGCGGCGATACGCTGCTCGGGCAGCTGTAAGCGGCGACCGCTTTCAGCCACAAACGACACTGTCATGTCCCGCGAAAGCGGGGCATCCAGTATTCCAGAGACAGTTTGTTGTAAAATCGAGAGGCCGCCGCGCCCGGTCAAGCCGGGCGATGACGGCGGAACATGAGGAAGCAGCGAGGATCCGCGCTACTCCGCCACCCGCTGCTGCAACCGCGCCTTCACGATCCCGTCGCGCGCGAGCTGATCGGCGCGTTCGTTCTCGGGATGCCCTGCGTGGCCCTTGACCCAGTGCCACCGCACGTCATGAGCCTTCAGCGCGGCATCGAGGCGCTGCCATAGCTCGACATTCTTCACCGGCTTCTTGTCCGCGGTGCGCCAGCCGTTGCGCTTCCAGCCGTGGATCCAGCCGGTGATGCCCTGACGGACATATTGGCTGTCGGTGTAGAGATCGACGGTGCACGGCTTCTTCAGCGCTTCCAACGCTGAGATCGCCGCCATCAATTCCATCTGGTTGTTGGTGGTGTGGCGCTCGCCACCGTTCAGTTCTTTTTCCTTGTCGCCGAACTTCAGAATCGCGCCCCAGCCGCCGGGCCCCGGATTTCCCGAGCAGGCGCCGTCGGTGTAGATCGTGACAATCGGGAGCTCGCTCACGCCACCAGCCCCGACGGCGACAGCCCGTAGTCGCGCACGCTGGAAACGCTCTGATGGAAGCGCAGCTTGCGGACATATTCCAACGGATCCTTCGGCTTGACCAGCGCGCCGGGCGGAACGTTGAGCCAGTCGACCAGCCGCGTCAGCAGGAAGCGCATCGCAGCGCCGCGCGCGAGCAGCGGCAGCGCGGCCTCTTCCGCCTCGGACAGCTTTCTCACGCGGCCATAGGCATTGAGGAAGGCCCGCGCCTTGGTGACGTTGAAGGAATGATCCGGCTCGAAGCACCAGGCGTTGAGGCAGATCGCAACATCATAAGCCAGCATATCATTGCAGGCGAAAGTGAAGTCGATGATCCCGGAGAGCTTGTCGCCCAGGAAGAAGACGTTGTCGTTGAACAGGTCGGCGTGGATCACGCCTTCGGGCAGCTGCGTCGGCCAGACCCCGCTCTCGAGGTAATCGAGCTCGTGGCTCAGGAACGCGCGCAGGCCGGGCTGCACCTCGTCGGCCCGCTGTGACGCGGCATCGAACAGCGGCCGCCAGCCCGGGACCGACAGCGCGTTCGCACGCCTGATCGCGAAATTCGCGCCGGCCAGATGCATCCTGGCGAGCCCCTCGCCGACGCCGGCGCAATGGGCCGCGTTCGGCTTGCGCGGCCAGACGCCTTCGAGAAAGGTGATGATCGCGGCCGGCCGGCCCGACAGCTCGCGCAGCGCCTCGCCGTCCGTTCCCTTCACCGGCAGCGGGCAGTTGACGCCGTGCTCGGCCAGATGCGTCATCAGCGCGAGGAAGAACGGCAGATCGTTCTTCGCCACGCGCTTCTCATAGAGCGTGAGGATGAACGATCCCTTGGTCGTATGCAGCAGGAAGTTGGAATTTTCAACGCCCTCGGCGATGCCCTTGTAGGAGAGCAACTCGCCGAGATCGTATTGGTTGAGGAAGTCCGCAAGCTCGTCGGCGGCAACGTCGGTGTAGACCGCCATGGAGGTCTACTCGGCGGCGGCTTCGGGGCGCACCTGGCGCGGCAGCGGGAAGAACTCGTTTTCTTCCGCAGCCGAGACCGTCTCCACATGCAGTGTGAAGCGCTCGGCGAACGCGTCCATAATCTCCTCGACGATCACTTCCGGTGCCGAGGCGCCCGCGGTGATGCCGAGGCTGGTGATGTTCTCGAACCGCTTCCAGTCGATTTCGGTGGCGCGCTGCGCCAGCACGGCGATCGGGCAGCCCTCACGCTCGGCGACTTCGCGCAGGCGCTGCGAGTTCGACGAGTTCGGCGCACCGACCACGATCAAGGCGTCGACCACCGGCGCCACCTTCTTCACCGCGAGCTGGCGGTTGGTGGTGGCGTAGCAGATGTCTTCCTTGTGCGGCCCGTTGATGTTCGGGAAGCGCTCCTTCAGGAGCGCCACGATCTCCGCGGTGTCGTCGATCGACAACGTGGTCTGGGTCACGAAGGCGAGGTTGTTCGGGTCCTTCGGGGCGATGGTCTTGGCGTCCTCGGCGGTCTCGATCAGGGTCACGGCGCCCGTCGGGAGCTGGCCGAGCGTGCCCACCACCTCCGGATGATGGGAATGGCCGATCAGGAAGATCTCGCGGCCGCGCTTGAAATGGATTGCGGCCTCGCGGTGGACCTTGGTGACCAGCGGGCAGGTCGCATCCAGCGAGAACAAGTTGCGGGACGTGGCGTCGGCCGGAACCGATTTCGGCACGCCATGGGCCGAGAATACCACCGGCGCGGTGGTGTTTTCCGGGATCTCGGCGAGTTCCTCGACGAAGATCGCGCCCTTCTTCTTCAACCCATCGACGACGTATTTATTGTGCACAATCTCATGGCGAACATAGACGGGGGCACCGTATTTATCGAGCGCCCGTTCCACGGTGTCGATCGCCCGGACCACCCCGGCGCAGAAGCCACGGGGAGAACAAAGCACGATCTTGAGGTCTGGTTTGGCTGACATTGAGCGATCTCGGGACCGAATCACCTCGCCAAATGGGCGGGCAGCGGTCGATGGATGAATAGGGCTTGGGTACGGTCTTACAGGGACTTCAGAGGGAATTGGGCCCCCTTTCGGGCGCTGTCAAGGCACTATCTATAGCAGAACCATTGCGTGGCTACCCCCTCCGGGCTTATATAGCCCGAATTCCCAGTCATCGCTGATGACCACCGGTTTCGCCTCCAAAGGGGTGGGCGAAGCACAAAGGAGATTTGCCATGAGCAACGCACCTCTGATGCCCAAGGCGACCGCCGTCTGGCTGCTCGACAACACCGCGCTGACCTTCGATCAGGTCGCCGATTTCACCAAAATGCACCCCCTCGAGGTGCGCGCGATCGCCGATGGCGACGCCGCCCAGGGCATCAAGGGCATGGATCCCCTTTCCAATGGCCAGCTGACCCGCGAGGAGATCGAGAAGGGAGAGAACAACCCGGACTACCGGCTCCGCCTCCAGGAGAGCAAGGTGGTGCTGCCGCCGCAGCCCAAGCGCAAGGGCCCGCGTTACACCCCGGTCTCGCGCCGCCACGAGCGCCCGAGCGCCATCCTCTGGCTACTGCGCAACCATCCCGAGCTCAAGGACGCCCAGATCATGCGCCTGGTCGGCACGACCAAGAGCACGATCGCCAGTGTCCGCGATCGCACCCACTGGAACACCTCCCAGCTGACGCCGATTGATCCCGTCACCCTCGGCCTCTGCTCGCAGATCGAGCTCGATTTCGAGGTCGCCCGCGCAGCCAAGGAAAAGCCGATCGACGCAGCCTATGGCGGCGCCACCCTGCTGCCGGCCTCCGAAACCACCAAGAAGGACGAGTACGAACCCGCGGAGAGATCCAGCGACGATCTCAACGTCGATGCCGTGTTCGCCAAGCTGAAGACGCTCGGTGGCAAGAAGCAGGACCAGGAGGAGGAGTAATCCTTCGTTCCCGTTGGTCATTGAATGGGAATGCGAACGCGGCGGGGCCAAACCCGCCGCGTTTTTGTCTGTAGCTCCCGCCAAACTTCAGAACTTATACGTCACACCACCGCCGACCAGCCACGGGTCAATATGCGCGGTGCCGGTCACCGGCAGACCACTGACCGTCGCCGAATAGTCCGGCCGCAACCAGAGCTTCTTGACGTCGACGTTGAGGCCCCAGTGCCGATCGAGCATGTAGTCGAAGCCGAACTGCACCGCGCCACCGAAGGCGTTGCTGACATGCAGGCTCGTGGTGGTGGCGACGATCGCGGGCGGACCGACGATCGCGGCCGGCGCGTTGGCCGCGGAATTGTTGAAGAACACGGTGTAGTTCACGCCGGCGCCTACATACGGCTTGAACGCGCCGAAATTGTCGAAGTGATATTGCAGGGTCAGCGTCGGCGGCAGCAGCGTGGTCTTGCCGATCGGCAGATTCGCGAGCGAGCCGGTGCCGCTGATCGAATGCCGGGTTACACCGAGGATCAACTCGGCCGCGATGTTCCTGGTGAAGAAATAGCTGATGTCGAGCTCAGGCACGACCTGGTCGCTGATCGAGAGGCCCGAATTCGGCGATGACAGCGACGGAACGCCGGCCACATTGACCGTCGAGCCGCCCGCATCCGGCAACACGCCAAGCACCCGCAAACGCACCATCCAGGGATTGAATGCTTCTACCGGCGGCGGCGCCTTTTTGTAGAGCGGCAAATCGGCGGCCTGTGCCGAGGCAAAAGCCCCCGCCAGCGCCGCACCCAGCGCCGCGAGCCGCGCCATGTTTCTTATCATTCCGTCCATTGCATTCCCCTTCGGCCATGTGCGCGCTTCGTTGCGCGACATCAGCGTCAGAGCAGAAAGCCAATGGTGAAGGATTTGATGCCGATCAAATCAGGACAAATGCGATTGCGATTTGGCTGCGGCGTTGCAGATGTGTCGCGGCAGGATACTGCTGCAGCTTACATCATGGCCGGTCCGGATGGTTCAGCATGTATTCGCCGAGGTCGCGCTGGCGGCGGTCGGCGCGGGTGGTCGCAGCGCTGCGCTGGACGTCGCGGTCCTTGCGGCAGGCCACGTATTCGGGCGAACCGGCAGCATAGCCGCGGCTCTGGCAGACCGCGTCGTCATCATCGCCGCCCATTGCCACCGGCGTCTGGTAGCGCGCGGAGCAGGCGGAGAGAATGAGGCCCGCAAATGCAATCGCTAGAAACGGCTTCGAATTCATGGCAGGCCCTTCATCCCTCATGGTGAGGAGCCCGCGTAGCGGGCGTCTCGAACCATGCAGGCCAAGCTGCAGCAGCAGGCCTTTCATCCTTCGAGACGCGCGCCAGGCGCGCTCCTCAGGATGAGGATTGAGCGGAAAAATGCGGCCTATTCAAGCCCCATTGCAAACCTCACACCCGCCCCTTCAGCGCGTCGCCGATCTCGTCGAGCACCTTGGGGTCCTCGATCGTCGCCGGCATGGTCCAGGCTTCACCATCTGCGATCTTCTTGATGGTGCCGCGCAAGATCTTTCCGGAGCGCGTCTTGGGCAGGCGGCCGACGGTGATGGCGAGCTTGAACGCGGCAACGGGGCCGAGCTTGTCGCGCACCAGCGCGATGATCTCCTTCTCGATCTCGGCGGGGGCCCGCTTCACACCCGCCTTGAGCACCAGGAAGCCGCAGGGGACCTCGCCCTTGATTGCGTCCTTGACGCCGAGCACGGCGCATTCGGCGACATCGGCATGCGAAGCCAGGATCTCCTCCATTCCGCCGGTGGAGAGCCGATGGCCGGCGACGTTGATGATGTCGTCGGTGCGGCCCATGACGAAGACATAGCCGTCTTCGTCCTTGTAGCCGGCGTCCGACGTTTTGTAGTAGCCGGGGAATTCGGTGAGATAGGCTTCCTTGAAACGTTCGTCCTGATTCCACAATGTCGGCAGGCAGCCCGGCGGCATCGGAAGCTTGATGACGATCGAGCCCATGGTGTTCGGGCCGACCGGCTTTGCCGCTTCGTCGACCACGTCGACCTGATAGCCCGGCATCGGCACCGTCGGCGAGCCATGCTTCACCGGCAGCTGGCCTAAGCCGACCGGATTGCCGGCGATGCACCAGCCGGTCTCGGTCTGCCACCAATGGTCGATGACCGGCACTTTCAACTGCTGCTCCGCCCATTCCACCGTCGGCGGATCGGCGCGCTCGCCGGCCAGGAACAGCGTACGGAAGGTCGAGAGGTCGTATTGCCGGATGAATTTTCCTTCCGGATCTTCTTTCCGGATCGCGCGGAACGCGGTCGGCGCAGTGAAGAAGGCGACAGCCTGATGCTCGCTGATCACGCGCCAGAACGCGCCGGCATCGGGCGTGCCGACCGGCTTGCCCTCATACATGATCGAGGTCGCGCCGTGCAGCAGCGGGCCGTAGACGATGTAGCTGTGGCCGACCACCCAGCCGATGTCGGAGCCGCACCACCAGACCTCGCCCGGCTTGACGCCATAAAGGTTGAACATGGACCATTTCACCGCGACGAGATGGCCGCCATTGTCGCGCACGACGCCCTTGGGAATGCCGGTCGTGCCTGACGTATAGAGGATGTAGAGCGGATCGGTGGCGGCGACGGGCACGCAAGGCGCCTGCTTGCCGTCGTTCATCGCCTTGCGGCGCAGGCCCGCCCAATCATAGTCGCGGCCGGGCGTGAGGGCGCAGACGAGCTGCGGACGTTGCAGCACGATGCAGGCCTTCGGCTTTGCGCCCGCAAGCCTGATCGCCTCGTCGAGCAGCGGCTTGTACTGCACGATCCGGCCGGGCTCGATGCCGCAGCTCGCCGACAGGATCAGCTTTGGCTGCGCATCGTCGATGCGGGTGGCGAGCTCTTTCGCGGCAAAGCCGCCGAACACCACGGAGTGCACCGCGCCGATGCGCGCGCAGGCGAGCATCGCGACGACGGCCTCCGGGACCATCGGCATATAGAGGATGACTCGATCGCCCTTGGCGACACCGAAATCCTGCATGATGGCGGCGAGCGCCTGCACTTCGGCCAGCAGTTCGGCGTAGGTGAATTTGGTGACGCTATTTGCCAGCGGCGAATCATGGATCAGCGCGATCTGGTCGGCGCGGCCGCTTTCGACGTGGCGATCGAGCGCGTTGTAGCAGGTGTTGACCACGCCACCGCTGAACCAGCGGCCGTAGACGCCCTGCGAGGGGTCGAAGATCTTTTTCGGTGGCTCGATCCAGTCGATCTCCTTGGCCGCCTCGGCCCAAAAGCCCTCAGGGTCGGACAGCGAGCGCGCATAAACCTCGTGATAGAGGCTCTTTCCGTCGACGTTTCCTTGGACGTTTCCTTGGACGTTCATTCCGGCGCTCCCGTTCCCTTTATTCGCCTAGCCTAGACCTTGTGGCAGGACAAACGTCCCGCCATGACAGGGATCAAGTACCGGCCATGTTTGAGGGGTATTTTCCCGGGAACGGGCCGCGGTTCAAGCTGAAAAGAACAATGCTCAGCTATCCATCGCATTCAGCCGCTGCAGCCGCTCCTGCATGACCTTCTTCAGATCATAGCCCGGGCGGCCGAAGCTCGTATTGCGGGTGGCGAGGAAATCGCGCTGGGTGCGACGGAGGTCGCCGGCCGAGCGGGACCCGGCCGACTTCAGCACGCGCTCGTAGGTCTCGGCGATCTGGCGATCGAGGACACCCAGCTGCGGATCGGCACAAATCACCTTCTCGACCTCGCGCTTCGCAGTGGCACAATCGAACGACGGGCCATTGCCGGAATTCGCCGCGAGCGGCCGCAGCGGCTCGCCGCCGAATTTCGCGATCTCCGCGATCATGGCGCGGCGGCCGGCGGCGGCGTTGTCGTTGCCGGGATCGAGCCGCAGCGCGGTCTCGTAGTCGGCCAGGGCCTTCTTGCGCTCGCCCATCTTCTTGTAGAGCACGGCGCGATTGTTGTAGGTCTGCGCGAAATTCGGATCGAGTTTCAGCGCGGCCTGGTAATCGCTCAGAGCCGCGCCAAGCTCGCCCTTGAGGTGGTAGGAGTCGCCGCGGTTGGTGAAGAAATTCGGCCGCGGCGCCAGCCGCAGCGCCTGATCGTAATCGGCAATCGCCTTGTCGTACTCGCCCATCGCGGCTAGCGACAGCCCGCGATTGTCGTAATATTCGGGTACCTTCGGATCGAGCCTGATCGCCTCGCCGTCGTCGGAAACCGCCTTGTCGAGCTGGCCGAGCTTCTTGTAGGCGGCGCCACGATTGGTGTAGCTGCGCGGCCGGTTCGGATCGAGCCGCAACGCCTCGCTGAGATCGCGGATCGCCTTCTCGTTGTCGCCTCCGAGATAATAGGTCACGCCGCGGTCGGACCAGGCCTGTGCATTGTCAGGCTTCAGCTTGATCGCCTGGTCGTAATCGGCGAGCGCACGGTCGAGCCGGCGCTGGTTCGTGTAGACGACGCCGCGCAGCTCGTAGGACTCCGAATCCTGCGGATCGAGCTCGATGGCCTTGCTGAGGTCCGCCGCGGCGCGGTTGAGATCGCCGCCGGCTTCGCGCAGAAGATCGCCGCGCAGGCGCCAGGCTTTTGCGTTTTTGCCATCGAGCGCAATCGCGCGGTCGATGTCCCGCAGCGCCTGCGTGAGGCCGCCCGAGGTCCGCGCATTGGCGTCGGCGCGCACCAGCAATGCCGCGGCGCGATCGGAGGATGGATTTGAGGCTTGGTCCACAATGGCGCTGCAGGCCGGGATCAGCTCAGCCGGGGCGGCCTTGCTCCCCATCACGCAATCGACGCCGGCCAAGGCAGGGGCGACGAGGACGACGCTCATTGCCGCGCTGAGCAGGAGCGAGCGAAACGAGATTTTTGCTAACGAAAACATTTGCGCGGAAGGATGCGTGCCGCACATGGCATCGGCTCCGGGACATCAGGCTTTCACCATTGTCGCGGCCGGGAAGCGATGGGTTCAAAATTGAGCCAGCCAGGGGCGCACCAGCGCCCTTCTCACGAGAAGTCGTCATGCCCAGGCTTGAGGTTGTGGAGGCCTTAAGGCCTCAATACCCGTCCACTCCGTTCAGCCGCTGCAGCCGCTCCTGCATCGCCTTCTTCAGATCGTAGCCGGGCCGGCCATATCCGGCATTGCGGCGGGCGATGAAATCGTCCTGCTCGCGCTGAAACGCCTTCGCTTCGCCCGCATTGCGCGCTTCGCGCAACACGCGCGCGTTGGCGGCAAAGACCTCGCGGTCGAGGTCAGCGAGCTCGCGGTTGGCACAGATTGCCTTCTCGATGGGGCGGCGGGCCCCTCTGCAATTGAAGCTGGGCTTGCCCGCGACCGCCATCTGCGCGCCGATCCGCTCGATCTCGCGCGCCATCGCCTTGTGATTGACTTTGGCCTTCTCGTGGTTCGGATCGATCTTCAATGCCGCGCCGAAATCCTGCACCGCCTTGGGCTTGTCGCCCTTCCTCAGCCAGAGCTCGCCCCGTGCGTTGAAAATATCGGCGAGACCGGAATCGAGCTCCAGGGCGCGGCTGTCGTCGCCGATCGCGCGGTCGACCTGATCATGCCGAGCAAACAGCGCGCCGCGCGCGATCAGCGCCTTGATCAGGTCGCCTTTCGCCGTCTTCTCGTTGTCGATCACGGCGGCGCAGGCCGTGACGGCCGTGTCAATATCGTCGGTTGCGGCAGCCGCGAGGCACGGCGCGATGTCGACCTGCGGGACCGCGGCCGGTTCGCCGCCGGTCGCGGCATGAGCCACGACGAACGAAAGCGCGAAGAGCACCGCGGCGCCGGACCATTGAATGAGAAAACGCATGCTCGTCACAGTCGGAAAGTCTTGAGTTAAGGTCCGGGTTGAGGTCTTGCCTTGGGGCCGCACTATCCATCATACGGCCGGATTGGTGCTAGCTTGTGGCGCCGCTCAAATCGGTTTCGGGGATCAAGGTGTCGACATTCGAATGGATCATCGTGCTTCTGCTCGGCGCCGTTGCATTATCGGCGCTGGCGCGGCGGATCAAGGTCCCCTATCCGACCTTTCTCGCGATTGGGGGCGCGCTGATCGCCTTTGTGCCCTCGAGCCCGTCCTGGACGCTGGAGCCCGACCTGGCACTGGCTCTTTTTGTCGCACCGGTCCTGCTCGATGCCGCATTCGACACCTCGCTGCGCGATCTCCGCAACAATTGGGTTCCGGTCTCCACTCTGGTGGTCGCCGCCGTCGGCCTGACCACGGTCGCTGTGGCCTACGCAGCGCACCGGCTGATGCCTGACATGCCCTGGGCCGCCGCGGTTGCGCTCGGCGCCATCGTCGCCCCGCCGGACGCGGCCGCCGCGGTCGCGATCCTGAGCCAGGTGAAACTGCCCTACCGCATGGTCAAGGTCCTGGAAGGCGAAAGCCTGCTCAACGATGCGACCGCGCTTTTGATCTATCGCATCGCCGTTGGCGCGGTCGCCACGGAACATTTGACATGGAATCAGGTCGCGCCGACCATGGCGCTGGCGCTGGTCGGCAGCGTCGTCGCGGGGCTGGTCGCTGGCCGCATCATCCCGCTGTTCATGGAACGCGTGAAGGAAGCGCCGAGCGCGATCATCGTACAGTTCGCCACCACCTTCATGGTCTGGATTGCCGCCGAGCATCTCGGTCTCTCCGGCATCCTCACCATTGTGGTCTACGCCATCACCATCGCTCGCACGGCGGGGGCACGCATGCCTGCGCGGCTGCGGGTACCTTCCTATGCGGTATGGGAGACCATGGTGTTCGTGCTCAACGTGCTCGCCTTCATGCTGATCGGCATGCAGATGCGGCCGATCTGGACACGGCTGAACGCGGACGTGCGCTGGGAGTATTGCGTGGCCGCGGCCTGGATCCTGCTCACCGTGGTCCTGGTCCGGCTGGCCTGGATCACGTTCTACCGGACGACGCTGCGCACGCTGGTGGCGCACGGGATCTATCACCCCAAGGACCCGAAGCAGGTCGCCTCGGCCAAGGGCGGCCTCATCATCTCCTGGTGCGGCATGCGCGGCCTCGTCACGCTCGCCACCGCCTTTGCCTTGCCGGAAAACTTTCCGCATCGTGACTTCATCGTCTTCTCGGCGTTCGCGGTCGTGCTCGGCACGCTGGTCGTGCAGGGTCTGACGCTGCGGCCGCTGATCCTGGCGTTCAGCCTCAAGGACGACGATCCCGTCGGCATCGAGGTCGCGCGCGCCCGCGCCGTCGCCTATCGCGCGGCGCTCGACGCGATCGAGGACGATCCGTCCGAGGAGGCCGAAATCCTGCGGCTCGAATATCGCGCCATCCTGATGCAGGCCGACGACGATCCCCATGGCGGCATCACCAACGGCGAATTGCCGGCCGATCCGCTGCGCCGCCGCGCCATTGAGGCCGCGCGCAAGTCGATCTTCGACCTCCGGGCAACCGAGGTGATCGGCGACGATGCGTTCCACAGGGTTGAGGAGGAGCTCGATCGCGCGGAATTGAGCGCGGGGGGTTAAATCCCCGTCCCCGACAAGAGCCCTGCACAGGTGGCTAGGGCTTTTGAACCAAACGCCGCCTCTCCAGACTCATCCCTCATGACGACCCTGATCGACGACCGTCGTGTGCGCGCGCGAGATGCGTCGCCCGCACGATATTTCTATCTCCACATGGCACTGGCCTGCGCGGCCACCGCCTTTCTCGGCTTCGCACCGACCTATTTTGTGCCGCTCGCCAACCGGACATTGTCCGCAAGCCCCGTCATTCATTTCCACGGCCTGTTGTTCTTCACGTGGTCACTCTATTTCGTGATCCAGACCTGGCTCGCCGCCTCAGGCCGCGTGGTCAATCACCGTGCGCTCGGCATCGCCGGCGTTTCGCTCGCGACCGCGATGACGATCTTCGGCTTCCTCGCCTCCGTCCATGTCATGCAGCATTCCGCGGCGCTCGGACAGAAAGAGGCCGGCATCGCCTTCTCGATCGTGCCGATGAGCGGGATCGCGTTCTTCGCAATGGTGTTCGTGCTCGCGATCATGAACACGCGAAAGCCCGAGATTCACAAACGCCTGATGCTGCTCGCGGCGGTCTCCATCCTCGATGCCGCGATCGCGCGCTGGTTTCTCACTTTCCTCGCGCCTCCGGGACCGCCCGGGCCGCCGCCGGTGCCCGTCACCATAGCGCCTGCGATGGTCGCCTCGCTGCTGCTCGTCGTTGCCATGGTACGCGACTGGCGCACCGAAGGCCGGGTGCACCCGGTCTACATCGCCGGCATACTCGCGATGCTGGCGGTGAAGGTGCTGAACTGGCCGGTCAGCGAGACCGCGGCGTGGCATTCGTTTGCCGGCGGGATTCTGGCGCTGGCGCAGTAATGTCGTCCTGGCGAAAGCCAGGACCCATCACCCCGAATGCGAATTGTTGACAGAGGCTGGAGCCGGCAGCCTTCGCCAAACCGAGCCTTGTGGTAATGGGCCCTGGCTTTCGCCAGGGCGACGAGCAAGGAGCTACGCCCCTGCCTTGCACGTGATCCCGCCGTCCACCACGAGCTCGATCCCCGTCACATATTTCGCTTCGTCCGAGGCCAGGAACAGCGCGGCGTTGGCGACGTCGAAGGCGTCGCCCATGTGGCCCATCGGCACTTGCGCATCGCGCGCGCGCCACATCGCTTCGACGTCGCCCTTGGCGTAACTGGCGGCGAGACCCGCGGAATGCTCCACCATCGGCGTCTTCATCAGACCGGGCAGGATCGCGTTGACGCGGACATGGTGGCGCGCGAATTCGATCGCAGTGGTGCGCGTCATCTGGTTCATCGCCGCCTTGGAGGTGCCGTAGGTGACGTAGGAGATGCCCATGTGGCGGATCGAGGCGATCGACGAGATGTTGATGATGGAGCCGCCGCCCTGCTTCACCATCACGGGGATGACGTGCTTCATGGCGAAGTAGGCGCTCTTGAGATTGACGCTGAAGACGCGGTCCCAGCTCTCCTCGGTCACTTCGACAACGCTGCCCATCTCGGCGATGCCGACATTGTTGTCGAGCACGTCGATGCGGCCATAGGCCTTCAGGCACGCCGCGACCATCGCCTCGACCTCGCTCGCGCGAGATACGTCAGCAGTGAAGGCAGTCGCCTTGCCGCCTTCGCCGGTGATGATCTTCGCGGTCTCCTCGGCGGCCGCGCCGTTGCGATCGACGCAAAACACCTGTGCACCCTCGCGCGCAAACGTCACCGCGGTGGCCTTGCCGTTGCCCCAACCGGGTCCGATCGAACCGGCGCCCACCACCATCGCAACCTTGCCCTCGAGCCGACCCATCGCATGTCTCCCGTGTTGTTGTTCTTTGTAGCCCGGATGGAGCGCAGCGTAATCCGGGGCCACTGTTCCCGGATTGCGCTTCGCTCCATCCGGGCTACGGATCGTTGCAGACCTTCATCGTGGTGACGTTAGCACCAATGGGATGACCGACAATCTCGGACAACGTCCGGCACTTGCCGTCATGGCATAGCCGCCATTCGCCAGCCGCGCCTGAATTGCCCAGTACCACCTCCGGCATCGGCGCGCGCGCGGGCCTCCATTGAAACCAGCCGTCGACAAGCCGCGCCTCGGGCGGCGGCTCCATACCCGGGCCGGTGCCCTTGACGCGTGCCTGCACCAGTTCGAGCCCGGCGGGGGTGACGCGCCAGTCTTCCTGCCAGTCGATCTTCGCGATCGAATGCGTCCACACCAGCGTGAACGCGGACAGCGCCAGCGCCTTCACGCCTGAAGCTGTGACGAAGCAGAGGCTCACACCGCCTCGACCGGCGCCGGCGGACGCCGCCGCCACTGCCACAGCACGATCGCCGCGGCGAGCAGGAAGCCCGCGGTGTCGCTGAACGGGAAGTCGCCGAGCAGGCACAGCGCGGCGCCAAGCGCAACCACACGTTCGAGGAACGTCAGGCGCGTGAACAGGAATCCGATCGCGACCATGCCGAACAGCGCGATGGCCACCAGGGCCTTCAAGGTCGCCAGCGCCACCGCGCCGTAGAAGCCGAGCTTGGCGGCCATGGGATCGCCGGCCTGCAGCATCAGCGCCGGTGAATAGACGAAGATGAAGGGGATGACGTAGCCGGCGAGCGCGATGCGCATCGCCTCCCAGCCGATCTTGTCCGGATTCTCCTTCGCGATCGGTGCTGCGGCCAACGCTGCCAGCGCTACCGGCGGCGAGAGGTCGGCCATGATGCCGTAATAGAACGCGAACATGTGGCTCGCGATCAGGGGAACGCCGAGTTTCGCCAGCGCGGGCGCTGCGAGCGCTGCCGTGATGATGTAGGTCGGGATGGTCGGGATGCCGGTGCCGAGCAGGATCGACAGCAGCATGGTCATGATCAGCGCCAGGAACAGGCTCTTCTCCCCGAGGCCGATCACCCAGCCGCCGAAGATGGTGCCGACGCCGGTCTGCGACATCATGCCGATGATGACGCCGACGATGGCGCAGGCCATGCCGACGGTGATGGCGGATTTCGCGCTTTCGGCCAGCGCATCGCGGCAGGCGCGCAGGGCGGAAAACCCGCCGCGCACGAACGCAGTGATCACGATCAGCGCGACGACGACGCCTGCGACCGGCACGATCTGAAGACCGTCGCGCGAGAGCGCGGCGACGACGAGCGCGAGCCCGATCCAGAAGATGTAGCGGATGGCCGTCGAAGGCGCGCCCGTCGTGATGGCGGTGCCGAGGATCAGCCCCACCGTGAGCGCGAGCCCCATGCTGCCGGCATAGAGCGGCGTGAAGCCTTCGAACAGCATGTAGACGAGGGCTGCGAGCGGCAGCACCAGGTACCAACCCTTCACCAGCGCCTTCCAGGCGCTCGGGGTCTCCGACTTCTTCATGCCCGTGAGGCCGTGCTTGCCGGCTTCCAGATGCACCATCCAGAAGGCGGAGGCGAAATAGAGCATCGCGGGAATCGCGGCCGCTTTCACGACCTCCGAGTACTGGACGCCGAGCGTCTCCGCCATGATGAAGGCAACCGCGCCCATCACCGGCGGCATGATCTGCCCGCCCATGGAGGCCGTCGCCTCGACGCCGGCCGCGAACGCGCGGCGATAGCCGAACCTGATCATCAGCGGAATCGTGAACTGGCCGACGGTGACGACGTTGGCGACGCCGGAGCCGGAGATCGTGCCCATCATGCCCGAGGCGAACACCGCGACCTTTGCCGGGCCGCCGCGGGTCCTGCCGAATAACCCAAGAGAAACGTCGGTGAAGAGCTGGATCATGCCGGCGCGCTCCAGGAACGAGCCGAACAGGATGAACAGGAAGATGTAGGTCGCCGAGACGTAGATCGGTACACCATAAAAACCTTCGGTACCGAACGACAGATGCGTGACGATCTGGTCGAAATCATAGCCGCGATGGTTGAGCGGCGACGGCAGATACTGGCCGAAGAACCAATAGACGAGACAGGCGCCGCACATCAGCGGGAGCGCCGCGCCCATTAGCCGCCGCGTGCCCTCGAAGATCAGGACGGCGAGCAGCGTGCCGACCACGAGATCGAGGCGCGTCGGATCGCCGTCACGTGCGATCAAATCCGCATAGAAGATCCATTGATAGAGCCCGCACAGAAAGCCCGCGCCGCCGATCAGCCAGCCGATCGCGCGGCCGACATCGCTTTTGGCGGTGAAGTTGCCGATCAGACCGAAGGTGAGGAGAATGAGGAAGCCGACATGGACGCCGCGCACCACCTGGCTCGGCAGATAGTTGAAGGCCGCGACATAAAGCTGGAAGGTCGCGAAGGCGATGCCGATCCAATACGCGAGAGCGCCCCACCAGCCCGGGCCAAAACCTTCCGGAAAACCGTGCTCGAAATTATCGAACTCGACCTTGATGGGCGCTTCGCTGCCCTCTGCCTTCTCGAGCATTTCAACCCATCCCCAATCGTCGAGCGCTTATAGCATTGGCACGGTCCATCCGCGCCGTCATGCCCGGGCTTGTCCCGGGCATCCACGATCTTCCTCGCCTGGCCTTAGAACGTGGATGGCCGGGACAAGCCCGGCCATGACGTCCGATAACGAGGGTCGACCTTACTTGATCAGCCCCTTTTCCTTGTAATAGCGGATCGCGCCGGGGTGCAGCGGAACCGGGCTGCCGGTGGCCGCCGTCTCGAGCTTGATCTCCTTGCCGGCCGCATGCGCGTTGGCGAGCTCGGGCAGCGACTCGTAGACCAGCTTTGTCATTTGATAGGCGAGATCGTCCGACACCGCCGAGCTGGTGACGAGATAGTTGATCACGGCCGCGGTCGGCACGTCCTTGTCCTGCCCGGTATAGGTGTTGGCGGGAATGGTCGCAGCGACGAAGGGCAGGCCGATCTTGTCGACGGTCTCCTTCGGCACCGACACCACCGTGATCGGGCTCGAGGTCGACAGATCCTTCAGCGAGGCCACGCCGAGGCCGGCCGATTGCAGCGTCGCGCCGAGCTGGCGGTTCTTCATGAGATCGACGGATTCGGCAAACGGCAGATACTCGACCTTGCCGAGATCCTTGTAGCTCATGCCGGCTGCCGCCAGGATCGCGCGCGAATTCAGCTCCGTGCCCGATTTCGGCGCGCCGACCGAGAGGCTCTTGCCCTTGAGGTCCGCCAGCGTCTTGATGCCACTCTCGGCGGTCGCGACGATCTGGATGTAATTCGGATAGATCGCGCCGATGGTCCTGAGCTTGTCGAGCTTGGTCTTGAAGCCCGCCTCCTCTTCGCCGTCCCAGGCCGCTTTCAATGAGTCGCCCAGCGTGAACGCCAGCTCGCCGCGACCTTGCTGGAGCAGGATCAGATTCTCGACTGACGCCTTGGTGGCCTGCACCTGCGTCTTCACGTTCGGAATCTTGTCGCCGTAGATCTTCCCGATCGCGACCCCGAGCGGATAGTAGACGCCGGAGGTGCCGCCGGTCAGCACGTTGATGAAGGATTGCGCCTGCGCGCAAGGTGCCGACGCCGCCAGAACAAGAGCCGCGGCCACGCCGAAAATCGTCCGTTTCATGATCTTTCTACTCCCCAAACCGGCCGGGAAGTTGGCCGGATGAGGGGAGCGGGTCAACCCATCCAAAAGTCAAAACAGGACTGCGGTAAATGGCTGTCCTGGCTCGATTTTTGCGGAACCCGGCGGGTGCGGCGAGGTGGCGCAGCCAGATCGGGGCCGCCCCTCACTGGAAGGTCATGTCCAGGCATTTGGAGATGTCGGAGCCGAGGCCGGAGGAGATGATGATGCAGCCGCGGACTTTCTGCGCGCCGACGTCGGCGGCCCAGACCGAGTAGCCACCGGGGCCGAAGAACGAATTGGTGTTCGGAGGCTCGGTCTCGGTGGCGTCGAAATCGTAATGGCCGTCGCTCTCGAAGATGCGCGGCTTCTTGGTGCAGGCACCGTCGGTCTGGACGTTGATGACTTCCTTGTTGTCGCGGGTCAGCGCCAGCGAGACCTGGCAGCGGAAATATTCCGAGGTCTTGGTGTTGAAGAGGTAGGTGTAGGACTTGCAGGTCGCGGTGTTCAGCTTGCCTGGGGCCAGGCCGCGGCTGCACGAAATCCGCTGGTTGTGGCTGAGCTGGTAATCATCGGCCCGGGCGGCCGGCGCAAGCGCCGTCAGCATCAGGCCGGCGGCCCAGCAAGCTTTAATGACGAGGTTCATTCGAATCATCCCCTACCCAATGTTTTTGTCGAATTGCGTTCTAGACGGAAAGCGGAACATAGTCGCGCGGGGACGAAGGGAAAATCACAAACTGCTCGGCAAGACGTGATGCGCTGCGGCGCTTTCGCAAATTGACCTGGAAGCGCCGTTCGTGATTTGTTCAAGCCGGGAGCCTCGATGGGGAGGATAGGGTGATGGCATTTTCGACAAAGACTTTTTTGGTGACGGCCGTGCTCGGCGCGTTCGCGGCGCCCGCATTGGCGCAGACCGCTGCAACACCTTGGGAGCTCAAGCCCGACACCGGCTACGCCTATGACAAGGAGGGCAAGACCTTTTCCTACAAGATGGGCACGAGCAATGCCGGCGAACTTCTGAAGGGTGCCAAAAAGGTGCCGAAGGGCACGCTGTTCTTCCTCGGCCACAACGGTCAGCTCTACATGCGCAGCGGCCCGTACCTGGAAGGCGACGGCAAGTTCAGGTTCGGGTCGGATCAGTAGGGACGGGACGGCAGGCGACGGCGCCACCACGCACTCGGTGTCATCGTCCGCCTTGTGCGCAATTGCGCACTGGGGCGGACGATCCAGTATTCCAGAGGCAGTTGTGCTTGAACCGAGACGCCGCGGCGTACTGGATGCCCCGCTTGCGCGTGGCATGACAGCAACCGTGAACTAAAACGCCCCGGCCAGTTCCCGCGCGCCGGCATTGTTGCTGTTGCTGTCCATCCTCGTGTCCGTCACCGCCAGCAGCTTCGCCACCGTGTTGTGGCGGATCGCGACCGGGTTGCGCTCGTAGCCGCCGCGCTGGAAGAAGTTCGAGGTCGGCACCTGCTCGCGCATTGCCTGCGGCATCGTCACCATGTCGAGGCCGGTGCCGTCGCCAGTGAGGTTCATCATCTCGAGCTCGGCCGCGCTGAGCGGGCGGGTGTAGCCCTTGGCCCGCGCGAACAGCACCGAGGTGAGCAGCTTGTGGGTCTGCAGCATCGGACCGATATCGATGTCGAGCACCATGGCATGCATGGCCCAACCCTGCGCGGTGTTGCCGATCTTCTCGTGCTCCGACCAGGAGTCGGGCACCGACTTGGCATGCGCCACCATTTTCTTCAGAACGGTGAGCTTGTGCTCGAGCGACTGACGCGCCGGACCTGAGGTCCGCGCGACCTTGTCAGAGAGCGCGCGGATGAATTCATGGCCTTGCTCGGCCAGCAGCTCGACGCTGTTGGTCGTCAGCAGCTGGTTGTAGCCCATCGCGGTCGAAATGGCGCGCTTGCCGCCATGCTCGATTCCCGCCTGCACGTCGTAACTGCCGGTGCCGCCGGTCTCGAACGCGTAGACCCGCACCGCCTGCTCGCGCGTCAGCCCCGAGGCCAGCGCATAGCGCGCATAGACGCGCTTGAATTCGACTTCGCTGGACGGCCGCTGCGGCGTGAACTGATAGAGTTCCTGCGCCGCGCGCAGCAGATCGGCGACCACGGGGATCGGCTTTCTCGTCGGACGGTCCGGGCTTTCCTCCGGCTCCGGATTCACCGGCCGTTTCGGGCCGCTATAGAGCGGCGGATGCTCCAGCACGTAATCGTCCAGCGTGATCTGCTGACCGCTGCGCCGCTTGGCGTTGCGACCTTTCCGCTTCTCGGAGATCTGGCTCCAGTAGGCGCCGGCTTCCTGGTCGAAGGCGGCACGTGCCGCCTGATATTCCGCAAGCTTGCGACGATATTCGAGCACGGCCGGTGACGCGCCACCTTGCGCGAAAAACTGCGACAACAGCTGGGCTTTGGCATTGCGGACGGCCGGCGGCAGCGCGTCGGATTCGCCACCGCGCGCGGCAGGCGCGAGCAGGACGAGCGCGAGTGGAACCAGTCTCACGGCATTTCGAATCGATCGATGCATGCTGCCCTCTTAGCAGGCATCCGGTAACTGTCACGTTAACGCGCCGTTTACCTCTTTTTCGCCTATCGCGTCACTTCCAGGCGAATACCGGCTGTTCCAGCTCGGTGACGCGGGTGTGCCGTCCTGCCAGCACTTCGCGGAACTGGTAGATCAGCGCCGCCGTCGGTGCGTGGATCAAGCTCGACTGATGATGGAAGCGGATCACACGGCGCGTGCTCTCGGGGATCCCGACGAAATCGAACGCATCTTCGCGCTCGACCGTCGCGAGCGCGATGCGATGGACGGAGGCGACCTCGTCCGGGTTTGGTTTGATCGCGGCACTATCGGCGGCCCACACCACGACCGGCGTGATCAGATAGCCGGAGCGGGTCGGATAATCATCGAGCGTGCCGAGCACCTCCGCGCCGGTGAGACGCAGGCCAAGCTCCTCGTCGAGCTCGCGTAGCGCCGCCTCGACCGGCGTCTCACCGGCATCGCAGCGTCCGCCGGGCAAGGCCCATTGACCGCGATGGGCGCGCAGATGCGATGCGCGCAGCGTGAGCAGCAACGCCGTGTCGTCGTTCTCGCTGGCCGCAGTCAGCGCAACTGCCACCGCAGCGCGCTTCAACGCCGCCGGCGCCTCGTCCTCCGCCAGCCGCGTGAAGGCCGCGCAGGCGGCCGCGATATTCCGCCGTGTGGCATCGTCGAACGGTCTCATCATGCTTGACTACACCACGTCCGGCCCCGATGAAATGAGATCGCACGATCCGCGCAGGAATTGGACGACATGACCAACAAGACAGCCGCACGGCTGAAAGCAGACGGCTGGACCATCCTGGAGACCACGGGCTTCGTGCACCTGATCGGCCCGTTATGGGAGCGTAAGGTCGACGGCCAGTACGAATTCGCACTCGCGACCGAGGACAAGCACCACAATCGGCGCGGCATGGTCCAAGGCGGCGTGATGATGACGTTCGCGGACCGTACCTGCGGCATGACCGCCCGCTACGTCTCCGGCAAGGAGTTCATGGCGACGGTGCAGCTCGACACTCATTTCGTCGAAGCCGGCCAGATCGGCGATGTCCTGATCTCCCGCCCGCGCGTGGTGCGCTCGACGCGCAGCCTGATCTTCATGAGCACCGAGGTCAGCGTGGACGGCCGCTGCGTGGTGATGGCCAATGGTGTGTTCAAGATTTTGAAGGGGCCGGGGTAGCGGTGCTATGTTCATTGCGCTCCACACATTCCGCCGTCGTCCCGGCGAAGGCCGGGACCCATACTCCGAGGCAACAATTGCAGCGCGAAGCTGGTAACTCCGAATCTTCGCCAAACCACATCCTGTGGTTATGGGTCCCGGCCTTCGCCGGGACGACGCTGAGGGATTGCCTAGCTGCGCTCGCAATGACGGAGTTAGCTGGATATGCTGGTCGCTCCAGCAAAGCAGAGGACAGCCTATGCAATATCGCCAACTCGGCCGCAGCGGCCTGAAAGTGTCGCCGATCTGCTTGGGCACCATGATGTTCGGCGGGCCGACCGATGAAGCCACCTCAAGGCGGATCATCGCGAAGGCACACCAGGCCGGCATCAATTTCATCGACACCGCCGACGCCTATTCGAAGGGTGCATCCGAAGAGGTCGTGGGACGCGCCATCGGCAACAACCGTCACGCCTGGGTGCTCGCGACGAAACTTGCGAACCCCATGGGGGACGATCCTAACCGTGTCGGCCTGTCGCGGCGCTGGGTGTTGCAGGCGGCGGATGAGAGTCTGAAGCGGCTCGGCACCGACCACATCGACATCTATTATCTGCACAAGGAAGACCATTCGACGCCGCTGGAGGAGACGGTGCGCGCGATGGGCGACCTGATCCGCGCCGGCAAGGTGCGCTATTTCGGCGTCTCGAACTACCGCGCCTGGCGCGTCGCCGAAATCTGCAACATCTGCGACCGGCTCGGCATCGACCGGCCCGCGGTGAGTCAGCCCTATTACAACGCCATGAACCGCATGCCCGAAGTCGAGCACTTTCCGGCCTGCTCCCATTACGGCCTCGGCATCGTGCCTTACAGCCCGCTGGCGCGCGGCGTGCTGACAGGCAAATACAAGCCCGACGCTGCTCCTGACAAGGAGACGCGCGCGGGCCGCAACGACACGCGCATGATGCAGACCGAATGGCGGCCGGAATCGCTCCAGCTGGCGCAGGAGATCAAGGCCCACGCCGAGAAAAAGGGCATCACCGCCGGCCAGTTCGCGGTCGCCTGGGTGCTGAACTCCGCCTTTGTCTCCTCGATCGTTGCCGGTCCGCGCACCGAGGAGCAATGGGACGGCTACACCGGCGCGCTCGACTATCGCTTCACCGCGGAGGACGAGGCGCTGATCGACAGACTGGTCGTGCCGGGTCATCCCTCGACGCCGGGCTACAACGACCCGGCCTATCCGATCGAAGGACGCCGCGCGCGGACGGCCTAAGCCGGAGACAGGAATGGCTCTCGAAGATCGCTACGGCCTGCCGCTCTCCACCGCTTCGCCCGAGGCGGCATCCGCTTATCGCGAAGGCGTCGACCTCATGCTCGCGGGCTGGACCGGCACGGCGGAGACGCTGGAGCGCGCGATTGCGGCCGATCCGGATTTTGCGCTGCCCCATATCGCCCGCGCCCGCCTGCATGGCTTCTATCAGCAAGGCGATCTGGCGCGGCAGAAGGCGGCCCTCGCGCGCGAGCTCGTGGCGAAACGCGGCACGGAACGCGAGCGTTTGCATGTCGAGACGCTGGCGCTCGCAATCGAGGGCCGGCTGCCGGAGGCGATCGCGGCGACGATGAAGCACGTCGAGGCGTGGCCGCGCGATGCATTGGTGCTGTCGCTGCCGCTCGGCGCGTTCGGCCTGTACGCGTTCTCCGGCATGGCCGATCACGACCGCGCGCGGCAGGAGCTATGCGAGCGCGTCGCGCATCACTATGGCGAGGATTGGTGGTTCCTCACCATGTACGGCTGGGCGATGACCGAGAACGGCAATTTCAGTCGCGGCCGCGGCGTCACCGAGCGCGGCTTCGAGCTGCGCCGGCAGAATGCCCATGCCGCGCACGCCGTGCTGCATGCGATGTTCGAGGACGGTTCGATCGAAGCGGCCGACCGGCTCGTCGACGACTGGATCCCCTGTTACGACCGCGCCGGGATCTTGCACGGCCACATCCGCTGGCATCAGGCGCTGGGCGCGCTGGAGCATAGCGATGCCGCGCGGGCGCTCGCGATCTATGCCGATGTGCTGCAGCCAAAGGCCACACAGGCGCCGCCGCTCAATGTCGTCACCGACGGTGCGTCACTGCTCTGGCGCCTGTCGGCTTACGGCCACGCCGTGCCGAGGGCGCTTTGGGTCGAAGCCGATGCCACCGCGCAAAAACTGTTTCCGAAATCGAGCCTGCCCTTCGCCGACGTCCACATGGCGCTGTTCGCGGCTGCGACGCAAAATCGCGAAGCGCTCGCCACACGTCTTGCCGCGATCGAGCAGCGGCTCGCCGATGGCAAGCTGCCGGCCGGTCCCGTGGTACCGGCGGTCTGCCGCGCGCTGGCCGCCTTCGCGGACGAGCAATACGTGGCGTGCGTGCAAATGCTCGCGCCGGTTCTCCGTGAGGTCGTGCGCGTCGGCGGCAGCCACGCCCAGCGCGAGTTGATCGAGGACACTTTTGTCGTTGCCCTGATGCGCAGCGGCGAGCTGCCCCGCGCCCGCGCGCTGCTCGATGCCCGCCTGCACCGCCGCCCATCCTTGCGCGATGCGCGCTGGCAGGCGGCAATGGGGTAGCCCTGCCACGAAAAAAACACCGGCCTGACGGCAAGTGCCGGCCGGGAATGGATTGGGCGATAGGGGCGAATCGCCGTTGGGGTGGCGCGGTGGTATTTCAGACGGATTGGGCTGAACAAACGGGATCGCAACCAATTTGCGGTTCGCTGGTTATCGGACGGAACTTTTCCGTGGTTCCCTGGCATGTGAGCCTTCCGATGCGCCTCTGCGGACCAGTCCTCACCGCCGCCCTCATGACCTTGGCAAGCCCTTGTTTTGCCGAGTCTTCCTTGTCGATTTCCGTGAACAACCCTACGGCCGCCAACTCTTTCGTCGACCTGCTGGCGCTGATGTCCGGCCACTGCAAGACGCTGAAGGTCGCGGGCCGCACCTTTGCCTGCAAGACGGTGGCCTACGCCCATGGTGACAAGGGCCGGGTCAATTTCGCGGTCGCGGTCGACGATCCCGCCGACGAGAATCACGTCGTGTCGTTCTCCGGCGAGAACGGCAAGCGCGCCGACGACAATTCCTATGAGCTGCCGATCGACCGCATGCTGCTCAATTCCAAGGACCGCCCCAAGGTCGACGGGCTCCCGGTCCCGGCCGAGCAGACCTCCACGGGCCTCTGCCGCCAGACCGGCAATTTCGCCGCCAAGAAGGTGACTGACGTCACCTGCTCCGCCACCGACAGCGAGGGCCGCCGCTACGAACTGCTGTTCGTTTCCGACGGCACGCCCGTGAGCGTGCGTCGTATCAGGCAGTCGGCGCCGTCGATCCAGGATCCGTTCAAATAGCGGACCTTCTTCGCTCTGCATGCGGGCGAGGTGAACCGCCACCTGCACGGCACAGCCGGATCAAATCCTTCATTGAAACTTCGGAACCGGCAGGTATGCTCGGATGCGTCCTCATCGAGGAGGCGCCCGTTGCAAACACAGGCCAGGCGCAGAGTCAGCAATGAGGATGGTCATCGCGATCAAACGGCTCCTGATCGCCTGCCTGTTCGCAACCCTGGCACATGAGTGCCCTGCAGCCGACAGTCCGGGGCAGCGCTCTATCCTGGTGCTGGAAGACGCCGACTTTCGTTCGCCATTCTATTCGGAGATCTTTGCAGGTATCCGCACGGCTGCGAAGGAAAATGGACAGATCCACACCGTGATCTACGGCGAAAGCCTCGATCTCGCCCGTTTCCCGGGACCGGACTACGAGGAGAGCCTGGTCGGTCATCTCAAGACCAAATACGCACATCGGTCGATCGGCGTCATCGTCTCGATCGGCGTCGCGTCGGCGAAATTCCTTCAGGTGCGCAAGCACGACATCTGGCCCGCCGCACCCGTGGTTTACGGCTTCGTGCCCGATCTGCCCGAGACGCGCGCGCTGTTCCTGCCCGGCACGACCGCAATCTTTGCCAAGGTGTCTCCGGCGCAAATACTGACTGCGGCACGCGCGGTCGTTCCCGACTTGACTGGCGTCGTCCTGGTTGGCGATGCATGGAAAAATCCGCTGATATATGGCCACTGGAAACAGGAATTCGCGGCCACGATGCCGGATCTCGAAATCATCGATCTGTCCGGGATGGTGCTGCGGGAGGTGCGCGAACGGGTCGGCTCCTTGCCCCCTCGTTCTGCAATTCTGACCTCGGCGATGTATTCCGACGGCGAAGGCACCCACTATTTGCCGGCCGCGGCGCTTGCGCGTGTCGCCGAGCGCGCGAACCGACCGATCATCATCACCTCCGACACATTTCTCGGGCGAACCGGGGTTGGCGGCTTCCTGCTGCTGCCCGAAACAATCGGACGGGAGGCCGGTCAATTGGCAATGCGGATTCTCGGCGGCGAATCGCCGTCGAACATCCCGTCCGTTGCCGGGGACAACGTGAAGCCGATCTTCGACTGGCGACAGCTCAAGCTCTGGAATGTGGACGAAGCAAATCTGCCTCCGGGCAGCGAGGTGCGTTTCCGAGAACCGAGTTTCTGGGAGCAGTATTACTGGCGCGTCATGATCAGTGTCGGCTTGGTGCTGGTGCAGGCGACGATGATCGTCATCCTCCTGCGCGAGCGCAGGCTGCGATTCCTGGCGGAGGTCGAAGCGCGCCAACGCATGTCGGAGCTTGCCCACATGAATCGCCTTGCCACCGCGGGCGAGATGTCTGTCACGATCGCGCATGAGCTGAGCCAGCCGCTCGCCGCCATTCTGATCAATGCTGAGACCGCCGAGCAGCTGTTGCAGATACCGGCACCTGACCTTGGCGTGATCAGGGATATACTGGGTGACATTCGCCGAGACGATAAGCGCGCCAACGAGATCGTCGTTCAGGTGCGCTCATTTCTGAAGAGGGCCAGCACAGAGCGGAGCGAGCTCGACCTCAACGCGGCGGTCGGCGAGGTGTTTCGGTTCCTTTCCGTGCAGGCCTTGACCTACGACGTTGCGCTCGCGACGGACCGATCGTCCTCGGATATTCGCGTAACTGCCGACAAAGTGCAGCTCCAGCAGGCTATTCTGAACCTGGTCATGAATGCCATCGAAGCGGTGGCCGATCTGCCGGAGGATCGGCGACGCATCGTCGGTCGAACCAGCCTTGCGGGCAATCAGGCCATGATCTCGATCGCAGATGCCGGCGACGGCATCTGCACAGAAAAGATAACCGAAATCTTCAAGCCGTTTTTCACAACCAAGACGCAGGGCATGGGAATCGGCCTCTCGATCACGCGCACGATCGTCGAGGCACATGGCGGGCGCGTCTGGGCCGACAACGCGCCGACCGGAGGCGCCGTCTTTCATATCAGCCTGCCGCTGGCCGCGGCGCGATCGTGAGTCGAGGCCTTCTGCCGCCAGACGTCAGCCATCGGATATGATGGTCACCATACCTCGGAGCGACCCATGACGCGCGACCGCCTGTTTCTGCTGCGTCCTGGGTTCGAGGACCCGACTTTTCCTGGACGCCGCTTCTATTGCTGGCATTGCGCGCTGATCGAGGGCGTGCTGGTCTCGTTTCCGCAGCTCGCCGGCAAGCTCGACGTCGAGCGCATCCCGTGGCCACGCCCGCGGCAAGCCGTGATCGCGCTGGCCGGCGAGGAGAACCAGTCGTTGCCGCTGCTCGTGCTGGCGGTTGGAGCGACCTCGCCGCACCAGACCGGCAGCTATCAGGGCCGCGCGTTCATTGCTGACAAGGACGCCATCCTAGCCGCGCTCTCCGAACGCCACGGCTTTCCCGATCCGCATCCGTGAGGGGGAGAGCGCGTAGCCTGCAATCACGTCGCGAAACGAGGGAAAATTGACATTGCGTGTCGTCACTGTCGCCTCGCATAGTCGGCGCTGCAGGTAAGTCTGCAAGTAAGTCTGAAAGCCGCCCCTCATGTCACTCGCGCTTCCCGCCCTCATCGTCGTCGACGTCCAGCGTGCGTTCGACGAATGGGAGGCGGCGGGCAAGCGGCGCAATAACCCGGATGCAGTGGCACGTATTGCCGATCTCCTGACGGCGTTCAGAACCAGCGGCGCGCCGATCTTTCACATTCGTCATGAGGGCACCAAGCCGTCCTCCTCATTTCTGCCAACGAGCTCCGGATATGCCGTCAGGGACGAGGCACGCGAGCGGCCGGGCGAGATCGTGATCGTCAAGCGCGTCAACAGCGCCTTCATCGGCACCGATCTGGAAAGCCGCCTGCGCGCGGGCAACATCGGCACTCTCGTCATTTGCGGCGCCACCACCAATCATTGCGTCGAGACGACGACGCGGATGGCCGGCAATCTCGGCTTCGACGCGCGGCTGGTGCGCGACGCAACCTGGACGTTCGAGCGGGTCGGGCCGGATGGTGACAGACATTCTGCCGAGGAGATCCATGCGATGACGCTGTCGAACCTCAACGGCGAATTCGCGCGCATCGTCACCACCGATGACGTGATTGCATCATTCGCGGCAGAGTGATGGCGGAGTTACGGCCACGCCCGAGATGCGACAATAAATCTCACGAGACGCACGCCGCCGCGCGAATCGGACGCCAATGAAACTGCGTCGTTTCGACGCCCGCACCGGCCGGAACGCGCCGGATGACCAGGTGTTGTCACACGACATTCAACTGGAGTGATGACATGAAGTATCTCATTGTCGCGATGGCCGTCGGCGTTGCGGCGCTTGCCGGCGGATCGGCGGCGAACGCGGCCAATCATTCAAGCGCGAAACACACCGCGCCAGCCGCCCAGTCAACCGATATCAGCGCGCAGCACAGGCACCACCATAACGGCCATCGCCATCACTGGCGTCCTCACCACCATTACGGCTATCATCGTCCGCACTACCGGAGCTACGGCTATTATCCGCGGCACCACGGCTATTACGGCGGCGGACCGTACGGATATTACGGCGGCGGCGGTCCGAGCGTGACGTTCGGCTTCGGCGGCAGTCGCTGGTAAGACGAAAGGCCGCAACACGAAAGGCTCGCGAAATGCGGGCCTTTCTTTGCGCGCCAGCCTATCCCCGCAAGATCATCCCCGCCGTCTGCCGACCGCTCGCCAGCGCCGCTTCGACCGTGCCCATGTCGGCTCCGCGATAGAGCGCCTCGCCGGAGAACAGCACCGGACCGTCGGCGCGTGCGAGGATCGTCTGCGCCTCGCGCGTTCGCGGCGTTGCCCAGGAATAGGCGCCGCGGGCGTAGGGATCGTGCGCCCAGTTTGTCGCAACGGCCGCGACGAGCTCGCGCGCGAGGTCCTCACGCGAGAGACCGAAGACGGTCGCAAGCGAATCGAGCCCGGCATCGATCAACGCTTGCGGGTCGAGGCGCGACAGCGCTGCCGTGCGCGGGCCGCCGAACCATCCGGTCAGCGCGGGATGCCGGTTCGGATATTGCGTCCACCATACCGGGATGGCCTGGTCGGACAAAAGGAAGCTCATGTCCGCGAGCTCTTCCTTGCGCTCGCGCCACCATTGCCGCCTGAAGCGCAGCAGGATTTTTATCACGTTGCCGAAGCCGATGTCGTCGGCCGCCGCCGCCTTTGCGCGCGCGCGGCTCGGCAGCCTGATCTCGCGCAGCAACGGCAACGGAACAGTGAGGATCACGCGATCGCAGCCCTGCAGGCCGCCGCCGACACAGCGAACGGCGATCGCGCCGCCCTCCTCCTCGATCGCCGATACCACGCAGCCGAAGCGAAACATCACGCCAAGCTTGCGGCACTCGGCTGCCAGGAAGTCGATCATCCCACCATAGCCGCCCTTGACCCGCGCCTGCGGTGAGTGCCCGCCAGCCATCCATTCCTCGCGCAGCGCCAGCGTGGAGGCGCGCTCGGGATCGGCCGCATCGTAGCCCTCGACCATTCGCTCGATCACATGGCGCAGCCGCGCGTGCTCATCCCCGGCAAAATGCCGGCGCAGGAAATCGGCGACCGTGAGGTCGTCGTTCAATTCCCGAACCACGGCGTGCAGCTCAGCCTCATGCGGATCGTGGCGATCCTCGCGCACGATGTCAGCGCCGTCGAAGCCCCATCGCTCGCCCTCGATCTCCTGAAGGGACAGCCCGGCCTCACGCAGCAACGCGCGCGTGACCGGCGCCTCGCCGTGCACGAATTCGGCGCCGCCGTCGGCGCGGTAGCCGAACTCCGAAGCAGGCAGCGGATGGATGCGGCCGCCGCAGCGCTCGCGCGCCTCCAGGATCGTCACGGTCCTGCCCGCGCGCGCCAGCTCGCGCGCCGCCATCAGGCCGGCCGCGCCGGCACCGACGATGACGATATGCTCTGATGTTGCCGACATCTCGGTGCTGCTACTTGCCCACGGCCTGCGGATCGTTCTGGATCAGATAGCGCAGCAGCAGGACGCCGCCGCCGAGATCCCGCGTGCTCTCCAGCCTCATCGCGCTCAGCGGTGCACGCCGGTCGCCGTCGGAGTCCGTGGAATCGAACACGAAGGGCGCGCCCTTGGCGCCGTCGATCGCGGGACTGAGGATCAGGTTGAACTCGTCGATCAGGCCGGCACGCAGGAACGCGCCGTTGGCGACGCCCCCGCCCTCCACCAGCAGGCGCTTCACGCCGAGTTCGCGATTGAGAATGTCCAGCGTCAGCGCGAGGTCGATCTCGGACTTGCCGGCAAAGATATAGGACACGCCCTCGCCGCGGAGCCCCGCGAGATGCGAATCGGGCACACTCTCGGTCAGCACGACGACGATCGGATCGCCGCCGATCTCGGAGCGGCCCCAGCCGATCTTGCCCTTCGCATCGAGCACGACGCCATAGGTTTTCGCGTCGCGTCGCGCGAACCAGTTTTCACGCGGAAAGTTCGCGTCGGCCGTCGTGGGATAGGGCTCGCCCTTGGCGAACTCCGAGCCGGTGACGCGGCCGATCACCCAGGCATCGCCGCCGAGCTCGTCGTGGATCTTCTCGAACCAGTCCGTCCCTGCCCCCTTCGGGCGCCAGCGGCTCGGATGGGTGCGGCCGTCCAGACTCGAATGCATCAGGCAAATGACGTAAGGCTTCATGCGCATCTCCGGGCCGCGCTCAGGCTGCCGGCTCATTGTCCTTCTCGCTCCCCGTGGCGCGATCGTTCACGATCAACGCGAGGGGATTGAGCTTTGGCGGCGCGACGAGTTTCAGCGTGTTGGTGTCGCGATGGTTGAACGGCGCGCCGCGCACGAACAACTCGGTCTGGATCAGATAGGTCCAACTGCCGTCGTCGTTGAAGGTGATGTCGCAGCGGTAAGCATCGGTGCGGAACGCTTGTTCCAGAAAATCAGTCGAGCAGATCCCGTAAGCTGTGTCGCCGCGCTTGGCGGTCACGGAGATCTCCTTGTCGTCCGGCCCGGCCTTGCCCGATGCCAGCAGCACCTGCCCGCGCGGGATCGCCAGCGTCTGCATGATCAACCCGGTCGCGGGCTCCCACAACCAGTAGCCGACCTGGTCGTGGAAGGTGATGTCTTCCTCGGGCGTGTTGATGTGGACGTGATAGCGCAGCCCATAGAGCAGCTGCGGCCCGTTGGCTTGCGGATCGATCGGGTCCATCCGGATGCGCTCGATGAAGGTCCGCCGCTCCGGCCCCTCCGCCTTCGGATTGATGTCGATACCTTTGTCGGCCTGCCAGCTGCCGGCGAGACGGCGGAGCGGGCCGAGATTGGCAAGGCCGTCGGGGGAGACGTCCTCGGGCTCGGTGAAGATATCGGCGGGAAGGGGGAGCATGGGTGTCCTTGCGTCATTGCAAGGCAGCAATAGCATGAGAGCGCGGGCGTGGCTCGCTCTCAAGGCTCACAATCGCGAATGGACATCCGCGCCACGCGCAGACGATCCATGACGCGAAGCGGAGCCGAACCTCCTCAGTTCGGCTCCGCCGCCAGGGCGCTTAGTGGCGGTGGTCGCGGACCTCAGGTTGATTGCGGTGGTCCCGGACGATGGTCATTGCGTTCGAGGGTGTCACCACGTTCGCCAATGCGATCGCTGCGAGAGCCACGAGGATGGAGTTGCGCATCAGTGTTTCCTTTGTCTGGTGGACCACTGCGCCCGGTGATGATCGATGCGCTAACGGTCGAGCCATCGTCCGATCGGAGGAGATGTGGAGCGGCGATCATGCTTCGGCTACACCCGGTTGCGACATCGCCGTGCCGCTGAAGTCGCACAGCAGCAACGCAGTCGAGAAGGATAACGACACGCAACGAAGCGTGACGACAACGTCATGACCATGTCTTTCCAGCTGTGAGCAGGACGGTTGCGTGTGAGGAAAGATATGGCTGGAGGCTCGACTGCGGCCATCCTTCGAGGCGCGGTCGGCCGGACCTCTGCGCGGACGGCGCCGGAACCTGTCGAAATGATCATTCCGCGGTGATCCGGGGCCCGTCCTCGTTCGTTCCCAGACCCACAGATCGCTTGTCGAGGCGCTATGATCGCTGCTATCCGAGCTTTAGATGCGCCAATCCGGGCGAAGGCTGGTTTTCCCCGGAGGATTGAAGCGCGGCTGTCGACTGGCACGAGCAAAGGGCCGAACACAAAAGTGGACTGGGCTGATCTGATCGGACGCGTCGCCTCGGCCGGAGACCGGGAGGCCTTCAAGCGCCTGTTCGAGCATTTCGCGCCACGCATCAAGGGACTGATGCTGAAGGCCGGGTGCAGTTCAGACGAGGCGGAGGAGATTGCTCAAAACACCCTGATCGCCGTCTGGCGGAAGGCAGGTCAGTTCGATCCTGCGACGGCCGGGGCCGCGGCATGGATATTCACCATCGCGCGCAATCTGCGCATCGATTTGTTCCGCAGCAGAGCGCGGGCAGACCGCCTGCGGGGCACCTCTGAGCTTCCCGAGACACCGGACCCCGCCGAACCCGCGGATGCCGTCATGTCCCGCGTGCAGGACGCCGCGCGGATCAATTCGGCCGTCAAGCAGCTCTCGATGGAGCAATCCATGGTGGTGAGGTTGTCGTTCATCGAGGAGAAGCCGCACCCGGAAATCGCGAGCCTGCTCGGCATTCCGCTCGGAACGGTCAAATCGCGAATCAGGCTGGCGATGAACCGCTTGAGAGACATATTGGACGAAGAAGCATGACCATCAGCCATCATCCGCCGGAAGATCTTCTGGCCGACTTTGCGGCCGGCAGGTTGGAAGAAGCCCATCAATTGGTGGTGGGTGTGCATGTTGCTGGTTGCGCACGGTGCGGCCGGTTC
This sequence comes from Bradyrhizobium sp. MV1.5, assembly GCF_055807615.1. NCBI lineage: Bacteria > Pseudomonadati > Pseudomonadota > Alphaproteobacteria > Hyphomicrobiales > Nitrobacteraceae > Bradyrhizobium > Bradyrhizobium sp. MV1.5. The sequence goes on along the minus strand of NZ_JBVVPL010000003.1, from coordinate 40,882 downwards.
GTGCAGGCCATCGAGCAACTTGGCGGCTTGGCGCTTGAAGATGTCGAGCCGGTGCCGGTCGCATCGGATGCGTTCGAGCAGGTGATGTCGCGCATTCACGACGCTCCTGAAGAGCGAGCGGTGCGGACTGCCCACGTCGCTCGCGGCAGCGAGCAGGATGTTCCGGCGGCACTGCGAAACTACCGCATCGGCAAGCGCAGGCGCATCGCTCCAGGTCTGAGCATGCGACCGATCGAGCTGTCCGGTTCGGGGACGGCGCGGGCATTTCTGCTTCGCTCCGCGCCGGGGAGCCGCATGCTCGAGCACACGCACACCGGAACCGAACTGACCCTCGTGCTCGAGGGCAGCTTCAGCCACGAGGGCGGCCGGTTTGGTCCGGGTGATTTCGACTATGGCGACGACGAGATCGACCATCGGCCTGTGGTGGGCAACGAGGGTCCATGTGTTTGCCTCGTCGCAATGACGGGCGACCTGCGCATGAACGGCCTGCTCGGCAGGTTGATCGGGCCATTCGTGCGGCTTTGATCCGCTCGCCTCCTTCTTCCGCCGGGTGATCCGAACGCGAGCCCGGAGCGTTTCGAAGGAAACGCAAGGGAGACAGGTCATGGCCGGCTTAAGCCTGACACGACAGGCGCAGAGCGAAACATTGCCCGAACTGCTGGCATGCGTTTCGGCGGGCGACACCCGCGCCTTCGCAGCGCTGCATATGCTGACGCGGAGCAGGCTGCGCAGGACTGCGCTCGCCGTCGGAACTCCGCCCCACGACATCGAGGACATTCTTCAGGAAAGCTATCTGAAGATCTGGCGCAACGCGGGTCGGTTCGACGGCGGCCGTGCTTCGGCGATGACCTGGATGTCAGCGATCGCCCGGAATACCGCCATCGACCATTTGCGGGTCAGAAGACTGCCCACTCACGAGCTGGACGAGGCGCTTCTGGTTCCGACAAATGCTGATCAGCCGGCGATCGACGATTTCGACTACGCCCGCGCCGAACCGATCGCACGCAGCGTGCTGGCTCGGTTGCCGGAAGACCGCCGCAGGCTGGTGGCGCTGGCTTATCTCGAGGGCGAGAGCCGCGCGAGCTTGTCGCGGCGCTTCGGTGTGCCCGTCGGCACCATCAAGACCTGGCTGCACCGAACTCTTCTGGCGGTACGCAAGGACTGTCTTGCCGCATCGGCTGCAGCCTGAAGCAGGCGAGGACCCCGCGCGTGGCCGCAGAGATCATCGAATTCCCCAACCGCGGATACCAGGACCCGCTCGTAACCTCCGTTGCGAGGCTCGAGCAGATGGTAAAAGAGGTCGACCGTCTGGTAGCCGAGCAGCCCGCGGACGGGCTCGGTCAACTGCTCGTCGTCATGGAGCGCTTCGGTGATCGACTGGTCGATCTTGCGCACCTCGTGCTTGACGACGATGCCAAGCGGAATGTCCAGATCGCGTTCACGTCGCTCTCCGACAAGATCGCGGCGACCAGAGACGCCTTTGACGACGGAGCGACGGATCTCTGAATTCGGCGCCACGCTCCCCCGTTCGACGCCATGAGGTCAGCTCTGCGGCCGATCCTAATTGAAACGGAGCAACGAGATGTTCAGCAAGGTCGCAAAACCCACCCAGCCGGCATAGGGAATGAAAAGCGTCGCTGCCAGCCGATCGTTCGCCCATTGACGCCAGACAAAGGCAAGGATCACGGCGAACAGCGCAACAATGACGCCGAGCGCCACGTCCATGCGATGAAGCGAAAAAAAGATGGGAGACCATGCAAAGTTCAGGATCATCTGCAGGCTCCATAATCGCATCGCCGTTCCGCGCGGCTCCGCCTCGAAGGTGCGGAATCCCGCAACGGCGATCATGAGGAACAGAGCCGTCCAGACCGGTGCGAAGGCCGCATCCGGCGGATTGAAGGATGGCTTGTTGAGCGCCGCGTACCACGCTCCCGGACGGTTCAGGACCCCGATCAAAATCCCCGCAGCAGGAACCAGAAACAGGAAAGCGGCGCATCGGTACCATCTGCCGCGCTTACGGTCGCCATCTTGCTGCAGCGCTCCGTCGTGTGTCCCGTCCATGATCAATGCGCCATCCTTTGAGCGACGAGAAATCCCGTCCAGGCGCTGACACCGGCGAGGAAGGATCCCCAGCACACGTCGGCAAGAGTGAGCCCCGTCGACCAATTCCTCAGGGTGGCCTGGTTGGTCAGATCGTAAGTCGCATAAGTGAAGCAGCCCAACATCACGCCGGACGTGAAGGCCCGCAGAGCGCCGCCGTCTTGCTGAGCCGGCAGCACCGCGAACCAGATCAGGCCGACGGGATACGCAAGATAAAACACTGCGGCGGCGGCGAGGTCCGGCTCCGAGCGCAACATGTCGCCCAGCACCGGGCGGTAAAGTCTCTCAACCATGGTCTTGAGCCAGATCATGTCGAGCGCAACGAAAGTCGCGGCGACCGACAGATATGTAAAAAGCAGGCTCATGTCCGATCTCCCCTCCGGTCGTGTCGCAACCGGTTCGACAAAGGCAACGCCTGTAAACGACATGAGCCCTTCGCTGGATCACGTTGCGCCCTCGTTCGGCCTTGCCGCGCAACCCTGTCAGGCCCTTGAACCTGATCGTGCGGCGCCGGAACTCCGATCATTGCGGCACCTTCTTGGGCAGCCGTGGAAAGAAAGCGCTGGTGCGTGACTGATAGTCCCGATACCGGCGGCCACGGGATCGAAGCATCTGGGCTTCGAGCGGAGGTATTCCGGTCACGTGCACGAGTATCCAGTACATGATCGCCGGCGCGATCAGGCTCGCCCAGCCCCATGCGTAGCCCGGCGACAGCGCGATGACCGGGTAGGCGAGCCACCCGAGCCATTCGAAGAAATAATTCGGATGACGCGACCAGCGCCAAAGCCCGACATCGCAAACCAGGCCCGCATTTGCCTTGTCCCGCTTGAAGCCTCGCAATTGCTCATCGGCGATCGCCTCGCCTGCAACGGCCGCAAGCATGATGGCGGCGCCGGCATAGTCCTGAACTCCCAGGGCGGCCCGTGGACCGTGTGCAGCCAGGAAGACCGCGAGTGGCAGCGGCACCGAGACGAAGGCCTGCGACTGCAGGAACGCGAACATGCGACGCGGCGCCTGCGAGCCCCATTCCCGCGCATAGCTGGCATATCGCGGATCGTCGATACCCGCCGCGGCGCGGCGGGCGATATGCGTCCCGAGCCTCACCGACCAAAGCAGCACGAGCCCGCCCACGAGCATCTGGCGCACTGGCAGCGCCTCGGCGAACGGCAAAAGGGCCGCCACCGCCCCAACGATACCGATGGAGTAGGTCCAGATCGTATCGACCCACCCGGAATTGCCGGTTCGCTGCTGAACGATCCAGGCCAGCCCCATCAACAGCGAAAGGGCGAAAGCGATGCCGGCGACGATCAGTATTTGCACGAAATCCATACCTCACCATACGCAAACTCGGATCCTTACGTCCGCCCCGTGCCCCGGTTTCGCGGGTGATCCACGCCGTCCGCTGGAACGTTTCCTCAAGCGCATGTGGTCGGGTCAGCTATGAGAGCTGTCCTGAGCCGGGCGACGGACGACATTGGCCCGAATCCGGATGTTCCGGCCGTCGCTGGTGGTATTAGGGGGCGACAAAGCATGCGTTTGGCGGTGATCGGGACGGGAATTGCCGGCAATGCCGCCGCATGGCTCCTGTCCGAACGTCATGCCGTGACCGTCTACGAGCGCGAATTGCGACCGGGTGGACACAGTCATACAGTGCGGGTTGACTACGATGGCGAAGAGATCGACGTCGACATCGGCTTCATCGTGTTCAACGAGCCGAACTACCCGGAATTGACGTCTCTGTTCGCGCACCTGGGTGTGAAGACCGAGGAGACATGCATGAGCTTCGCGATGTCGGCCGACCATGGTCGATTTGAGTGGCGGGGCGGCGGCGAGACCTTCCTGCAGGTCGCCTCCGGCCTGTTTGCCCAGCCGCGTAACCTCTTCTCCCCGTCGTATTTTCGCATGCTGGCCGAGGTCCGCCGCTTCAACAAGGAAAGCGTCTCCGACTTGCGGACTGGCCAACTCCAGAACCTCACACTCGGCGAATATCTGCGCAAGTCAGCGTTCAGCCCGCGCCTGTTCAGCGATTATCTGGGACCGATGGGGGCCGCCATCTGGTCGTCCCCCTCGGCCGAGATCCTCGCCTTTCCCGCCGAAAACTTCATCGCCTTTTTCGACAATCACCGGCTGTTGCATCTGGATCGGCCGCTCTGGCGGACCGTCCGGGGTGGCAGCCGGCGCTATGTCGAGAAGCTCACGGCCAGGTTCAAGGCCAGCATCCGGCTCGGCTGCGCGGTGACGTCGATCCATCGAACCGAGCACGGCGTGACGATCGGCGACAGTCACGGCCATCAGGACTCCTACGACGCTGTCGTGATGGCCTGTCACAGCGATCAGGCTCTGGCGATGCTGTCGGATGCCGACCCACGCGAGAGATCCATTCTCGGCGCAATCCGTTACGCTCCAAACACGGCCTATCTGCACCGCGACATCAGCCTCATGCCGAAACGCCGCAATGCATGGGCATCCTGGAACTTCTTGCGCTGGCGACGCGAAGCGCCTGCCCAGAACGACGTCGCGGTGACTTACTGGATGAACCGGCTGCAGGGCATCGACGACAGCAAGCCGCTATTCGTCAGCCTCAATCCCCCTTGCGAGCCGGCGCCTCATCTCACTTTCGGCAAGTTCACTTTCGCGCATCCACAATATGACGCAAGCGCGTTCGCCGCGCAGAGGAAGCTCCCCGAAATCCAGGGACGCCGCCGTACCTGGTTTTGCGGCGCGTGGACCGGCTACGGATTCCATGAGGACGGCTTGCGCTCCGGCATCGCCGTCGCCGAGGCACTTGGCAGTGCGGTGCCGTGGCGAGGGTCCGGCGCGTTGCTGGCGCAGGCTGCCGAGTAGAACATGTTGCAACCGGGCGCTCCAGAACGAACAGCGACGTCATCTGCAGCCGCGCTCTACCTGGGCCGGGTGATGCACGCACGCATGCGGCCCGCGCGACACAGGTTCGCTTACCGAGTCATGAACCTGCTCATCGACCTCGACCGGCTCGATGAAGCGGATCGCCAGTCTCGCCTGTTCGGCGTCAATCGCGCGTCAGTCTTCAGCTTTCACGAATCCGATCACGGCAAGCGTGACGGCGCCTCCTTGAGCAGCCATGTGCGAGGCCTCGCCGAACAGCACGATGTCGACCTCTCAGGAGGGCACATCCTCCTTTTGTGCTATCCGCGGCTCTTCGGCTACGTGTTCAATCCGCTTTCGATCTACTTCTGCTATGGCAGCAGCGGCAATCTTGCGCTGCTGATCTACGAGGTCCGCAACACTTTTGGCGAAATCCATTCCTACGTCCTTCCGGTCGAGGATGCTGCTGCCGGCGGTGCCATACGACAATGCCAGGCGAAGGAGTTCTACGTCTCGCCATTCATGGAGATGCAAACGCAGTATCGCTTCAGCATTGCCCCGCCCGACCATCAAGTGAAGGTCAGAATCGTGCAGAGCGATGAGCACGGTGCTATATTTACAGCTGCATTCTCCGGACAACGTCGCCCGCTGACCAGCCGCTCGCTGTTGGCGACGCTCGTCACTCTGCCACTTCTCACCTTCAAGGTCGTCGCGGCCATTCATTGGGAAGCGATCCGGCTTTGGCTGAAAAATGTTCCTTTCGTTCCCCGTCCGAACCAACCCTGAATGTGAAGCCATGGACCTCGCAGCCACTCACCAGACTGCTCGCTTCGATGACGTTCCCTTGCTCGCGCGGCTCGCGCTGCGGCTTGCGTCGCGGCTCAAGCTCGGCACCGTGGATGTTCGCCTTCCCGACGGCAGAACGGTGGTGTTGCGGGGAACGCATCCGGGGCCGTCGGCGACCATCGAGCTCAACAGTTACGCCTTCGCGCGAAGCCTGGTGCTGGGCGGCGATATCGGCATGGCCGAGGCTTACGTTCGAGGCGATTGGAGCACGCCGGATCTCTCCCAGCTGCTTTACGTGTTCTGTCTGAACGACGATCTGGTCGACAGCGCCTTCGCCGGCAATGCACTGGTCCGGCTTTGCCGGCGCGCGCTGCATCGGTTGCGCCGAAACACGCGACTGGGATCGCGGCTGAATATCCACGCCCATTATGATCTCGGCAACGCGTTCTTTGCGGCCTGGCTCGATCCAAGCATGACCTACTCGTCGGCATTGTTTTCGCCCGAGGCGACCGACCTGCTCGCCGCTCAACGGCACAAATATGCCCAACTCGCACAGGCGATCGAGCTACGGCCCGGCCATACCCTGCTCGAGATCGGCTGCGGCTGGGGCGGCTTTGCCGAATATGCCGCCAAGACTTGCGGCGCCAAGGTCTTGGCGCTCACCATCAGCAAGGAGCAACACGCATTCGCCAGCCGGCGAATCCACGAAGCCGGGCTCGGCGACAATGTCGAGGTCCGGTTGCAGGATTATCGCGATCAGGACGGGCAGTTCGACCGTATCGCCTCGATCGAGATGATCGAGGCCGTCGGCGAGCCGTTTTGGCCGACGTACTTCAATCAACTGCACCAGCGGCTCAAGCCGGGCGGTCTTGCCGGAATCCAGGCGATCACCGTCCGTGACGAGCTCTTTGACAGCTACCGGCGGCGCGTGGACTTCATCCAGAGATACATTTTTCCGGGCGGGATGCTGCCTTCGCCGAATGTCTTGCGCGCGCTCGGCGAACGCGTGCAGATGCCTCTCATCCGCGAGCGGGTCTTTGGACAGGACTACGCCAAGACGCTCGCGGTCTGGCGAGCGAGTTTCGGCCATGCCTGGACGGACCTGACCTCACTCGGGTTCGACGAGCCGTTCCGGCGGCTGTGGGAATATTACCTCTGCTACTGCGAGGCAGGTTTCAGGGCCGAAAAGATCGACGTCCGACAGCTGGTCTTCGCGCGCCGGAGCTGACGTCGCTGACGTTTCCGGTGTGAACGAACCCTCAAGCCGCTTCCGACGTTGATCGCGCACGCTGCTCGAGCACGCCGATCGTCGAGACCAAATTGTCGCGTCGCGCGCGAAGATTAAGCGCAAGAAGCGGATATGTCGGCTGAAGCACGTCAAACACCCCTGCTCTCGCCTCTTCCTCGAGAATGTCGGTGTTGATGAGCCGGACGCGCCACCACAAATCTGCGACCAACGCATCGAGCCTCAGTTCGCCGGCAGCACCAGAACGGGACATTTCTTGCATCACTTGCCTCAACCTGAAACGGCCTCTCTTCCAAGGCCAGACTTTGGTCCTGACTGAGCAAGCAGAATGCCAGCAATGCGCGCGCGATCTGGTTCCGGAACGGATTGCTGCGCGAGCCGGCTGGTCAAGGCTTGGCGCTCAAGGCCTGGCGCTGGAGAAGATGTTGCCCGTGGAGAGCGAAAATGGTGCCCAGGGGCGGAATCGAACCACCGACACTGCGATTTTCAGTCGCATGCTCTACCAACTGAGCTACCTGGGCGTGCTCCAAAGAGGGGCCAAAGCCCATCGAGCGGGCGGTTTATAGTGGGCTGAAGGCTGCCTGTCCACCCGGCTTCGCCAAGTGGCTTTGCCGGGCGCGGCCCGGCTGTGAACAAAACTGCTGCGGGAGCACAGTTCGGGCGTTTTCTTCAATTAACCAATTGATGAACCAGAATTATTCCTCCCCGTCTGCCTCGTCATCCCGGCCGGGAATGACGTAGGAGCCTTTCAGCCAGCGGTTCAGATCGACGTCGCGGCAGCGAGACGAGCAGAACGGGCGGGCGGCCTCGGACTGCGGCTTGCCGCAGATCGGGCAGGTTTTGAGGGGGCTTGCGGGCTTTTTCACCTGGTCGTCCATAGGGTGCTCAGCTTACGCGCGGTGAGAGAGTTCAAGAGCCTGTCGCCAAAGGGGTTCCTCCGGCGGAAGTGCAGGCGTTCCGGCCAGATTCCCGCGGAGCAATTCTACTGTGCATGGGGTTGTTTTCGCGATTTTTGCAGGAGCGGCTTTTCGGCTCACACGGCGGTGGCGTTGAGCCAGCCGAAGCGGATCGGGAAACCTTCGCCGCCGAGCAGCGTGGTGGTCTCGTAGAGCGGCAGGCCGACGACGTTGGTGTAGGACCCCACCATCTTGACTACGAACGAGCCGGCGATGCCCTGCACGGCGTAGCCGCCGGCTTTGCCGCGCCACTCGCCGGAGCCGATATAGGCCTGGATGTCATCCTCCGAGAGGCGCTTGAAGCGGACGCGGGTCTCCACCAGGCGCTGGCGGAAGGCCTCGCGCGGCGTCACCAGAGTGATCGCGGTGTAGACGCGGTGGTTGCGGCCCGACAGCAGCCGCAGGCACTGCGCGGCCTCGTCGACGAGGTTGGCCTTGGGCAGGATGCGGCGGCCGACCGCCACCACCGTGTCGGCGGAGAGGATGAAGGCGCCACGCAGCTCGTCGTCGAGCTGCACCGATTTGAGTGCCGCATCCGCCTTGGCCCGCGCGAGCCGGTTGGCGCAGGCGCGCGGCAGCTCGCCCCGCTTCGGCGTCTCGTCGACGTCGGCGGGCCGGAGCGCGTCCGGCTCGATGCCGGCCTGGTTGAGCAGCGACAGGCGCCGCGGCGAACCGGAGGCGAGAACGAATTTGGGGCGGCCGAGCATCAGGTGATTTGGGGAATGAAGCAGGGGGTGAATTGCGCGCGGAACCTATCGGACGGAGGCTGATTTCACAACCCGGGAACCCGGACTTTACTGATTCGACGGGTACAGGATGCGTGTGCCTGCAGTCTGTGACGCGGGTGTTACGGGCGCCGAATGCTACCCGTTCGCCGCGCCCACCTTCGAAAATCGCCGGCGGATGCGCAGCAGGAGCTGGTCGCAGACGTCGCGATAGGCAGCCAACTTCTGGTCGCGGCTGCCTTCCATGGTGGTGGGATCCTGCGTCGGCCAATACTCGACGTCGGCGGCGAGCGTGCGGGTCAGCTCCAGCGCCTTGTGATGCGCCTCCGGCGAGAGCGTGATGATCAGGTCGAAATTCAGCCCCTCCCAATCCTCCAGCTCCTCGAAGGTCTGCGGCTTGTGGGTGGAGATGTCCTGGCCGAGCTCGGCCATCACAGACACCGCGAACGGATCGAGCTCGCCGCGCCTGGCACCGGCCGACTTCACGTAGAGGCCTTGCGGAAACATGTGCCGCAGCAGGCTCTCCGCCATCGGCGAGCGCACGCTGTTCATGGCGCAGGCGAACAGCACCGATTGCGGATCGCGTGCGCGTGGCGGACCCGCCATCGCGCTTAACCCTTCCAGTGCAGGACAGTAATGAGCGTGAACAGCCGGCGCGAGGTCTCGAAATCGACCCGCACCTTGCCCTTCAGCCGCTCCTGCAGCGTGCGCGAACCCTCGTCATGGATGCCGCGGCGGCCCATGTCGATGGCCTCGATCTTGTCCGGCGTCGCCGTACGGATCGCCTGGTAGTAGCTGTCGCAGATCATGAAATAGTCCTTCACGATCCGCCGGAACGGCGTCAGCGACAACAGATGCGCGACCACGGGCGTGCCGTCCTCGCGGCGGATGTCGAACATCAGCCGGCTGCCCGTGATGCCGATATGCAGCGTGAACGGCCCCTTCCCGTTGGCGCCCTCCGGCGCGAACAGATTCTGCTCGATCAAATCGTAGATCGCGATCGCGCGCTCATGCTCGATGTCGGGCCCGGAACGGCCGATCGAGTCCTCGTCGAGCGTGACGCCCACGATGCGATTGGTCGAGTCGTCCTGTTCGGGCGGCTGGGTCATGACAAATTGAGGCGCAATCCAATCGAGCGCGAATGGGCATCTAGCCCCTCCGCCTTGCCGAGAATCATCGCGGCCGGACCCAGCGCTCGCAGCTGATCCGGGCCGCATTTCAGGATCGAGGTGCGCTTGAGGAAATCGTGCACCGAAAGCCCCGACGAGAATCGTGCCGAGCGCGCCGTCGGCAGCACATGGTTGGAGCCGCCGACATAATCGCCGATCGCCTCCGGCGTATGCGGCCCGAGGAACACGGCGCCCGCGTTGCGGATCCTTGCGGCGAGCGCATCGGGATCTTGCGTCATGATCTCGAGATGCTCGGCGGCAATCGCATCCGCGAGCGGAATGGCGTCGTCGAGGTTCTTCACCATGATGATGGCGCCGAAATCGGCCCACGAGGCGCTGGCGATCGCGGCGCGCGGCAGCGTCTTCAACTGCGCCTCGACGGCCTTTTCGACATCGGCGGCAAGGCGCGCGGAATCGGTGATCAGGATCGACTGCGCGCTGGAATCGTGCTCGGCCTGGGCCAGCAGGTCGGCGGCAATCCAGTCCGCATTGCCAGTGTCGTCGGCGATGACAAGCACCTCCGAGGGACCGGCGATCATGTCGATGCCGACCTTGCCGAACACCAGCCGCTTTGCCGCGGCGACATATGCGTTGCCGGGTCCGACGATCTTGGCGACGGGCGCGATCGTCGCGGTGCCATGCGCGAGCGCGGCAATCGCCTGCGCGCCGCCGACGCGATAGATCTCGGTGACGCCGCCAAGCTTTGCTGCCGCCAGCACGAGCGGATTGAGCTTGCCGTCGGGCGAGGGCACCACCATGACGAGGCGCGCCACGCCGGCGACCTTTGCCGGCACTGCATTCATCAGCACCGAGGACGGATAGGCCGCGGTCCCGCCCGGCACGTAGAGGCCGGCGGATTCGATCGCGGTGTAGCGCCAGCCGAGCTCGACGCCGAGCTGATCGGTGAAGCGCTCGTCCTTCGGCATTTGGCGGCTGTGATAGGTCTCGATGCGATCGCGCGCGAGCTTGAGCGCATCCAGCGTCGCTGCATCGCAGGCTTTCACCGCGGCCTCGATCTCGGCGGCGGTGACGCGCAGGCCGGATGCATCGAGCGTCAACCGGTCGAACTTTGCCGTGGCCTCGAGCAGGGCGGCGTCGCCCCGCTTCGCCACGTCGTCGACGATGGCACGCGCGGCCGCCTCGACGTCTGCCGAGGCCTCGCGCTTGGCGGCGAGGAAGGCCCCGAATCGCTGGTCAAAATCGGCGCTGCTGCGGTCGAGACGAACGGGCATCTTGGCTTCTAACTGGTTTTTGGGGGCGCGGTTTGGCTCACCAGGCCCCTGCTCAATGGCGCGGCGGGGAAGCTGCGTCAACCCTTGGGCCGGGCCGTTCCCCTCCGGCGTCGCCTGACGAGCGCGGGATGCGTGGCCTTGGGATGCCACTCACCCCTCGCCTTCAGCCTCCAACCCCGTCCCCAGCTGATCCGCTCCCAGATCAGTCAGCTCGCATTCCAGGCATTCGACGTCGAGGCGGATGGCGCCGCCTTGGGCAAACAGCAGCAGCGCACTCCCGCCGGGGGCGTCCTGGCCGTGGAATTCGATGCCGACGAGGTCCAGGACAGTGTCCGGCGCGTCGAGGTCGATGTTGCGCGACTTGCAGGCGAGCACGCGGTCGAAACGGAGGGCGGCCACCAGCCTGCGCGGCTCGGCCTCGCCGTCCAGCGTCTGCTCCCAGTCCAACCGGCTCATGCCGACGACCAGGCGCTTTTCGCTTTGCCGCCAGATGATGTCCGAGGGCTGCACGCGGGCGTCCTGGACGTGCGCCGAGATCACGGAGAGGTCGTCGGCGTCGAGTGCGATCAGTTTGAGCTGGGGAGACATCGACGGCGCTTTCTGCTTCGGGCGGACGGGCTCAACGCGCGCGGGCGGCGAAATTTCCCTAGAACTAACGCCCCACTGGACTAGAGGCTATTGATATCCTCCATCTCCAGCACCTTTCGCGGATACCCCTCCCGCGCAACCCGGATCATGGCGCGGCGATCTGCTCGGTCGAGGTGACGAGCCGCGGCGAGAGCCGGCGCAGCACCGACCACAATGGCCAACTTGCTGCATACACGGCCTGCACCCACGCGGTCTTGGAGCGGGCACCGTGGAGCGGTTGGATCGCACCGGGCCGGAACATGTAGGCCGCCTTGAACGGCAGCTTGAGCAGATCGTTCTCGGTCTTGCCCTTGATCCGCGCCCACATCCGCGAACCCTGCTCGGTAGAATCAGTGCCGGCGCCCGTGACATAGACGAATGTCATCTGCGGATTGAGCCGTGCCAGCGCGGTCGCCGCTGCGAGCGTGATGTCATAGGTCAGACGACGGTAGCGCTCCTCGCTCATGCCGATCGAGGAGACGCCGAGGCAGAAGAAGCAGACGTCGAAGCCGGTGAGCTGCGCTTCGATCGCCGAGTAGTCCGTGAAATCGCCGTGCGTGATCTCCGTGAGCTTGGCGTGGCGCACGCCGGTCGGGCTGCGGCCGACCACGAGCACGCGATCGATGCCGGCATCGATCAGGCATTCGCGCAAGACGCCCTGCCCGACCATGCCAGTCGCGCCGAAGATGATGATCTGCATCGGGACCTCCCCGACAGGCTCGCGGCTCATGCGGCGGCCGCGATCTCGTCGAAGGATATACCGGTCAACGTCGCCGAGACATCCCACAGCATGGCTGCCGAGGCGAAATCCTTTGCCTGCGGCATGATCTTCGCCGGCCGCGGTGGCCCCTTCAATTCGTAAAACCCGTTCGGGCCGTAGTAGCCGCCGGGCTCCGCTGCCGGCCAGGTCGCCGCCAACAAAGTCGGCAGCGCGCCTTCCGCGGCAGACTGGCTAATGAAGGGCTGCAGCCACCGGCTCACCCGCGATTGGAACGTGTTCGCTCCCGGCCCGTTCGCAATCAGATCGGTCCGCGCGTAGCCGGGATGTGCGGCAAGGCTCGTCAGACCCCAGCCTGCGGCGAGGCTGCGGCGCTGCAACTCCAGCGAAAACATCAGCATCGCCAGCTTGGACTGGCAATAAGCCCGCCACGGACGATAGGAATGCCTAGCCTGCAGATCGTCGAAATTGATCGAACCGGAGCGGTGCGCAAGGCTCGAGAGGTTGACGACCCGGGCCGCCTTCGCCCGGCGAAGCTGCGGCAACAGCTGCGCCGTCAGCGCGTAATGACCGAGATAATTGGTGCCGAGCTGCATCTCGAAACCATCCGCCGTCTGCTGCCGCTTCGGCAGCGCCATCACGCCGGCATTGTTGACGAGCAGGTCGAGCTGCTCGTTGCCGGCGGCAAAGCGCCTGGTAAAATCGGCAACGGAGGCGAGGCTGGCGAGGTCGAGATGCTCATAGGCGATCAGCGCATTGGGAAAGCGCTCGCAAATGCCCTCGATCGCGCGCATGCCCTTTGCGTCGTTGCGCCCCGTGAGTATGACGATGGCACCGGCGCCCGCCAGCGCCATCGCGGTTTCGTAGCCGAGGCCGCCCGTCGCTCCGGTCACGACGGCAGTCTTGCCGCTGAGGGAGGGGATGTCTGCCGTGGTCCAGTCGGTCATGCCATAGCTCCGTCGGGCTGGGAAAGGGCCCGCGACGGGTCTAAATGTGCACTGGGTGCAACTTTTCAAGTGGTGAAATGATTTGAAGCTTTCGAAGGTCGCCGGGAAATCAGTCGACAGGCGCACCAAGCCGTTGCCGGCAGGAGCAAAATCCGCCGATGGCACCGGCCTGCGCCAGCGTAAATTGCAAGCGACCCGCGAGCGGTTGACCCGCGCGGCGATGGCACTGTTCCTGGAGCGCGGCTTCGAGGCCACGACCATCGACGACATCGCGGCCGCGGCGGACGTGTCGCGACGCAGCTTCTTCCATTATTTCGCCTCGAAAGAGGACGTGGTCGCGGCCTGGCAGGAAGGCGCCGCCGCCGCGCTGGTCGCGGAGGTCGTGGCGCGGCCGGCGGGCGAAACCATGCTGAGCGCGGCGGAGAACGCGATCGCGGCGACGCTCAAGCGGATCGATCCGGCGGAGGCCGCGGCCATGTCGCGGCTCAAGCGCGACAATCCCGCGCTTCAGGCGCGCGACCAGCTCAAATACGAGAAGCTCGAGCGAGCGTTGGCCGAAGGGCTCGCCCAGCGCGCCAGAACCAAATCGGACCGGCTGAAGGCGCGGCTCGTCGCCATGATCGCCACCGGCGCGATGCGCGTCGGCGGCGAGAGCTGGATCGGCGGAGGGGCGCGGGAGAAGCCGGAAGCTTTCGTCAAGCGCACCTTCGATGCGATCAGGGCGATATTGGCGTGAGGCCGCTCACTCCCTAAAGAACGCCAGCAGGTCCGCGTTGATGGTCTCGGCGTGCGTCGTCGGCATGCCGTGCGGGAAACCCTTGTAGGTCTTCAGCGTGCCGTTCTTGAGCAGCTTGGCCGACAGCGGCGCGGAGTCGGCGTAAGGCACGATCTGGTCGTCGTCGCCGTGCATCACCAGCACCGGCACATTGATCTTCTTCAGATCCTCGGTGAAGTCGGTTTGCGAGAACGCGACGATGCCGTCGTAATGGGCTTTCGCGCCGCCCATCATGCCCTGGCGCCACCAGTTCTGGATCACCGCTTCCGACGGCTTTGCGCCGGGACGGTTGTAGCCATAGAAGGGGCCGGCCGCGATGTCGCGGTAGAAGCTGGAACGGCCGGCAGCGAGTTGCACCTGGAAATCGTCGAACACGCTCTTCGGCAGGCCGCCGGGATTGGCCTCCGTCTTCAGCATCAGCGGCGGCACCGCGGAGAGGATTGCGGCCTTCGCAACCCGGCTCTCGCCATGGCGCGCGATGTAATGCACCACTTCGCCGCCGCCGGTGGAGTGGCCGACGTGGATCGCGTTCTTGAGGTCGAGATGGGCCGTCACGGCCGCGAGATCATCGGCGTAATGATCCATGTCGTGGCCGTCGGCGACCTGCGACGAACGGCCATGGCCGCGACGGTCGTGCGCGATGACGCGATAGCCGCGCGTGACGAAGAACATCATCTGCGCGTCCCAGTCGTCGGCCGACAGCGGCCAGCCGTGGCTGAACACGATCGGCTGGCCACTTCCCCAATCCTTGTAGAAGATCTCGACGCCGTCCTTGGTGGTGATGATAGGCATTGTCAGGCTCCTTGAATGATCAGGCGAACGCCATCGGCTTGAAGCGGCGCCAGGCGCCGACGGTGAGCACCACGAAGAACACCAGCACGAGGCCCTGCACCACCGCGAACACGGGGCCTCCGGGCGGATTCGGTGCCACGGCGGGCGCGAGCGCGGCGAGCGCCGGCACCTTCAGGAATGACTGGATCACCAGCACGAAGACATTGAAATACAGCGAGATCATCGCGGTCACGATGTAGACCGGGCGCCAGACACCAGCGAGCTTCATGCCGTAGAGCGCGAGGCAGGCGATCGCGAGCAGGACCAGCGAGATGATGCCGATGATATGCGAGGGCAGCAGCTCCTTGAACGGAAACAGGAAGCCGGTGGCGCTGGTGAGGATCGTGAACGCTAAGAAAATCGCGGTGAGGCCCGGCATCGCCTTCGAGCCGAGCAGGCCGAACATCACGACGAGGCCGGCGGCGATGCCGATCAGGCTGATGATGACATGAACCAGCGTGAAGGCGGGCAAGCTCAACCCAAGAACCATGACATCTCTCCTACTCTCCGCATTGAGGTCGGGATTGATATTACGGTCCTCATCGGATTGCCACAGGTGCTGGCGTCACACATGCGTGCGCAGCCATGCGTCGTCGTGCGAATCGACAAACGCATGGCTGAATTTTTTGCAACGCTGTCACAAACGACGGCAGATTGTGGTGCGTAGCCCGGATGGAGCGATAGCGTAATCCGGGATTTTCGCATGCAAATGCAGCGGCCCCGGATTACGCTACGCTCCATCCGGGCTACGAGTTCTCAACTATTGACGAAGTCGAAGCGGCTCACACTTCCTTGGTGTCGAAGATCAACAGGTCGGCGCCGCCACTGGCGAATTTCGGCACGTCAGCGCCGGTCGCCTTACCTTCCGGGCTAGCGAATGCCGCCTGGATGTCGGCCGTGCTGTCGAAGGTGAGAATGGCAACGAGATGGATTCCGGAAGGTCCAGCGGGGGAGCCGACCGGGCCCTTGCTGATGGCGTACTTCTTCAGGCCTGGAAGTTTCTTCGCGAGCGGAATGTGGGTCTCGGCATAATATTTGTCGAAGGCCGCAGCATCCGTGGGCGTTTTATACAGCACGACGATTTCAGCCATTTAGTCCTCCCGTTAAGCGTTTTCTTTGTCGATCCTCATGGTGAGGAGGCGCGCGAGCGCCGTCTCGAACCATGAAGGCCCGGCTTTTGCAGCTGGGCCTTCATCCTTCGAGACGCGGCCTTCGGCCGCTCCTCAGGATGAGGGGAGATAGTCACGCATCACCTAGCAAGATGGCAAGCCACTTTCGACTTGCCGTCTGCTTGTCTTGTCCTTGACTCATTGTTTGAGCACGATCTTTTCGGAAAACCGCTGCGCACTTTTCCGGATCGTGCTCTAAAGCGCCGGTTTTGCGGCGTCGCCGAGGAATCCGTGCAGGGAGGCCACGACCTGCGCGCCTTCGCCGATGGCGCCGCCGACGCGCTTGACGGAGCCGGAGCGGACGTCGCCGACGGCGTAGACGCCGGGCACGGAGGTCTCCAGCGGCGCGACCAGCCGGCCCTGGTTCTGCTCGGACTGCGCGCCTGTCACGACGAAGCCGCCGCGATCGAGCGTCACGCCGCAGCCGTCGAGCCAATTGGTGGCGGGATCGGCGCCGACGAACAGGAAGAGATTGCGGATGTCGGCGAAATCCTCGTCGCTCGAGAGCCGGCTCTTCCAGCGGATGCGCCGCAGCAGCGAGGCCTCGTCGCCTTCGAGCGCCGTGATCTCGGTGTTGAACATCAGTTCGATGTTCGGCGTGGCTTCGATGCGCTCGATGAGATAACGCGACATGCTGGCGCCGAGGCCGCCGCCGCGGATGATCATCAGCACTTTTTTGGCGTGTCCCGACAGGAACACGGCGGCCTGCCCCGCCGAGTTGCCGGCGCCGACCAGCGCGACCTCCTCGCCGGCGCACAGCTTCGCCTCGACCGGCGAGGCCCAATACCAGACCCCGCGGCCCTCGAACTTGTCGAGGTTCTCGATCTCGGGCCGGCGATAGCGCGCGCCGCTGGCGACCACGACCGCGCGCGAATGCAGCGGGTCGCAGCCGTCGAGCGCCACCGAAAACGCGCCGTCCTTGCGGGTGCAGTCGAGCGACTTCACCGTCACCGGGATCATGATCTCCGCGCCGAATTTTTGCGCCTGGTTGAAGGCGCGCGCGGTCAGGGCCTGGCCGGAAATTCCGGTCGGAAAGCCGAGGTAGTTTTCGATGCGCGCGCTGGCGCCGGCCTGGCCGCCGAAGGCGCGGGTGTCGAGCACGGCGACCGAGAGGCCTTCGGACGCGGCATACACGGCCGTGGCGAGCCCGGCCGGCCCGGAGCCGACGATCGCGACGTCGTAGATGCGGTCGTTGCGGGGGCCACCGATCATGCCGATCGCGCGCGCAAGCTCGGTTTCGCCAGGATTGCGCAGCACCGCGCCATCGGGGGTGACGACCAGCGGCCAGTCTTCCGGCTTGGGCGAATAACGCGCGATGACGTCGGCGGCGTCGCGATCCCGCGCGGGATCGAGCAGATGATGCGGCTGGCCGTTGCGGGTGAGGAAACCCTGCAACCGCACCACGCCTGCCGAATGCGACGGGCCGATCAGCACGACGCCACCGACGCCGCCCTGGAGCAGATTGACCCGACGCAGGATCAGCGCGCGCATGATGCGCTCGCCGAGCTCGGCCTCAGCAACCAGCAGCGCGCGCAGCCGCTCCGGCGGCAACAGCAGCGTCTCGACATCGCCTTCGGCGCGGCCATCGACCAGCGCCGGCCGTCCGGAGAGCTGGCTCAGCTCGGCCAGAAATTGCCCCGGCCCCTGGTCGATCAACGGGGTGACGTGGCCAAGGCCGTCGCGCTGGGTGATGGCGACGTGGCCCTTCAGCACGACGAACATGCCCGGCCCGGGCTTCCCGGTTTCGAACAGGAATTCCCCATCGGCATAGTTGCGGACCTCGCCGAAATGCCTGACACGCTCGATCTCGGCTGATGTCAGCGTCGGAAAGGTCTGTTCAGGGCGGGTGAACCGCGACATCTGCGCGTCACTCTCGGGTCGTTGCGATTCGTCCTGCCCCATTGCCACGTCCATGCACTCCAAAATTTAGTCGCCGGTCTTGCCGGCTATCTTGCCGGCGGGCCCCTCATTTAGGGAATCATCTTCGTTCTGCGAGGGGCCGCCACTTGCGGCCCGTTCGCGCGCCTGCATCTTTCGCCGCTTCAGATTTTCGCGCAGTGCCGATTTGAGCCGATCGTCGCGGGACGCCCTCGCCTGCCGCGAGTCCTGTCGCGAATCCTGCCGCTCGCTCTTGTCGTTCTCGTCTGCCATCACCGGTCCATTACAGCGATCGGCGATAACATGCCCGAGGAATAAGGCAGCTCAAGAGGCCCGCGCGCTCCGATCGTGCGAAAATCGAAATGGATCGAATCCGGCGCATCGGGCAACTGGCCAGTTGGGTGGGAATATCGGGACCAATTCCGCGGAAAGTCGGCCATTTCGAGCCCAAACAGGCATTCTGGCCCCGATATCGACCCGATTTTATCGCTTTGGCGGAGCTAGCAAGCTTGCACAGGAGGGGGGCTTGTGGCAGATATCGGCCCGCTTGGTAGGCCCCTCGTTGCGGCCGATTCTTACCCCAGCACATGCTGCCGTAGCTCAGTGGTAGAGCACTCCATTGGTAATGGAGAGGTCGACAGTTCAATCCTGTCTGGCAGCACCATTCCCTCGCTCAAATCACGCATGAAGCAGCCTTCTCGCGGCATGAGATGCCCGAGGTTTGCTTCTACCTTGACCCTCCTCTGTGAAGAGGGCGCAGGGAAGACCGGGTGCCGGCTGGCACCCGCGGTCCGCTGCGCGAAAGTGTAGCGCAAAGAGACCGCACAGCAGCATACAGGTGACGCCGAACACTCGGCCTTCCCTGCGCAGTGGGTTGACGGCTTATGCCGCGCTCTCCCCGGCGACGAGTTCCTTTTTGTCACCGTCGCCTTGCGAATTGACGATGCATTGAGACCCGGTTGAGTCCCGATCCATCTCCGCAAGGCTTGACCGTAGCAACGACGGCCAGGACCACACGATTTTGCCGTACGCAGCGATCCGGCTTCGCCAAGAGGCTTCGCCGGACACGTCCTGCTTCGCCCAAA
The DNA here is from genome assembly GCF_055807615.1 of Bradyrhizobium sp. MV1.5. Taxonomy (NCBI): domain Bacteria; kingdom Pseudomonadati; phylum Pseudomonadota; class Alphaproteobacteria; order Hyphomicrobiales; family Nitrobacteraceae; genus Bradyrhizobium; species Bradyrhizobium sp. MV1.5. The sequence continues at coordinate 21,794 of NZ_JBVVPL010000003.1, read as the reverse complement.
AGGGCTTCGCAGGGCGTTGGCGCCGTTCGTCCGCACGCTAGACAAGATCTCACGAGGTTCATCTCGCCCTGGTCCCGCCTTCGCATGCCCGGCACTGCCGCGTCCACCGCACCCCAATCCACGTTCGTTACGACGGACGATCGCCCCTCTCCCTGGACCGGGATGGCGGATTGATACTGCGATTCCGAATTTCGGTAAAGTGGAATATTTTTTGGGCGGGGGATTGACGGGGTTTTGGAGAGGCAGGGTGTTTTGCCCGATGGGTCAGATTGGCGCACATCGTGGGCCCAAACACGTATATCGCCCACATCTGGAAGGGGACACAAACCGACATCCAGCGGACTTCCGCTATGGGCCAGGACCGGAAGCCTTATTTGTGCTATCGGTCATTCCGGTAAGGCAATGGGGACAAACCATGGGTGTTCGGCCGCTCAAGCAGGATTCGTCGTTGGAAGACCGCCTGTCCCACCTACTGTGCGAACTTTGCGTTGATTGGGGCTTCTGCATTCCACCTGCTGACGCCCAACGAATTGCGTCAACGAAGACTCTTACTGCCGACCAATTTGCACACGCGGTACTGACGGCCGAGGGCTTCGTCGCAGAATATGAAAACCGGTGGTTAGTGCAAATTCGCCAGCGCTTTGTCGACAGGTTTGGTTACGAAATTCGAGCAGAGGACTAAGCGGTCCGTGTCCGCTTGGGGTCACTTGCGGACATCGCACGAGCGAGAGCTACGGTCAGATTTGGAAGAAATGCATAGCATTGCTCGGTGACGAAACATGATGGGGTTCGCTTCGCTCCACCCATCCTACGCGCGCTGACTGGATCTACCGCCGACCACGGCGCCATGAGGCCCCGATCAGCCAAAACACGAACCTGACAAACAGGATCGCGGCCGTGATCTGGATCCAAAGGAAACCACCGAGTTCACGTAAAACAATCTCGGCCTGAGCGCCCCAATAACCAGGAAGCGCATCGCCGACAGCTTCAATAGCGTGCGTGCCGGTTCGCAGGGCCCATCGGACCCACTCAGGCTTGTAAAAGAGCGTAGCGCCGAGCAAAATCCAAGTCAGCAAAGCAGTGCTAACTCTGAAGGAGTGCACCTTGGCGTGGTGCTTGAACGCCGCGAGTCTTCCATTTTCTCCGGCTTGAGCCATGTTATTTTCCTATTCGAAGCCTACGGTGCCGGGAAGTTCGTAGGATGAGTAAAGCGAAGCAAAAACCATGGAAGACTTGCTCGATGACGAATGGTGATGGGTTTCGCAAGTGCTCTACCCATCCTACGCAAGCTTAAGACTAAGAAAAGGGGAGAGGCATGCTTGGGAACGCGAAGGTGGCAACCCGGCTTCCAGCCAAAGACCTGGATCGGGCGCGAGCGTTCTATTCGGAAAAACTCGGGCTCGAGCCGGTCGAACAGCGCGAGGGTGGACTCCGTTACGTCTGTGCGACTGGCGAGTTTGCGATATTCATCTCGGCCGGACTGCCATTCGGCGCGCACACACAGATGGGCTGGGAAGTCGAGGATATCGAGGCAACGGTGCGCGAGCTTCGCGTGCGAGGAGTCGAGTTCGAGGAATATGACCTACCCGGCTTGAAGACCGTTGATGGGATTGCCGCGATTACCGGGAATTACCCCAGCAAGGGTGTCGGTGAGCGGGGCGCGTGGTTCCGCGACAGCGAAGGTAACTTGCTGGGAATCGGGCAGCCGATTCGATCTTGACGAGCAGCTGGGTCGCTCGTGTCGTCGACATGCGGATGGCCACCGCCAATGGCCGTCACGCTCGGCCACAGTCATTGCAGCTCGTAGGATGGGTAGAGCGAAGCGATGCCCATCGAGGCCTCGTGCGGTGACGAAAGATGATGGGTTTCGCAAGTGCTCTACCCATCCTCCGCATTATCACTTGATCACTTGTCGCCACCCACCCGATGCCCCGCAAAGCGATCGTCGCTGCGACGCAGCCGCCGGCATAGCTCACGATTGATATTCTGCAGGACGATTACATAGGCGTGGATATCGGCCTTGTAGCAGGCGTAGAGCTTTTGGGCGGTCAGCTCGTAGAGCACCGTCGGACTTTCCGCGATCACCGTGGCGGATCGATTCTGCATTTCGATCAGCGTCATTTCGCCGAAGAAATCGCCGGGCTCCAGAACGGAGATCGGGATGACGCGCCCCGCGTTCGCCCGCTTGCTCACCGCCAGCCGGCCGGACTTGACGATGAACAGCGAGCGTCCGGGTTCGCCCTCCGTCACGACGGTTGCTCCGGTATCAAATCGGCACTCGACCAGCATCGACATCAGGAGGTCGAGACTTTGATCCGGGATACCGCCGAAGAACGGTGTGGCGAGCAGGAATGCTTTCAGGTCGGGGGCGCTGACAGCCATCGCGCGAGGATAAGCCTCGGCGCCATCAGCAGCAAGCAGAGCACACCTTGGCGTTGACGATGCTCAACGCGAGTGAAAGGCGGCGTAGCCCGGATGGAGCGCAGCGTAATCCGGGGCCGGCGGCCGTGGATGCGGTCGTCCCGGATTGCGCTGCGCTCCATCCGGGCTACGAACCCGGACGTGGCCATGTCATTGCCCAGCAACACGCTCGCCGCGCAACGTTCTCGTTCTCCAGAGGTCAACCATCACCTTGACGGTCGCCGCAAGCACGGCTGCGCAAAGCGTCGCCTTCGAGATTGTCTCCATCGTCCCCTCGATCAGCAGGCAATGGGCGACGCTGCCGGCAACGATGACGATCGCGAGGGGGATATGGACGATGCGCCAGGTGCGCAGCCGCAGTCCCAATCGTCGGCGGAGCAGCGCCAGAAGCGCGACGGTGAAGATGGCCCACATGGCGGTCACGCCGAAGGGGGAGAACGGCGTCGGCGATGTATAGGTCAGCGCGTCGATCATGTCGGGCGGGCTGGTGATCCAGAGGCCGGCGACGTGGATCACCACCGCCAGGGCAAGCGCGCCGCCGATCCAGTGATGGGCGCGCCGGCCGCGATAGGCCGACAGACCCGGCAGATATCCGCCGATCAGCAGGGGCTGAACGAGCACGAGACCGAGCGCGATGATCCCGGCGAAGCCGGCGAGGATGTAGACCGGGCCGCGCCATGCGAGCTGCTCGCTTCCGGCAGCGAGCGCGATCGGCACGCCGATGGCCAAGGCAAGGCCGACCCAGATCAGCGGCGCCCGGGCCGATCGCCGCCCTTTCATCTCCAATGCGGTCAGGCCGGCTGCAGGACGAAGTGCGCTTCGAGGCTGGTTTCCTTGGCGCTCCGCATCACCGGCCGGAGGAACACGGTTTTGAAGTCGCCGCTGTCATAGGCGAGATGGCCATGGGGCTGGCCGAAGATGGGAATGATCTGCGGCATCTCGAGCCGGAACTTGCCGTCCTTGTCGGTGAGCGTGGCGCCATGGCTCTGCGGCTCGTGCTCCTGCCCTTCGGTGGTGTGCGCCCAGATCTGGATGCGCTGGCCTGCGAGCGGAGCCCCGTCGCCGGCGCGGCGTACGGTGCCGCTCATCCAGAAACCGCCCTTGCCGATCCGCTCCACGATCGCCGCGCCCTTGCGGTAGTTGTTGGCTCCGCCTGACATCGTCTCGGTCGGCGCGAGGCCGTCCGCGCGGGCAGGCAATAGCAGGCCGGGAACACCGGTTGCCAAGACCCCGGTTGCGAGGATCGAGCCGCCCGCGGCGAGGAGGCTCCGGCGATTGAGTACGACCGTGGTCATGTCGGTTCCTCCTGGCGAGCGTCCATTGGCTCAGCGAGTGTACAACAACAGGGGCCAGACGCCCAGTTGGGCCGAGGGGCGCAACGGGCCGCAATGACGGTGTTGTGAACGGGGTGCAGGCCGCTCCCGCATGCATCAGTGATCGTCGTCTTCCTTGACCAGCGTCAACAAGCGAAGCGTCAGGAACGTGAACACGGCGACCGTCACCGCGACATCGTAAGCGCCGAGCCCGACGGAAACTCCGATGGCGCCGGTGGCCCAGAGGCTCGCGGCCGTCGCGGTGCCCTGCACCGAAGTCCCCTGCTTGAGAATCGCGCCACCGCCGATGAAGCCGATGCCGGTGATGAGGCCCTCGATCACCTTTGCCATCCCGTCAGGCGAATGCACGAGCAGGCTTTCGCTGGCCTGCACGAAGCCGCAGCTTGCCATTGCGACCAGCGGAAAGGTGCGCAAGCCCGCGCTTCGCGCCCGCCTCTCGCGGTCCCAACCAATGGGAGCCGCGAGCGCGAAGGCCGCAGCTAGCGCAACGACATGAACGCCGATGTTGAATCTGTCCAAAGAAAGCCCCCGAATGAAAATCGTCGCCATGGATCAAACCGGCCGGCAACGCCGCAATGGGGCCCCAGGTTTCAGTGCAGGCGGATATGCCGCATGGGTCGGCCGGGCAATGGCTCCGCCTCCGCGTAATTGAGCCGGCGGCGCAGCACCATGATCGTTTCGGCTGGTATTCCCGGGGCCGGCTCCTACATGTCGAGTCTACGTTCCCGTCGCACGCGCCATCCGGACCCGCCCATGATCCCCTTCTCCGTGCTCGACCTCGCTCCCATCCGCCAAGGCGGCGACGCGGCGCAGGCGTTTCGCAACTCGCTCGATCTCGCGCAGCACGCGGAAGCGTGGGGCTACAAACGCTTCTGGTTGGCCGAGCATCACAACATGACGGGCATTGCGAGCGCGGCGACGTCGGTGGTGATCGGCCATGTCGCGGGCGGGACAAAGACGATCCGGGTCGGATCCGGCGGGGTCATGCTGCCGAACCATTCGCCGCTTGTTATCGCCGAGCAGTTCGGCACGCTGGCCTCGCTTTATCCGGGGCGGATCGATCTTGGGCTCGGCCGCGCGCCCGGCACCGACCAGTTCACCGCACGGGCGCTGCGGCGCGACCTCGCCACCAGCTCCGAGAATTTTCCGCAGGACGTGCTCGAGTTGCAGGCGCTGCTCGGCGATGTGCAGCCGAACCAGGCGATCCGCGCCGTACCGGGCATGGGGACGAAGGTGCCGCTGTGGATCCTGGGCTCCAGCACCTTCGGCGCGCAGCTCGCAGGCATGCTCGGCCTGCCGTTCGCGTTCGCCTCGCATTTCGCGCCGCAGATGATGATGCCGGCGCTGCGGGAGTATCGCGCGCGGTTCGAGCCGTCGGCGCAGCTCGACAAGCCCCATGCGATGGTCGGCGTCAACGTGTTCGCCGCCGACAGCGATGCGGACGCGCTGCGCATGTTTTCCTCGCTGCAGCAGCAGTTCATCAATCTGCGCCGCGGCACGCCCGGCCCGCTGCCGCCGCCGGTCGACGACATGGACGCGCTGTGGTCGCCGGCGGAAAAGGCCATGGTCGGCCAGTCGCTGTCGTGCTCGGCGGTCGGCACGCCTGACATGGTCGAAGCGAAGCTGAAGGCGTTGATCGCCGAGACCGGCGCGGACGAATTGATGACCACGGGCCAGATCTACGATCACGCCGCACGGCTGCGCTCGTTCGAGATCGCAGCTGGGGTCAGGGATCGGCTGGCGGGGTGAGCGGGCGCGAATTGTTGCGGCGAGACAGGTGCGCTCCCTCCCCCGCTTGCGGGGGAGGGCTGGGGAGAGGGTGTTTCCGCAATGGGACAATCCCCTAGAGGAGAGAACCCTCACCCCGACCCTCTCCCGCAAGCGGGAGAGGGAGCGCACCGCGCTCGCGGCAGGCCGTGAGCCCTAATCCGGAAAGCCGAACAGCTTGGCCGGATTGTGCACCAAAATCTTCTCCAGCGTCGCCTGATCGGCTGCGTAGCGGTACATCAGCTCCAGCAGATCGGCGTCGTTGGGCGGCTGCTTCACCGAGACCGGATGCGGCCAGTCGCTGGCCCAGACGCAGCGGTCGACGGCTGCCTCGATATAGGCGCGCGCGATCGGGATCACGTCGTCGTAGGGCGGCCCAAGCTTCGAGGTCTTCTCGCCGAGCGACAGCATCACCCAGAAGTTGCCCTTGGCGAGCAGCTCGAGCATCTTGCGCAAATTCGGATCGTTTCTGCCGGCTTCCGGATCGGGCCGCGCCATGTGGTCGATCAACACGGGCACGTCGAGATTCTCGTATTTGGCGACGCTGGAGACGATGCCGTCCTTCTCGGGCTGGATCTTGACGTACCAGCCGAGCTCGCGGATGCGCGCAATGGCGCGCGCGAAATCGGCATCCGACAGCACAGCGCCGAGCTCCTGGCGGAAGCTGAAGCGCGCGCCGCGGACACCCGCATCGTGCAGTTTGGCGAGATAGGAATCGTTCGCCTCCGCGAACACCAGCGCGTTGGCGCAGCCGCGATAGTTCGGGCCCATCGCGGCGAGACCGTCGAGTACAACGGCATGATCGGCGCCATAGGTGGTGGTCTGCACGATGATGCCGCGCTCGATGCCGAGCGTCTTGTGCACGCGCAGCGCCGCTTCCCAAGTCGCGGTCGGCATCCGATAGGCCGCGCCGGGACGCTCCGGATATTTGTCGATGGGGCCGAGCACGTGAAACTGGCTGTCGACGGCTTTGGGCGGCGGCGCCTTGACCGGACGGCGCGGGTTCGGGTCGAACGGCAGATAGGTCGGCATGCGCAAATCTCCCTTAGTCGATCACGGCGGTGAAGTCGCACTGCACCAGCGCGCCGCCGTCCATGTTGTCCATCGGCAGCGCGTGGCGTGCCGGGCGCGAATGCTCGTCCGGAAACATTTTGAGCCATTCGACATTCACGGGCCCGCGCTGCGTACGGTCCTTCAGCCACACCGTCATCTTGATGATGTCGTCCGTGCTGCCGCCGGCGGCTTCCACCGTCGCCTTCATATGCGCGAACATGTTGGCGCATTGCGCGTCGAGACTCTCGGGCATCGCGCCAGCCGCATCGCGGCCGAGGATGACGCCGGACATCACGAGATTGCCGATGCGGCAGGCGTTCGGAATCGGATTGGCATGCTTGAAGCCGCCGATATGGATGCTCTTGCGCCGCGTGTGGCCGGTCATGATGCGCTCCCTCTTGCTGATTGGTTCAGACGAACTGGCACGACACCGAGCCGAACGCGCCGTAATCGGCATGGAAGGTGTCGCCACGGCGGATGTCGACCGGACGCGTGAACGATCCCGCCAGCACCACCTCGCCGGCGGCGAGATGCTCGTCATGCGGCGCGAGGCGGTTGGCGAGCCAGGCGATGCCATTGGCGGGGTGGTTGAGCACGCCGGCGGCCAGCCCGGTTTCCTCGACCTCGCCGTTGCGGAACAGCAGTGCGCCGATCCAGCGCATGTCCGCGTCCATCGGACGGAACGGCCGGCCACCCAGCACCAGAGCGGCGTTGGCCGCGTTGTCCGAGATCGTGTCCATGACCTTGCGCGCCTTGCCCGTCTGGGGATCGACGCGGTGCATGCGCGTCTCCAGGATCTCCAGCGCCGGGGTCACGTAGTCGGTGGCGTTGAGCGCGTCGAAGATGGTGCAACCGGGCCCGCGCAGCGGCGCCTTCAGCACGAAGGCGAGCTCGACCTCGATCCGCGGTGCGTGAAAACGGTCGAACGGAATCGGCGTGGCATCGGCATAGAACATGTCGGCGAACAGCACGCCGTAATCCGGCTCGGAAATGCCGACCGCGTTCTGCATCGCCTTCGAGGTCAGGCCGATCTTGTGGCCCTTGATGACCCGGCCGCGACCGAGCTGGAGTCTGGTCCAGGCACGCTGAACGGCATAGGCATCCTCGATGCTGAAATCGGGATAGTCTTTGGTGAACATCGTGATCAGCGTCTTGGTGCGCTCGGCTTCGTCGAGCCGCGCGGCAAGGCGTTCGATCGTGGGGGCATCCAGCATGGCTAACTCTCCGCCGCGACGGTGTTGCGCAGCACGCCGATGCCGCTGGATTCGACCTCGACGACATCGCCGACTTTCAGCCAGCGCGGCGGGTCGAAGCGGGCGCCGGCGCCGGTCGGCGTGCCCGTCACGATCATGTCGCCGGGCTTGAGGGTGGCGAAGGTGGAGAGATAGGAGATCAGAAAGTCGAACGGGAACATCAGCCGTTCGGTGGTGTCCTGCTGCCGCACCTCGCCGTTGACGCGCGTGACGATGTCGTGAGGCCCGCGCGGATCGAGCTCATCCGATGTGACGATCCAGGGACCGATGCTGCCGGAGCGGTCGAAGTTCTTGCCCTGCGTGACGTTGAACTTGCCGTGACGCAGCCAGTCGCGGATCGTGCCCTCGTTGCACAGCGTCATGCCGAAAATGTGCGACCAGGCCATTTCGCGCGGAATGTGGCGGCCGCCCTGACCGATCACGATGACGAGTTCGCCTTCGTAATCGAGCTGGTCGGACACATGAGGCTTTTCCAGCGGCTGACCGGAGCCCGTCATCGAGGACATGCTGCGCACGAACAGGCTGGGATATTTGGGCAGGTCGGAGCTGTCCTTATACTCCGCATTGCGCTCGGCGTAATTGACGCCGATGCACCAGAGCTTTTCCGGCGCCAGCACTGGCGGCAGCAGCACGAGATCGTCGAGTGCTTGGTCCGGCTTTTGTCCGGCGACGGCTTCCTGCGCGTCGGCCAGCGCGTTGGCTGCGATCAGCGCCCTCACGTCGGAGAAGTCGCGGCCGATCCGCCGGGTCAGGTCGACGACACCACCTTCGATGGCGGCACCATAGCGCGGCTCTCCGTCCACAAGATAACTCACGAGTCGCATGGTCGTTCTCCAATGGTCTTGAGCCGCGCCCGGGGCAGCGCGCTCAGTCTTTCGATTTGGGAGTCTGGAACACGCCGCGCAGCGTCACGATCTCGCCGAGCCGGGCGTAGCGCGGCCCGCCGATGCGCGCGATCGGATCGAGCGCCGCGGTTTCGACCTTGCCGTCGTTCACGAGGCCGTCGCGGATATGGAACATCACGACCTCGCCCACGATGAGGCGGCTGCGGGCATCGCCGAATTCGAGGCACTGGCGAAAGCGGCATTCCATCGCAACGGGTGCAATGCTGAGCCGCGGCACCCTGATGCGCTCGCTCGCGATCGTCTCCAGGCCAAGCTCCGCGACCTCGCTGATCTCAGGCGGATGCTCGACCGATGAGTCGTGCACGGCCTGCATCAGCGGGGTATCGGCGATGTGGATGACGTATTCCTCGGTGTCGAGAATGTTGTGCGCAGTGTCCTTGTAATCCGCGCCCTTGCGGCCGACGCTGATGGCCAGCATCGGCGGCTTCTGCGAGACGAAGGTGAAGGCGCTGAACGGCGCGAGGTTGAGCACGCCGGAGCACGACAGGCTCGTCACCCAGGCGATCGGACGCGGCACCACGATGCCGGTCATCAGCCGGTAGATGCGCTCGGCGCCGAGCTCGGTGGGGTCGATCCGCATCGATCAATCCGCCTTGATGTTGGCCTTGCGGACGATCGGAATCCATTTGGCGTCCTCGCGCGCGAGATAGGCCTTGAATTCGTCGGGCGTCATCGCGACGGCTTCACCGCCGAGCTTCTCGAACTTGTCGACCACGGCGGGGTCCTTCAGGATCGCGGTCAGCGCCTCGTGCAGCTTGTCGATCACGGGCGCCGGCGTGCCGGCCGGTGCGAACAGGCCGGTGAAGGTCTGGCCGTCGAAGTCCTTGTAGCCAAGCTCAGTGAAGGTCGGCACGTCGGGCAGCGCCTTCAGGCGATGCGGGCTGGTGACGGCCAGCGCCCGGAACAGGCCAGCCTTGATGTGCTGCAGGCTGACCGTGAGCTGGTCGAACGCGAACTGCACCTGCCCGCCCAGGAGATCGTTGACCGCGGGCGCGTTGCCGCGATAGTGCGCGGTGACCCATTGCACGTCGAGGCTGGACTGCATCAGCTCGCTGAGCAAATGGTTGGTGGTGCCGGGACCGGGCGAGGCCATCGTCAGCTTGCCGGGCTCGCGCTTGGCGAGGTCGATGAATTCCTTGAAATTCGTCGCCTGCACAGAAGGATGAACCTCGAGCACCAGCGGCGTCATCGAGATCGTCGTGATCGGCAGGAAGTCCTTCTTCCAGTTGTAGACGTCGCGCTTGTTGATTTCGGTCGCGAACAGCACCGGGCCGTTGGCGCCGACGAACAGCGTGTAGCCATCGGGCGCGGACTTCGCGAAGGCCTCGCCCGCGATCATGCCGCCGGCTCCCGCCTTGTTCTCGATGATGAAGGGCTGGCCGAGCTTTTCCTGGAGCTTGTCGGCGATAATGCGCGCGGCGCTGTCGACATTGCCGCCGGCCGGATACGGCACGATCAGCTTGACGTTGCGCGCCGGCCATTGCTGGCCCGACGCCGGTCCCGTCAACATCGTCGCTGCGGCAGCGATGGCAATCCAGATTAATCTCATGTTAACCTCCCGGCGGCGCTTCCAATTTTACGTCGATTTGCCTGACGTCGTACACGGCATCTCGATTCGGAGCGCAATCTCCAGATGCGCGCTTTACCTGTCGAGCGAATTGTGGCGTTCTTGTCCATATTATGGACAAGACGACTTCCGCGAAATCCGCCCGCCGCATTAGGGAACCGCGACAGGGCGCGCAGGCAATCCGGCGCGCGCTCGCGGTGCTGCGCATTCTTGCCGCGGGCCGCGAAGACGGCGTGCCGCTGGCCGAGGTGGTGCGGGCGACCGGCCTCACCCGCCCGACCGTGCACCGCATCGTCCACGTGCTGATCGAGGAAGGCATCGTCGAACGACATGACAAAACCGGCCGCTATGCGATCGGCAACCAGGTGCCGGAGCTCGCGCTGGCACGGGCCCGGCCCTCGCGGCTGCTGATCGCGGCAAATCCGTCGCTGCACCGCGCCTCGACCGAGATCGGCGACACGCTGTTCCTGACGGTGCGGACCGGCAACGACACGCTGTGCGTCGATCGCAGGATCGGCATCTATCCGATCCAGGTGCTGTCGATCGAGGTCGGCGCGCGTCGACCGCTCGGCGTCTCCAGCGCAGGCGTCGCCATCCTCGCCGCGATGCCGGCCCAGGACGCGCGAAAAATCGTCGCGGCCAATGAGAAGAGACTGGAGGCCTACCGGACCGACGCTGCGACGGTGCTGGGCCAGGTCACCGCCGCAAGGCGGCTGGGATATGGCATGAGAGAAATTGGTCTCGTGCAGGGCACGAAGTCGATCTCGACCTGGATCAAGACCCCGGACGGCCGCCCCGCTGCCGCGATGACCGTCTCCGCCGTTCGCACGAGGCTCGGCCCGCGCCGCGAGCAGGAGGTCGCGGAGATTTTGCTGCGGGAGGCGCGGATTATCGAGCAGGCGATCCGGGGGAATACTGGATAGCGCTGACGGTGCCGCTTCACCTCTCCCCGCTTGCGGGGAGAGGTCGGATAGCTCTTGCGATCCGGGTGAGGGGGTACAGGTCTCTCGACCATCTCGCGTGCGGAGAGAGGCCCCTCACCCCAACCCTCTCCCCGTAAGAACGGGGCGAGGGAGCGCACCGACGATGCGGCGATGTCAATGGGCTGACTTCGCGCGCATTTTTGTGGCACAAGAGCCGCCTCCGCCGACCGAGCAACGAGGCCACGCATGCCCGCGCCAAAACCGCCCGCCTTCGAGACCCTGAGCCTGCATGCGGGCCAGCATCCGGATCCCGCGACCGGCGCCCGCGCCGTGCCGATCTATCAGACCACGTCCTACGTGTTCCAGGATTCCGATCACGCCGCAGCGCTGTTCAACCTCGAGCGCGCCGGCCACATCTATACGCGCATCTCCAATCCCACCACCGGCGTGCTCGAGGAGCGGCTTGCGGCGCTGGAGGGCGGCGTCGGCGCGATCTGTACCGCGAGCGGCATGGCCGCGCTGCATCTCGCCATCGCGACGCTTCTGAACGCCGGCGACCATATCGTCGCGTCGAGCTCGCTCTATGGCGGCACCATCAATTTGCTGGCGCACACGCTGCCGCGCTTCGGCATCACCACTAGTTTTGTGAAGCCGCGCGATCTCGACGCGTTTCGCGCGGCGATCAAGCCGAACACGAAGCTGGTGATCGGCGAGACCATCGGCAATCCCGGGCTCGAGGTGCTTGATATTCCGAAGGTCGCTGCGATCGCGCATGACGCGAAGATTCCGCTGCTGATCGACAACACGTTTGCCACGCCCTATCTCAGCCGTCCGATCGAGCTCGGCGCCGACATCGTCATGCATTCGGCGACCAAATGGATCGGCGGCCACGGCATCGCGATCGGCGGCGCCATCGTCGACGGCGGCCGGTTTGACTGGCGCTCATCCGGAAAATTCGGCGTGCTGACCGAGCCCTATGGCGGCTATCACGGCATCGTCTTCGACGAGCAGTTCGGCACCGCCGCCTTCATCATGCGCGCGCGCACCGAAGGCCTGCGCGATTTCGGCGCCTGCCTGTCGCCGACCAACGCGTTCCAGCTCCTGCAGGGCGTGGAAACGCTCGGCGTGCGCATGGACCGCCACATGCAGAACACGCACCTCGTGCTGGAAGCGCTGAAAGCCAACAAGGCCGTGGACTGGGTGCTGCATCCCTCGCTGGAGGACCACGCGGACTACCAGCTCGCAAAACAATTGCTGCCGCGCGGCGCCGGCTCGATTGTCTCCTTCGGCATCAAGGGCGGCCGGCCTGCTGGCCGCAAGTTCATCGAATCGCTGCGCATGATCAGCCATCTTGCCAATGTCGGCGACGCCAAGACGCTGGTGATCCACCCGGCCTCGACCACGCACCAGCAGATGGACGCCGAGCAGCTCAAGGCCTCCGGCATCGGCGAGGAGCTGGTGCGGCTCTCGGTCGGCATCGAGACCGCAAGCGATATTATCGACGATCTCGCGCAGGCGCTGCGCATCTCGCAAAAGGTCTGACACCATGAAGCTCTCCGTCAACGGCGCCGAGGTGTTGGTCGCAACCGGCGGCCGCGACTTCGACAGATCCCTGCCCGCCGTCGTCTTCCTCCATGGTGCCGGCTTCGATCATTCGACCTGGGCGCTGCACACGCGCTGGTTCGCCCATCACGGCTTTGGCGTGCTGGCGCCTGATCTGCCCGGCCACGGCCGCTCGCCCGGATCCTCGCTCGGCAGCATCGCCGAGATGGCCGACTGGACGGCGGCCCTGCTCGACGTGGCCGGAGCGACGAAGGCGCATCTGATCGGCCATTCCATGGGATCGCTGATCTCGCTGGAGACGGCCGCACGTCACCCCGACAAGGTGTCCGCGCTCAGCCTGATCGGCACCGCGGCGACCATGACCGTCGGCCCGGATCTGCTGAAAGCAGCCGAAGCCAATTCGCAGGATGCCAACGACATGGTCTCGATCTGGGGCCTCGGCTTCAGCGCCGAGCTCGGCGGCAGCCTCGCGCCGGGCCTGTGGATGCATGGCGGCGCGCAGGCCGTGTTGAAACACTGCGAGCCGGGCGTGCTGTTCCGGGATTTGTCGGCCTGCAATGCTTACGCGAATGCGCTTCAAGCAGCCGCGAGCGTGAAGGTGCCCACGACACTCATCCTCGGCGAACGGGACATGATGACGCCGGTGAAGGCCGGCAAGGCACTTGCCGCCGCGATCCCGCATGCGAAGACAGTTGTGGTGCCGGGCGCCGGCCACATGATCATGGCTGAACGCCCGGATGAATTGTTGGCAGCGCTGACGGGCTGAGTCTGCTCAGGAACCCGGCGTCGATCATGCGTTTTGGCGACGTCTGAGCCAGCGCCTCGTCCTTCGAGACGCCCGCTTTCAGCGGTCTCCTCAGGATGAGGCTCAGCTCGGTTGCGCGAACTTTGAAACTGCAGCCACCCCTCCGCTCTCATCCTGAGGGCCCGCCGAAGGCGGGCGTCTCGAAGGATGGCCACAGGCAATCTGCCCCCCACGGTGTTGTTAATATGATATGCGATTCCTGTGGTGGGACGGGGAAGGGGGGACAACCAGTCACCACATCGTCGCGGCCGCACGCTCGGGCCAGGCGCGATCATACTCCGCGCCGCCGACCTTGTTCTCGCTCATCTCGGCGAGGATCTGGCCAGGTGTCGGCAGCGTCTTGGGGTCGATGCGCTTGTCGGGATTCCAGAGATCGGAGCGGACGATGGCGCGGGCGCACTGGAAGTAGATTTCGTCGACATTCATCACCATCACGCTGCGCGGCGCCTTGCCGTCGACCTTGTACGAGGCCAGCAGCTCGGGATCGATGGACAGATGCGCCCGGCCATTGGCCCGGACCGCATTGCCGGAGCCGGGGATCAAGAACATCAGCGACACCCTGGGATCGCGTACGATGTTGCGCAGGGAATCGACCCGGTTGTTGCCGCGGCGATCCGGCAGCATCAGCGTCTTCGGGTCGTGAATGCGGACGAAGCCGGAGATATCGCCGCGTGGCGAGCAGTCGATCCCCTCAGGTCCAATGGTTGCAAGCGCGGCGAACGGCGCCTTTTCGATGAAGACGCGATAGAGCGGGGTGACGTGGTCGGCGACTTTCACAGTCGAGGCGTCGTTGGTGACGCCGTAGATAGCCTCCAGCTGCTCGACGGTTTCGATCACCGACATTCCAGTCTCCTTGTCGTGCCGGCTATTCGTGCCAGCCTTGATTCCTGATCACGCGTAGAAGCTGGCGGCCGTGATACTCCGCGCTGCCAGCGTTGAGAATGGTGACATCGGCCTGCGCCGATGCGTCGTCGACGCTGCGCGTCAGTCGTTCCGCGATATTTCCGTCACTGTCCCGGGCGCGGGCGGCGAGCCGCTGCGCCAGCACATCCGGCGGTGCAGTGATCGCGACCACCACAACGTTTGCATAGGTCCGACGTAGCGCGCCGATCACCGTGCGCGAAACATTGGCCACGACGGCGCGTCCGGCACGAATATCGTCGTTGAGGTCGAGCGGCAGCGCGTAGGAATGCCCATGCGCCTCCCAATGCACGGCGAAATCCCCGTGATCGCGCGCACGCCGGAATTCGTCAGAGCTCACCGCGATATTGTCTTCGTCCGCCGAGGATTCGCGCGTCACGACCCGGCGCGGGAAGACGATGTCGTGATCCTCGATGCACGCCGCCCGCGCCAGCCGCAGCAGCGTGTCCTTGCCGGCTCCGCTGGGGCCGACCACGAGCACGAGCCGCCCGGGCCCGATCGCACCCGTCTGCGCTCCCGCCACGGTGACGGTCTCGCTCATGCGACGCGGCTCCCTTCGCGCCAGACGCTGCGGACCGCGGGAACGTGGCCCGCAACATGGACGCGGATCAGATCGGCACGCTTGCCGACCGCGATCTCACCCCGGTCGGACAGGCCGACCGCCTCCGCGGGCGCCTTCGTCACGGTGCGGATCGCCGCCGCAAGACTGATGGCGGGCACGTGCTCGGGCAAATGCAGCGCAGCCATCAGAAGGCTCGAGGGGATGTAGTCCGACGACAGGATGTCGAGCAGGCCCTCGCGGGCGAGATCGACCGCGGCGATATTGCCGGAATGCGAGCCGCCACGCACGACGTTCGGCGCCCCCATCAGGATATCGATGCCAGCCTCGTGCAGGCCGCGCGCGGCCTCCAGCGTGGTCGGAAATTCCGCCACCGAAACGCCATCGCGCACGGCGTCCACGACGTTCTCCTCGGTGGTATCGTCATGGCTCGCCAGCGGGATCTTGTACTGATGTGCCAGCGCCACGATCTCACGCATGTTGGTCGCCGCATAGGCCTTCTGATATTCGAAGCGCTTCGCGAACAGCTGGTCGAGCTCGGCATCGGTCTTGCCGCCGCCCTTGCCGCGGTAATAGTCGCGCAGCTTGCCTTCGTCGCGGAACTGGCGCTGGCCGGGGGTGTGGTCCATCAGCGACATCAATCGCACGTCGGGACGGTCGATCAGCTCCCTGGCCTCCTCGACCACGCTCGGCATCGGGATTTCGCAGCGCAGATGCAGGAAGTGATCGGCACGCAGCAATTTGGCATCGCGCGCGGTCGTGATCGCCGCGGCAAGCACGCCGGCGCGTCCATCTACTTCCTCGGCACCATCCTCGCGCCAGACCCGGAGCGAGTCGAACACCGTGGTGATGCCCGATGTCGCGAGCTGGCCGTCATAGGAGACGACGGCGGCGACCGGATTCCAGAACACTTTTGGCCGCGGCACGTAATGCGCCTCGAGGTGATCGGTGTGGAGCTCGATCAGGCCGGGCATGATCAAATCGCGGCCAGCATCCTCAGCTCCCGCAGGCGCCCTGCCCTCGCCGATCTCGGCGATGCGTCCATCGGCAAGAGCGAGCCAGCCTTGCTCGATCACCCGTTCCGCCAGCACGATCCTGGCGTTGGCGATCACGATGTCCTTCTTGGCGTTCATGTCCATTTCCTTCAGGCCGCGGCGGCGAAGCTGGTGACGTCGACGATGCGGTCGGCAATCTGATGACGGATTTCGTCGTCATGGACAATGGCGACCATGGCGACGCCGTGGCGCTTCTTTTCGGCGACCAGCTCGACCACGACGGCGCGATTGGCGGCGTCGAGCGAGGCGGTGGGCTCGTCGAGCAGCAGGATCGGCAGATCCGAGATGAAGCCGCGCGCGATGTTGACGCGCTGCTGCTCGCCGCCGGAGAAGGTCGCGGGCGGAAGCTGCCAGAGTCGCTCGGGGATATTGAGCCGATGCAACAACTCGCCCGCGCGCTGCTGCGCCTCAGCTCGGGCTCCGTTGACGATCAGGGGCTCGGCGACCACGTCGACGGTCGCGACGCGCGGCACCGCGCGCAGGAACTGACTGACATAGCCGATGGTCGCGCGGCGGATGTTGAGGACCTGCCGCGGCTCGGCCGTGGCAAGATCCACCAACGCCCCGCGATGGCGGATGCCGATGCGGCCGGAGTCGCAGCGATAATTGCCGAAGATCATCTTCAGGATCGACGATTTTCCGGCGCCTGATGGCCCCGACAGCACGACGCATTCGCCCGGGTTGACCTGGAAGGTCACACCGCTGACGACGGGCAATTCGATGCCGCCCTGCAGGTGCATCGTAAAAGTCTTGTTGGCGTCGGCGATGTCGATCATGGCGGCCATTGGAAAACTCTTCTTGCAAGGCTCATGGCGTTGAAGGCTCATGGCGGCAGAATCGAGGAGACGAGGAGCTGAGTGTAGGGCTCGCGGGGATCGTCGAGCACCTGATCGGTGAGCCCGGTCTCGATGACGCGGCCGCCCTTCATCACCATCACGCGGTGCGACAGCAGGCGCGCGACCGCGAGATCATGGGTGACGATGATTACCGCGAGGTGTAGCTCCGCGACGAGGCTGCGCACGAGGTCGAGCAGGCGCGCCTGTACGGAAACATCGAGGCCGCCGGTCGGCTCGTCCATGAACACCAGCCGCGGCTCGGTGACGAGGTTGCGGGCGATCTGGAGCCGCTGGCGCATGCCGCCGGAATAGGTCCGCGGCGCATCGTCGATGCGTGCGATGTCGATCTCGACGCGGGTCAGCCAGTCCGACGCGGTATCGCGGATGCGACCGTAGTGATTCCACCCCACCGCCATCAGCCGCTCGCCGACATTGGCGCCGGCCGAGACCGCCATGCGCAGACCCTGCGCGGGATCCTGGTGGACGAAACCCCAATCGGTGCGGAACAGGAAGCGCCGCTCGGCCTCGCCCAGCGTGGCGAGATCGCGGGCGACACCGTCGCGCATCCGATAGGAGACCTGGCCGCCGCTGGCCGCGAGCTGACCCGACAGCAGCTGCAGCAGCGTCGATTTGCCCGAGCCGGATTCGCCGACGATTGCCAGCACCTCGCCGGGATAAAGCGCAAAGGACACGTCGCGGCAGGCGGCGATCCGGCCGTAGGACTTGCTGAGGGATTTTGCGACCAGCAGCGGCTCGTCGTTTTCGAGCATGTCTTGATCAGCCATTGGATGCCTCCTGCGCCTTCTCCTTGTACGGCGCAGCGCTGAGGCTGCCGTGATGGCCGGCGGCCTGGCGGCCCTCGCAATAATCGGTGTCGGAGCACACGAACATGCGACTGCCCTTATCGTCGGTGACGATCTCGTCGAGATAGGAGTTTTCCGCGGCGCACAGCGCGCAGGGCGCGTTGAAGCGATACGGCTCGAAGGGGTGGTCCTCGAAGTCGAGCGACACGACTTGCGTATAGGGCGGGATCGCATAGATGCGCTTCTCGCGGCCGGCGCCGAACAATTGCAGCGCCGGGCAATTGTCCATCTTGGGATTGTCGAATTTCGGCGTCGGCGACGGGTCCATCACGTAGCGCGCGTTGACCTTCACCGGATAGGCGTAGGCTGTCGCGATGTGTCCGAAGCGGGCGATGTCCTCGTAGAGCTTGACATGCATCAGGCCGTATTCGGCGAGCGCGTGCATGCGCCGCGTCTCGGTCTCGCGCGGTTCGAGGAAACGTAAAGGCTCCGGGATCGGCACCTGATAGACCAGCACCTGATTTGCGTGCAGCGACGTCTCGGGAATGCGGTGACGGGTCTGGATCACGGTCGCATCTTCAGTCGCGGTCGTCGTGGCGACGCCGGCGGTCTTGGCGAAGAATTTTCGGATCGAGATCGCGTTGGTGGTGTCGTCGGAGCCCTGATCGATCACCTTCAGCACGTCCTGCGGCCCGAGGATCGCCGCGGTGACCTGGACGCCGCCGGTGCCCCAGCCATAGGGCATCGGCATCTCGCGGCTGGCGAACGGCACTTGATAGCCCGGGATCGCGATCGCCTTGAGGATCGCGCGACGGATCATCCGCTTGGTCTGTTCGTCAAGATAGGCGAAATTATAGGCGGGCGCGTTCATTCCGCGGCCTCCTTCAGGGTGTCAGGCGCATTGGCCTCCGTGAACGCTTCAGAAAACTCTTGGCGCAGCTTGCGCAGCAGGCCGAGCTCGGACTGGAAGTCGACATAATGCGGCAGCTTCAGATGTTCGACGAAGCCGGTCGCCTGGACGTTGTCCGAATGCGACATCACGAATTCCTCATCTTGCGCAGGCGCCAGCGCCTCTTCGCCGAGCTCGCGCGCGCGCAACGCGCGGTCGACCAGCGCCATCGACATGGTCTTGCGTTCGCTCTGGCCGAAGGCAAGGCCATAGCCGCGGGTGAAGCACGGCGCTTCGGTCGCGGAGCCCTTGAACTGGTTGACCATCTGACACTCGGTGAGCTCGATCGAGCCGAGCGGAACGGCGAAGCCGACGTCTTCCGCCGAAAATTCAACCTCGACCTCACCGAAGCGTATCTCGCCGGCGAAGGGGTGGTTGCGGCCGTAGCCGCGCTGGGTGGAATAGCCCATCGCCAGCAGAAACCCTTCGTCGCCACGCGCGAGGTTCTGCAAACGCAGATCGCGGTCCGCCGGGAAATTCAGCGGCTCGCGGGTGAGATCGCCGACGCTGGCGCCTTCCTCGGCCTGCGGAGATGATTCGATCAACCCGTCGCGGCCGAGAATATCCGTCACGCGCGGCGTGGGCGCTGTCGATGCTTCGGCCGTCGCCGGCGCCTCCGGCACAAAGCCGTCGGCGAGCGAGGGATCGAGCAGGCGGTGCGTATAATCGAAGGTCGGGCCGAGGATCTGGCCGCCGGGAATGTCCTTGAAGGTCGAGGACACCCGACGCCGCACCCGCATCGCGCCGGTCTCGACCGGCTCGGTGGCGCCGAAGCGCGGCAGCGTGGCGCGGAAGGCGCGGACCAGGAAGATCGCCTCGATCAGATCGCCGCGCGCCTGCTTGATGGCGAGCGACGCGAGTTCGCGGTCATAGAGCGAGCCTTCGCTCATGACGCGGTCCACGGCGAGGCCGAGCTGCTCCGAAATCTGGTCCAGGGAAATTTCCGGAACGCTTTGGTCGCCGCGCCGTGCACTCGCGAGCAGGCGATGGGCGTTCTCGATGGCGCGTTCGCCGCCTTTGACTGCGACATACATGGTTAGCTTCCCTTGCTCACGACGCGCGTGGTGCGCGGGATCGCAACCACGGCATCGTCGGCGACCAGCACCACATCGACGCCGCGCGGAAACAGCGCCTCGTTGATACGCAGGCGATCGAACAGGTCAAACGGCTTGATCGACGCCTGGAGCGTCGCGACACCGTCGATGCCGGGACCGCGCAACTCGAAGCTGCGCCCCGAAATCAGGCTCTCGACCTGAAGGATCAACGTGGTCGACCGGTCCGGATATTCGCTGGTGCCCAGCGCGAAGCGGTCGAGCGAAGGCAGCGCCCCGCCGTCGCTGATCAGCGCGAAGCTCGCGATCGAGGAATCCTGTACCACCGGCGCGCCGGTATGGAATTTCAGCCATTTCACGACGTCGGAACTCTCATGCATGCGCGCATCGAGCCAGAGCGGCGTGTCGTGATCGAACAGCGTCAGCGCGATCGCGGCCGTGCCGCGCATCATCGTGTGAGGCGCTCCTGATGTCGGCACGATGCGCTGGACCGAGCCCGGCCGCGCCATCGCGTCCATGACCGAACGAAAGGTCGATTGCGCCGACAGCACCTTGTCGGCGAACCCCGGCGGCAGTTCCGCAATCGTGGTCATGATCTCACCCCTCACCGCGCACCATGGTGTAGAAATCAACCTTCGTCGCGGCGGTCTCGGCCGCCGCCTGCTTGCGCCTGACCATAAGCTGCTCACGCAACGGCGCGATGATGTCCCGCTCCACCGCGTCGCCGAAATCGCTGGACTGCACCAGCGCGTCGCACAGCGCGATCAGCCGCGCCTTCTCACCGTCGCGACCGAGCGTGTAGCCGAAGCCGACCTCGCCGCTGGCAAGCCGCACCGCGGCCCGCGACACCGTGGCTTCGCCGAGGTTGAACGGCGCGCCGTCGCCGCCGACCCGGCCGCGCAGCATGACGAGGCCGTTTTCCGGCGCGCGCAGATCCTGATGCGCCGGCAAAGCGAGAGCGCGGAGGCGAGCGGCGATCTCGCCCACCTCCGCGTGCGCCAGCACGGCCATTGCGGCCTTGCGCTGGGCTTGCTGATTGTTGTGCTGGGTCACCAGATCCACCGAACTTTTCTCAACACCTTGCCGAATCCAAGTTGTCTATGATACTAGACAACTTGATAGCGGAGCGCCATGACTGTTTCGTGACAAAGGCGTGATTTCTGGAGTAGCATGAGCATGCAGGACACAGCCTCCTCCGGCGTCGCGTTGTGGCGCCTCGTTGCCGACGGCATCGAGCGCGGCATCGCCGATGGCCGCTTTGCGGCCGGCGACAAGCTGCCGGGCGAGGTGGAGATCGCCGAAACCTATCGCGTCAACCGCCACACGGTGCGGCGCGCGCTGGCCGCGCTTGCCGAGCGCGGCCTCGTGCGGGCCGAACGCGGCAGCGGAACCTATGTCGAGGCGCAGAAGCTCGCTTATCCGCTGCGCTCGCGGACCCGTTTCTCCGAGATCGTCGGCGCGGACGGCCGCGAACCGCATGGCCGCTTGATCGAGGCGTCGGATGATGTCGCGACCCGCGAACTCGCGCGGGAACTTGGATTGAAGGCCGGCGCACCATTGGTGCGGATCGAGGCGATGCGCCTCGCCGACCGCACGCCGATCTGCGTCTCCACGACATGGCTGTCGGCGCAGCTGTTCCCGGGTGCGGGCGACGTCTTTGCCGCGACCCGCTCGATGACGAAATTGCTCGAGCATTACGGCGTCCGCGACTATCGCAGGGGCGCGACCCGGATCACCGCCGGCATCGTGGACGCCACCGACGCCGCACGGCTCGATCTGGCGCTGGGACGGCCGATCCTCGTGGTCGACGCCACCGACCACGATCTCGACGGCAAGCCGCTGGTCACCAAGCATTCGCGCTTTGCCGCGGAGCGGGTGGAGTTTCTGGTGGAGAACGGGTGAACGGGCTGTTCTCTCCCCTCGCCCCTTGTGGGAGAGGGTGGCTCGCCGCCTTATGGGCGCGCCCGGTGGGGGGTTTGTGAAAGCGCCCACCGAAAAGAATGTGAGGGAGGAGCCCCCCAAAACCGC
>NZ_JBVVPL010000002.1:160842-301388 GCF_055807615.1 Bradyrhizobium sp. MV1.5 | reverse complement strand
GCTGCTGCTCAACGAGCGGCTGCCGATGAAGTCGATGGTCCGTGCCATCGTCCTGTTGCCCTTCGTCGTGCCCACGGTGCTTTCTGCGATCGCGTTCTGGTGGATCTATGACAGCCAGTTCTCGATCATCTCCTGGGTGTTGATCAAGGCCGGCCTGATCACGCGCTATATCGATTTCCTCGGCGACCCCTGGAATGCGCGCTGGTCGGTCGTCGCCGCCAATATCTGGCGCGGCGTGCCTTTCGTGGCGATCACGCTGCTGGCGGGACTTCAGACCATCTCGCCCTCGCTCTATGAGGCCGCCAATCTCGACGGCGCCACCAATCTGCAGCGCTTCCGCCACATCACGCTGCCGATGCTGTCGCCGATCATCGCGGTCGTGATGACGTTCTCGGTGCTGATGACCTTCACCGACTTCCAGCTCATCTACACCATCACGCGGGGTGGGCCGATCAACGCCACCCATCTCATGGCGACGCTGTCGTTCCAGCGCGCCATCACCGGCGGCAATCTGGGCGAGGGCGCGGCGATCTCGAACGCGATGATTCCGTTCCTGGTCGCGGCGATCCTGCTCAGCTTTTTCGGGCTTCAGCGTTCCCGCTGGCAGCAGGGCGGGAGGGACTGACCATGACCACGGCAGACGACCAAAGCGTCGGAATGGACTACCTCGAGAGCTTCCCGCGGAAGTTTTTTCGGGTCTACCTTCCGCTCGGCCTGATCATCTTCTTCCTGCTGTTCCCGTTCTACTGGATGGCGATCGCGACGTTCAAGCCGGACGCGGAGATGTACGACTACGAAAAGTACAATCCGTTCTGGATCGTGCATCCGACGCTGGAGCACATCAAGAAGCTGTTCTTCGACACTGACTATCCGCTCTGGATGTGGAACACCGTGATCGTCTCGGTGTCCTCGACCTTCATCTCGCTGTTCGCCAGCGTCTGCGCCGCCTATGCGATCGAGCGCCTGCGCTACAAGGGCTCGCGCTATGTCGGCCTTGCGATCTTCCTCGGCTATCTCGTGCCGCCCTCGATCCTGTTCATTCCGCTGGCGGCGATCGTGTTTCAGCTCGGCCTTTTCGACGGCAATCTGGCGCTGATCCTGACCTATCCGACCTTCCTGATCCCGTTCTGCACCTGGCTCCTGATGGGCTATTTCCGCACCATCCCCTATGAGCTGGAGGAGTGTGCGCTGATCGACGGGGCGACGCGGCTGCAGATTCTGATGAAGATCACGCTGCCGCTTTCGCTGCCGGGCGTGATCTCGGCGGGCATCTTCGCCTTCACGTTGTCCTGGAACGAGTTCATCTACGCGCTGACCTTCATCTCCTCGTCCGAGAACAAGACGATCCCCGTCGGCGCGATCACCGAGCTCGTCAATGGCGACGTCTACCATTGGGGCGCGTTGATGGCGGCGGCTCTGACCGGCTCGGTTCCCGTAGTTATCCTTTATTCCTTCTTCGTGGAGTACTATGTGTCGGCGATGACCGGCGCCGTGAAGGAATGATCGCGGGGCCTGCCTTGAGGACGCGCCAGGACGAATCGGCAAAATCGGCGCGTTCCGGCCAATAAAAAGGAGTAGGCTCTTGCACATTCTGGTTCTGGGCGCGGCCGGCATGGTCGGCCGCAAATTATGCGAACGGTTGTTGCGCGACGGCCGGCTCGGCAAGAGCGACATCACCAAGCTGACCATGCATGACGTGGTCGAGCCGAAGACACCGGAAAAAGCCGGTTTTGCCGTCGAGACCGTGTCGAGCGATTTCGCCGTGCCGGGTGCGGCCGAAAAGCTGATTGCTGGCCGTCCGGACGTGATCTTTCATCTTGCTGCGATCGTCTCGGGCGAAGCCGAGCTCGATTTCGATAAGGGCTACCGCATCAATCTCGACGGCACGCGGATGCTGCTCGATGCCGTCAGGCTCGCGGGCGGCGGTTACAAGCCGCGCGTGGTCTTCACGTCCTCGATCGCGGTGTTCGGCGCGCCGTTCCCCGATGCGATCGGCGACGAGTTCTTCCACACGCCGCTTCTGAGCTACGGCACGCAGAAGGCGATCGGCGAATTGCTGCTGGCCGACTATTCCCGCCGCGGCTTCCTCGACGGCATCGGCATCCGCCTGCCGACCATCTGCATTCGGCCCGGTCTGCCCAACAAGGCGGCATCGGGCTTCTTCTCCAACATCCTGCGCGAGCCGCTGGCCGGCAAGGAAGCGGTCCTTCCGGTGTCCGAAGACGTCCGCCACTGGCATGCCACGCCGCGCTCCGCTGTCGGCTTCCTGCTGCATGCCGGTACCATGGACCTCGCCGCGGTGGGGCCGCGCCGTAATTTGACTATGCCGGGCCTGTCGGCGACCGTTGGCGACCAGATCGCTGCGCTGAAACGCGTCGCCGGCGACAAGGTCGCCGCCCGCATCAAGCGGGAGCCGGATCCCTTCATCGTCGGCATCGTCGGCGGCTGGCCGCGCAACTTCAATGCAAAGCGGTCGCTCGAGCTCGGCTTCACCACTGCCGAGAAGACTTTCGACGACATCATCCGCATTCACATCGAAGACGAGCTCGGCGGCAATTTCGTCGCCTGATCTCTGACTGAGCGGGTAAAGTGATGGCGAGCGTTGCTTGCATCGGCGAATGCATGGTCGAGCTCCGGCAGGCCCAAGGTGGACATTCCGGCGGACAGGGTGGCGGCCTCTACTCGCGTGGATTCGGCGGCGACACCCTCAACACGGCGGTGTACCTCGCGCGGCTCGAGGTCAAGGTCGATTATCTCACCGCGCTTGGCGACGATGCCCTGAGCGATGAGATGATCGCGGCCTGGACTGCGGAGGGCGTCGGCACGAGGCGCGTCGCGCGGCTGCCCGGCAAGCTGCCCGGCCTCTACATGATCCAGCTGGATGCGAAGGGCGAGCGCCAGTTCTTCCACTGGCGCGACAGTGCGGCGGCGCGCCAGCTGATGAATCTGCCGGAGACGGACGATCTTCTCAACTCCCTGATGAGCTACGACATCGTCTATCTCTCTGCGATCACGCTCTCGATCTACGACGCGGCCGGGCGCGAGCGCCTGTTCGCGGCGATCAAGCGCGCGCGCCTGCTCGGCACCCGCTTCGTGTTCGACACCAATTTCCGCGCGCGGGGATGGCCGGATCGCGATGTCGCGCGCGAGGTGTTTTCAGCGGCCTTCGCTTCTGCCGACATCGTGCTGACTTCGACCGAGGATCTGCTCGCCCTTTATCCCGGCGAGAGCCACGAGCAGCTGATGGCGCGCATCCCGAGCCCCGAGCTGGTGTTCCGGCTCGCCGAGCCGGTCAGCCTGCTGCGTTTTCCCGGGGGGCCTTACGAGGTCCGCGCCGAGCCCATGACCAAACCCGTGGTCGACACCACCGCGGCCGGCGACAGTTTTGCCGCGGCCTATATCGCGGCGCGGCTCGCTGGGTCCGACCCGGTCGAGGCCGCCCAGGCCGGGCACCGGCTCGCCAGCCTCGTGATCTGCTATTCCGGTGCCATCATTCCGGGGTATGCCATGCCGCCGAAGAAACGGCACCGGCCGGCGACGACGCGTCAAGCGACCAAGTGAAACGAAAGCCAAGATGACCACCACTGCCCAGCAGAACCACCTCGTCGCGCTGTTCAAGGCCGCGACCGTCATCCCCGTTCTTACTATCGAGCGTATCCAGGATGCGGTGCCGCTGGCGCGTGCGCTGGTGGCCGGCGGCGTCCGCACGCTGGAGGTGACCATGCGGACCCCTGTTGCGATCGAGGCGGCGAGGGCGATGATGGCCGAGGTGCCCGAGGCGATCGTCGGCATCGGCACGATTCTCAATCCGGCCGACTTTACGCGTGTCGAGAAGCTCGGCGTTGCGTTCGGCATCAGCCCGGGCTTGACACCGGACCTGTTGGCGGCCGCGACCCATAGCTCCTTGCCGTTTGCGCCGGGTATCGCCACGGCCTCCGAACTGATGATGGCGCTGTCCTACGGCTTCGACGTCGCAAAATTCTTCCCGGCCGAGCAGGCCGGCGGCATCAAGGGGCTGCGCTCGCTGGGTGGACCGTTCCCGAACGTGCGGTTCTGCCCGACCGGCGGGGTCGGCGAGGCCAATGCGGCGACCTGGCTTGCGGAGCCCAATGTGGTCGCGGTCGGCGGTTCCTGGCTGTGCCCGACGGCGGAGATCAGGGCCGGGAACTGGGCCGGCATAACTGCCATCTGCCAGCGCACCCTCCAGGCGCTTAAACCCGCGTGAAGTCTTGCCATCCCTGAGCTAAGACTTAGCTCAGCAAGAGAGCGCCAGGGAGAATGACCATGACCGCCAGCATCGTCGGATGGGCGCATACGCCGTTCGGCAAGTTCGACACCGAGACCGTGGAAAGCCTTGTGGTGAAGGTCGCCAATGAGGCGCTGGCGGATGCCGGGATTTCGGCCGGCGATGTCGACGAGATCGTGCTCGGCCATTTCAACGCCGGCTTCTCGCCCCAGGATTTTACCGCCTCGCTGGTGCTCCAGGCCGACCCGAAGCTGCGCTTCAAGCCGGCGACCCGGGTCGAGAACGCCTGCGCCACCGGCTCCGCCGCCGTCCATCAGGGCGTGCGCGCGATCGCGGCCGGCGCGGCCAGGATTGTCCTCGTCGTCGGCGTCGAACAGATGACGCGCACGCCGGGGCCGGAGATCGGCAAGAACCTGCTCAAGGCGTCCTATCTGCCTGAGGACGGCGACACCGTCGGCGGCTTCGCCGGCGTGTTCGGCAAGATCGCCAGCTCCTATTTCCAGAAATACGGCGACCAGTCCGACGCACTGGCGCTGATCGCGGCCAAGAACCACAAGAACGGTGTCGCCAATCCCTTCGCCCAGATGCGCAAGGACTTTGGCTTCGAGTTCTGCCGCGCCGAGAGCGAGAAGAACCCCTACGTTGCCGGCCCCCTGAAGCGCACCGACTGCTCGCTGGTCTCGGACGGCGCCGCTGCCCTGGTGCTGGCCGACGCGGAAACCGCCAAGGGCATGAGCAAGTCGATCGGCTTCCGCGCCACCGCGCACGCCCAGGATTTCCTGCCGATGTCCAAGCGCGACATCCTCCAGTTCGAGGGCTGCACGGTCGCCTGGCAGCGCGCGCTGGAGAAGGCGGGCATTACACTGTCCGATCTCTCCTTCGTCGAGACCCATGACTGCTTCACCGTCGCCGAGCTGATCGAGTACGAAGCGATGGGGCTGACGCCCAGGGGGCAGGGTGCCCGCGCCATCAAGGAAGGCTGGACGCTCAAGGACGGCAAGCTGCCAGTCAATCCGTCCGGTGGCCTGAAGGCCAAGGGCCATCCGATCGGCGCCACCGGCGTCTCCATGCACGTGATGACCGCGATGCAGCTCGCCGGCCAAGCGCCCGAGGGGATGCAGCTCAAAAACGCAAAACTCGGCGGCATCTTCAACATGGGCGGCGCCGCGGTCGCCAACTACGTCTCCGTACTGGAGCCGCTGAAGTAAGGCTCCACGGTGGGCAAAGGCGAGAAGCGCCCATGCCCACCTTCTTCTTGCGCTAGATCATGGTGGGCCCGCCCGGGGCCCTTAAAGCTCTTGATCGATTTGCAGGGAATACATCATGAGCAATGACTACGAAGACTCGCTGTCGATGGACACACTCAACGACCGCATCGCGATTCTCGAGGACAATATCCGCCAGCTCATCGAGCAGGCCGCGGCCGCCTCGGGTGAGCAGAACGAGTCGCGGATCGCGGACCGCATCAACCAGCAGAACGAGGAGCTCGACCGTCTCCTCAAGGTTCGCGAATCCCGTCAGAAGAAATAGCGGCCTTTCGCCGCCGGCGCATGCGGCCATACGCCAGCCGCCCTTGCGCACGCGCCGCCGCTGCCGTTAGCTGAACCGAAATCGCAGGGCCGCACCTTGAGCCCGCGCAATCGGGAGTGAACGATGGGGCCGCTGAAGGGCATCAAGGTCGTCGACATGACCACCGTGCTGATGGGTCCCTATGCGACCCAGATGCTCGGCGACTACGGCGCAGACGTCATCAAGGTGGAGTCTCTGGACGGTGACGTCACCCGCCTGATCGGTCCGATGCGGCACGCCGGCATGGGCCCGGTGTTTCTCAACACCAACCGCAGCAAGCGCTCGATCTGCCTCGACCTGAAAAAGCCCGCCGGCCGCGAGGCGGTGTTGCGGCTGCTCAAGGATGCCGACGTGCTGGTCTACAACGTCCGCCCGCAGGCGATGGCGCGGCTTCAACTCGGCTATGACGTTGTTGCCAAGATCAACCCGCGGCTGGTCTATGCCGGCGTGTTCGGCTTCGGCCAGGACGGGCCGTATGCTGCAAAACCGGCCTATGACGATCTGATCCAGGGCGCCACCGCGCTGCCGACCTTGATGGCGCAGACTGGTGACGGTGTGCCGCGCTATGTGCCGAACGCACTGGTCGATCGCATCGTAGGCTTGACTGCCGTGGGCGCGATCTGCGCCAGCCTCGTGCATCGCGACCGCACCGGACGCGGCCAGCGCGTCGACGTCCCGATGTTCGAGACCATGGCCGGCTTCGTCATGGGCGACCACATGGGCGGATTGACCTATGAGCCCCCGCTCGACAAGGGCGGTTACGCCCGCCACCTCTCGCGCGACCGCCGGCCCTATAAGACATCAGACGGCTATCTCAGCGTCATCGTCTACAACGACAAGCAGTGGGAGAACTTCTTCAAGGCGACGGGACGCGACGATCTGCGCGCCGATCCCAAGTTCGCGAGCTTCGCCGGTCGCGCCGCCAATATCGACGTCGTCTATGCCGAGCTCGCGCGCATCTTCGAGACGCGTTCCACGGCAGAATGGATCGACCTGCTGACCAGGGCGGACGTGCCTGTGATGCCGATGCACGACCTTGCGTCGATGCTGCACGATGAGCACCTGGAGGCGACCGGCTTTTTCCCAGTGGTGAACCATCCAACTGAAGGGCCGATCCGGAGCATGAGGGTGACGGCGACCTGGTCGGAGACCGAGGCCGAACCGGTACGGCTTGCGCCGCAGCTCAACGAGCACGGCGCGGAAATCCTGCGTGAGATCGGCTATTCCGCCGACGAGATCGACGCCATGGTCCGCGAGGGCGTCACCCGTTCGCCGCCCCGGAATGACGATGCACTGGTGCGCCCATGAGCTTCATCACCGGCGTCGGCCTCACGCCTTTCGGTAAGCACGAAGGCTCGTCCTCGCTCGACCTGATGAGCAAGGCCGCGCAGGCCGCACTCGATGATGCCGGGCTCAAGCGCGCCGAGATCGACGGCATCCTCTGCGGCTACTCGACCGTCTCGCCGCACATCATGCTGGCGACCGTCTTTGCCGAGCATTTCGGCATCCGCCCCAGTTACGCCCACGCCGTCCAGGTCGGCGGCGCGACCGGCCTCGCGATGACCATGCTCGCCCATCATCTGGTCGAAGCGCGCGTCGCCCGCAATGTGCTTGTCGTGGCCGGCGAAAACCGCCTCACCGGGCAGAGCCGCGATGCCTCGATCCAGGCGCTGGCGCAGGTCGGCCATCCCGACTACGAGGTGCCGCTCGGACCGACCATTCCCGCCTATTACGGCCTGGTCGCTAACAGATACATGCACGAATACGGCGTGACAGAAGAAGACCTCGCCGAATTCGCGGTGCTGATGCGCACCCACGCATGCACTCATCCCGGTGCGCAATTCCAAGATCCCATCACTGTTTCCGACGTCATGGCCTCGAAGCCGGTGGCGATGCCGCTGAAGCTGCTCGATTGCTGCCCGGTGTCCGACGGCGGCGCCGCCTTCGTCATCAGCCGCGAACGGACCGGAGAGGCCGGCGTGCGCATTCGCGGCTGTGCCCAGGCTCATACCCATCAGCACGTTACTGCAGCGCCCGCCCTGAGCGAACTCGGCGCCGAGATATCCGTCGCCCGCGCCAGGGAGGCCACCGGCCTCGCGATTTCCGACGTGCGCTACGCCGCGATCTACGACAGCTTTACAATCACGCTCGCGATGCTGCTGGAAGACCTTGGCCTTGCTGGCCGGGGCGAGGCAGCCGCGCGCGTGCGCGCAGGCCATTTCAGCCGCGACGGCGCAATGCCGCTGAACACACATGGCGGCCTGCTCAGCTACGGTCATTGTGGCGTCGGTGGCGCCATGGCGCATCTTGTCGAAACGCATCTGCAGATGACGGGGCGGGCGGCGAATCGTCAGGTGCGTGACGCCTCGATCGCGCTGCTGCACGGTGACGGCGGCGTGCTGTCGTCTCACGTGACCATGTTCCTGGAGCGGGTGCGATGAGCGAGCGAATCGCGGATTGGACCCAAGGTGAGCAGGTCATCACCTTTCAGACCTGCACGTCATGCGGCCATGTGCAGTATTGCCATCGCGCTTTCTGCGCCGCCTGCGGTGCGTCCGATCCGCGCGAGCAGCGCGCCAGCGGCAAGGGCAGGGTCTACGCGACGTCGCTGGTCTGCCGCGCCGCGACGCCTGAGACGCGTTCGCACGTACCCTACAACATCCTGCTGGTCGATTGCGCCGAGGGTTTTCGCATGATGGCGCATGGTGAGAATGATCTCGCCATCGGCGATGAGGTCAGTGCGAGCTTCAAACCGTTCGCCGGAAAGATTGTGCCGTTCTTTGCCAAAGACAGATAACGAACTTTGTCGAATGTAGCCCGGATGGAGCGCAGCCAAATCCGGGGTTTTCACCTCACCGATAGACTCTCCCGGATTGCGCTGCGCTCCATCCGGGCTACTGCAGCAAAGCGAGCGGTGGGATTCGTCATTCGGGGGCGGTCCTGAGAGACCGAGCCTGGAACGGGAATTCTGGGCCTGGCCTGTGCGAGGGCCACCCCGGAATGACGAAAGCTCCCACGCGACTCCTAACTAACGGCCGTAGAACAGGATGCTGGCGATGACGAGCATCGCCATCACCGCCAGCATATGCGCGAACGCTTCCGAGGCCGCCCCCTTGGTGGCTTCCTTCATGCCATTTTCTCCCTAGACTTGGGCGTGACTCATCGATGCGCGGTTAGCGCCCGACGGCCAATTGTTTTTACTCGGAACACCCCTTGCGAGTATCCGCCGCGATCAAGTCCCCACGCGGCGAATATCGACTGTGCCAAGGTCGTTCAGCAATGCGGCGGCATTTTGACTCGATGTTGTTGCTCCTGCGGACGCGCAAGAATACAGTTTCGTGGAACTTTCGCCGCTAACGACAAAAAGCATCAAAGGCTTAGGGAAAAACTTCAGGAAAATCATGGCCCGCATCAACTACAGCGATCCGTCCAAGGCATCCGACCGCACCCGCGAGATCCTCGACAAGAACCGCAATGCCAACATCTTCCGGATGATGTCGCACTCGCCGAGCTATTTCGAGCAGTACTGCCGGCTCGGCGGCGCCATCCGCCACAAGGGTGAGCTCGATCCGATCGTGCGCGAGCTCGCGATCACCCGCACCGGCATTTTGTGCGAGGCGCCGTATGAGATCGTGGCGCACAAGCGGATCGGCAAGAACGTCGGCGTCACCGACGAGCAGAACGAGGCGCTCGAGAACTGGCAGGCCGCGACCTGTTTCGACGAGACGCAACGCGCCGCGCTCGCCTTCGCCGACGAGATCGTCAAGCTGAACAAGCCGACGGATCCGACCTTCAAGGCGATCGCATCGAAACTGACGCCGGCCGCGCTCGTCGAGCTGCAGCTCTCGGTCGGGTTCTACATCATGACGTCTAAGTTCCTGGAGACCTTTGAGATCGACCTTCAACCGGTCACCGAAGTGGTAGGCTGATCGAGGCATTGCTGTGAGGGATGCTCATGACGATCGATGAATATGCCGCCTGGGCTGCAACGATTGCGAAAGTCGATGAGCGTCCGTCCAACGAACGGCTGGCCTATCTGGGCCTCGGACTCGCCGGGGAGTCCGGCGAGGTGGCCGAGCACATCAAGAAGCTGCTCCGCGATGACTGGCTCGACCAGGCCGGCCTCGTCGATGAACTGGGCGATGTCATCTACTACTGGGCCTGCCTGTGCGTGGCGACCGGCCAGCAGCCATCGGAGCTGCTCAAGACCAGCGCCGCCAAGATCAAGCGGCGGATCAGCGAGGCGGCGAGCCGCTAGGCCGCTCAGGTCGAGGTCAAGATATCCACCCTGGCGTTGGCGACGATCAGGCGATCGGCCAGAAGCTGCGCAAGATTGCGCATGATGCGTTCGCTGGCGTGCGGGTGCTGCCTGCGGAAGCGGTCGAACGCTTTCAGGGGCACCTCGAACGCGGTCGCCGCCATGTCCGCGAATACGTCGGCCGAGCGAGTGGTCTCGATCAGGGCCATTTCGCCGAAGGCCATGCCGGCCGTGAGCGTCGCCAACCGCACGCCGTCGGGCAGCGTGACATGCACCGCGCCGCTGCGCAGGAAGAACAGGGCATCGGCGGGATCGCCCGTGGTGAGGATCTTTGCGCCCGACGGATAGGTTCGAAGTGTGCAGATCGAGGCGAGGTCGGTCAGCTCCTCCTCGCTCATGCCGGCGAGCAGCGGCTGTTCGGCGAGCTCGGTGGTCTCATGGAAGTCGATCGAACCGCCATAGCGGTAGACGATCTGGTCTTCGGCCCATTCGATTGCGGTGTCGAGCAGGTAGAAATCGCGGATGTTCTTGAGCTCCGCGGTCCATTCCCGCAGGCTGTCCCATTCCTTGGAGGCGCGCCTGACGCCTGACAGCACGACGGTCACATTCAGCGCCGCCAGCTCCTCGAACGCTTCGGCTACCAGCCGCGCCCCGGCGCGTGTGGTGGAGGTGACGCGGTGGAGATCGAAGATCACGAATTGCGGCCGCGGCCGGCCCGCAAGCCGGCGCGAGACATAGTCGACCGCCGACAGCGACAGCGTGCCGACCAGCTCGATGACCCGCACCTCCTGCTCGTGGGCCGCGAGAATATCGCGCTCCTGCGGGCGGCGGACGCGCCGCGACGGGCTCTTGCCGATATCGTAGTCGGCGATGACGGCGTTGCGCGCATCATCGCTGCGGTTGAGCATATGCAAATCGTAATGCGAGGACAGCGCCTCGCACACCTTGATGCCGCGCACGCTGTTGCCGTGCTTGTCGAGCCTTGGCGAATAGCTGCCGAGCCCGAGGCGGGCGGGGAGGGCGGCGAGGATTCCGCCGCCGACGCCGCTCTTGGCAGGGATGCCGATCCGGTAGATCCATTCGCCGGCATAGTCGTACATGCCCGACGACGTCATCACCGACAGCGTGCGCGAGATCGCGTAGGGCGTCAGCACCTGCTCGCCGGTGACCGGGTTGACGCCGCGATTGGCGAGCGTTGCCGCCATCACGGCGATGTCGCGCGCGGTGACCAGCACCGCGCATTGCCGGAAATAGACGTCGAGCACGGCAGCGACATTGTCCGAGATCACCGCATTGGTCTTGAGGAGATAGCCGATGGCGCGGTTGCGGTCGCCGGTCTGGCTTTCGGAAGCGTAGACGGCC
This sequence comes from Bradyrhizobium sp. MV1.5, assembly GCF_055807615.1. Lineage (NCBI taxonomy): Bacteria > Pseudomonadati > Pseudomonadota > Alphaproteobacteria > Hyphomicrobiales > Nitrobacteraceae > Bradyrhizobium > Bradyrhizobium sp. MV1.5. The sequence continues at coordinate 289,953 of NZ_JBVVPL010000002.1, read as the reverse complement.
TCGTCGACGGCGAGGTCGCGGCCGGCAAAACGACCGAGCGCGAGGCGAATTTGCTCGAAGGCGTCCGGACCCTTGCTATCGTGGATCAGCCCGGTGCAGGCGATCGCGCCGGCATTGACCATCGGATTGAAGGGATGGTTCTCCGAGTTGAGCCGGATCGAATTGAAGGGATCGCCTGAAGGCTCGACGCCGATCGCGCTCTCGACCCTGTTTGCGCCGAGCAGGTCCAGCGCCAGTGCGAACACGAACGGCTTTGACATCGACTGGATGGTGAAGGGCACTCTGGAGTCGCCGACCTCGTAGACATGACCGTCCAGGGTCGCGAGGCTGATGCCGAAACAGGCAGGATCGGCCTTGCCGAGCTCGGGAATGTAGTCGGCGACCGCGCCGGAGGACTCCGCCGAGAATTCGTTGAGGCAATTGTCCAGAAACCGCAGCAAAGGCGGCTTCGAACGGGTCCAGGCGGTGGCGAGTGGCGAAAGCGGTTTCATCGCCTCTCTTTGTGCAACGCAATCAGGGCACGCGCAACCCGTCCGGCTCCACGGTCTGCCGCCGGACCAGCACCAGTGCGAGCAAAACCGTAGGGACGAGGATGGCGAGGCCGAGCAGCGTCACCTGAATCTGCGACAGCGGCATGATGCCGCCGCCGGGGGTGGCCACCACGAACCCGCCGATCACGAGCAGCACGCGGATCGGCCATTCCAGGGCACCGGCGCCGCGGAGATCGCCGACGAAGGGCTGGTAGCCCTGGATGCCGCCGCAGATGAACAGCGTGCCGAACGCCGCGAGCGCCATCAAGCCGAGGCCGGCGAAATAGGGGCTCGGCCCCTGCAGCACCAGCGCCGGATTGAGCACGAAGAAGAACGGAATGAAATAGATGATGCTGCCGACCCACATCGATTCCCAGCCCGTCTTCATCGCCGGCGAGCCGGCGATGCCTGCGGCCGCGAACGAGGCGATCGCGACTGGCGGGGTGATCGACGACAGCATGCCCCAGTAGAAGATGAACATGTGCACGGCCATCCTGTTCAGCCCGAGCTTCTCCAGCGCCGGCGCGACCAGGATGGCGAGGAAGATGTAGCAGGCCGTCGTGGTCAGGCCGAGCCCGAGGATCAGGCTGGTCAGTGCGCACATGCCGAGCAGGAGGAACGGATTGTCGCCGGCGATGCGCAGCAGGTCGTTGGCGAGGCTCGACACCACGCCGGTCATCGAGAAAGCGCCGATCAGCAGGCCGCAGCCAGCGAGGATGCCGACGAGCTCGACGAAGGTGCGGCCGTTGACCTCGAGGAATTTGCCGATGGTCGCGACAGTCCAGCGCGTGTCCTTCGAGAACAGCTGGTTGAGGACCAGAAGCAGGGCGGTGGCGTAGAACGGCGCATGGCTCTCGCGCTTGAAGTAGAGCAGCATCACGATCAGGAGGGCGATGACGAAGACGTAGTACCAGCCATCCTTGATCGTATCCATGACGCGCGGCAACTCCGCGCGCGGAATGCCCTTCAGCCCGTGTCGTGCGGCGTAGGAATCGACCTGCATGAACAGGCCGATGTAATAGAGCACCGCCGGAATGATGGCTGCGAGCGCGACATCGGCGTAGCTGACGTTGAGGAACTGTGCGATCACGAAAGCGGTCGCGCCCATCACCGGCGGCGCCAGCACCGCGCCGGTCGAGGCACAGGCCTCGATCGCGCCGGCATAGGAGGCGCGAAAGCCGCTCTTCTTCATCACCGGAATGGTCATGGTGCCGGCGGTCAGCACGTTGGAGATAATCGAGCCTGACATCATGCCGAGCAGGCCGCTGGCGAAGATGCACACCTTCGCCGCGCCGCCACGGAATGTGCCGCACAGCGCAAAGGCGAGGTTGATGAAGAACTTTCCGGCGCCGGTCATCATCAGCGCGGTGCCGAACACCAGGAAGCCGATCACGGTGTCGGCAAAGGCCTGGATGGGAATGCCGAGCAGGCTTTCGCCCGACAGCACGTGATAGGCGGTCGCCTGCTCCAGCGTCGACTGCGTGCCGCGAAACGGCCCGAGCCAGCTGGATTCCGCGAACAGCGGATAGACGGTGAAGGGAAGCACGCTCAGGAGTAGGCTCCAGCCGCCGGTCCGGCGCAGGGCCTCCATCAGCATCACCCACATCACGAGGCCCGCGGCGGTCACGCTGTTCGGCGCGCCGCCGAATTCCCAGCCGGCCTCCGCGGCCTTGCGGACGTTCGACATCAACACGAGCGCCGCGGCAAAGGTCACGACAAAGCAGACAAGGTCATACCAGGGAATGCGGTCGAGCGGCGCGCGCGGGGTCCCCGGGAAGATCAGGAACGTGAACGGCAGCATCAGCGCGATCAGGAGATAAAAGTACTCCGTGTTGAGCTGAGTGTAGCCGATGAAGAAGCGCAGCGAGAATTGCTGGTTGATGCAGAGCAGGATGGTCGCTGCGGTCGCGACGACGAGCATCCAGCGCCAGGCACCGCGCAAGCTTCGCACGCGCGTGACCTCCGCCTCCTGCATGTTGCCGGCGGCGCCATGAGGATCGTCGAACACGATCCGCTTGGCCTCGTCCTGCGGGGCGGTGGAGACTGAAGCAGACGACATGATCGACCCCGCGCGTGGGCAATTAACGCTGAGAACTAATCCTCGAACCCGTTCGGCATGTTGGCCTTCGCAAGCGCTGCGGCACGCGCCTTCATCCAACCGTCGAGGAACGCCTTGTCATCCGCAGGCGGATTGGACTTGCCGTAGTCGGTCCACGCTGCGCCAAGCACCTCCTGGCGCTTGATCAGCTTGTTATTGTGCGCGTCCTGCGCGTCACTCCATTGCCCGGCTTCCTTCAATGCCTTCACCGCGCCGGGATGCACCGGCACCACCCAGTTCTTGGTCTGGCGGTCGGCCGCAAGACCGCCGGCGCCGGGCGCGGAGTCCTTGTAGGAATCGTAGTTCACGATCATCGCCTTGGTGATCGCATAGACCTGGTCGGCCGGCTGCGAGGCGTAGGCGACGAAGATCGGATAGGGATAATTGCCGAGTTCGATCGGCTTGTCCGGCGAGATGCCGGCGCCGCAGGTCGCGGTCTGCGGGAAGAAGAACGAGCCGACCTTGTGCATCCGTGCCCAGCCTTCCTTGTCCTTGGCGGGCAGCGGCGGCCAGACCAGCCCGCGCGGCGAAGTCTCGGCTTCCTTGGCGGGCCCGGTGATGGTGGTGCCGAAGGCTGCGTCGGTGTCGTTGTTGATCAGGCCCTTCCACATCGCGCCGTAGCTTGCGAACTCGACGACCTTGACGTCCTTCTGCGTCAGGCCGGCGAAGGCGAGCACCGCGAGCGAGTTCTGGTTCAGCGCCGGCGAGCCGACGACGAATCCGACACGCTTTCCCTTGAGGTCCTTGAGCTCCTTCACGCCTGTATCCGCGGCCACGCCGAGCGTGCCGCAATTGCAGTCGACGGATGAGAGCATGATCTGAAGCGGTTGCGGGCCCCATTCCCTGGAGCCGAACTCGAACACGCCTTCCTGTGCGAAATAGGTGCCCGATCCCATCGCCGCGGAAACCGCACGCTTGGCGCGCAGCGGCGCCAGACGCGCGACGTCGTTGCCTGCGGGGAGCACGCGCACGTCGCTCGAGTATTTGTCCTTCATCATCTTGCCGACGCCGACAGCGATGTTGAAGCCGGCGGTGCCGGTGTCATAGGCGGTGAACGTCAATGTCGCCGGCAGCTTGATGTCTTCGGCGGACGCATAGCGTGTAGACGCAAAAGAAATGCCCGCCACCAAGGCAGGCGCGAGGATGATCAGCCCACGAAGCATGTTTCCCTCCAATGATCCTCGCGTTTGCCGCGACGATTTTCTTTCTTTGTTTGAAACAGGTTTTGTTTGAAACGGATCATGTCATCGCCATCAAGCGATGGCAACGCCGTAGCGCGAACGCACCAATGAGGCTGACAGATTGTCGCGGAAACGACGGTTAATGCAGTCAGTTCGCCACGATCGCGATCGCCTGTCCCTCGGCAACGACGTCGTCGAGCTTCACCAGAAGCGATGTGATCTCGCCGCTCACAGGAGAAAGCACAGGGATCTCCATCTTCATCGCTTCGATCACCACAATCTCATCACCATCTGCAACGGTTCCTCCAACTTGCACGGGAGTTGCGCAGACGCGTCCGGCGATCTCCGTGACGATCTTAATTTCTGGCATGCCATCGCCTTTTTGTTGTGGTCGCAAAATGCCTGAGGTAGTTTCTTCTGCAAGCGGAATTTAATTCCGCACAGCGGAACAAGCGGTAGGGATCATGGGACGACGTTCAGAGCGGTTGAGTAGACAAGGTGCGCTCGCCGGCGATGCCGGCGAGGGTGATGTCATCCAGGTGGTGTCGCGCGCGTTCGACGTGTTGCGATGCTTCGAGGGCCACGATAGCAGGCTCGGCAATCTCGAGATTTCAAATCGCTGCGGCCTGCCGCGCTCGACGGTGTCGCGGCTCACGCACACGCTGACGCGGATGGGGCAACTGGTCTATCTGCCGCGCGATCAGAAGTATCGCATCGGACCGAGCGCGGTGGCGATGAGCGCCTCGATGATGAAGGGCGCGCAGCTGCGCAGCATGATCCGCCAGCGGCTCCAGGAAGTCGCCGAGCAATTGCCCGGCACCGTCGGCTTCGTGGTCCCCGATCGCTTCCATCTGGTCTATCTCCAGTTCGCGCGCTCGGCCTCGGCGCTCGGCCTGCACGAGGGCACCGGCAGCCGCATCTCGATGGCCTCGACCGCTGCGGGCGCAGCCTACACCGCGGCATTGGCGCCCGAGGTCGGCGATGCCTTCATCGCGGATATGGAGCGGGAAGCTCCCGAGGCCGCGAAAATCCTGCGGCCCCGCATCGAGACCAACCGGCAGTTGCTGCTTGAGCGCGGCTATGTCGTGGCCTGCGGGCTGTGGAGCCCGCATATCAACGGGCTCGCGGTGCCGATCTGGTCGCCGCAATACCAGACCTTCGTGGTGATCACGATCGGTCTTCTGTCGTCGATGTACGACGAAGAGCGTCTGCATGCCGAGGTCGCCCCGTTGATGGTCGCGCTCGGCCGCTCGCTCGGCAGCCTGATGGACGGCGCGGAGGGCGACGTCTTCAACGCCCGCATCCCGCGCAAACCGGTCGCCATGGCCGTGCACAACAATAACAAGCCGATCAATTCGGAGGGAGTGAATGAACTGGAAGTCGGAACTCGACGAGCTCGCCCGGCGCGAAGCCTTCGCGCGGGAGATGGGCGGCGTTGACAAGGTCAAGCGTCAGCATGACCAGGGCCGACTGACTGTTCGGGAACGTATCGACAGACTGACCGACAAAGGCAGCTTTCACGAGATCGGCGCCGTCTCCGGCGTCGGCGAGTACGATTCCAGCGGCGAGCTGCAGAAATTGACGCCGGCGAACTGCGTGTTCGGTCGCGCGCGCGTCGAAGGCCGCACCGTCGTCGTGGTCGGCGACGATTTCACCGTGCGCGGCGGCTCGGCGGACGCGTCCATCTCCGCAAAACCGCTGATGGCGGAGGAGATGGCGCATGATCTCCGCCTGCCCATCGTCCGCATCATCGAAGGCTCGGGCGGCGGCGGCTCGGTCAAGACCATCGAGACCAAGGGCGCCGCCAATTTGCCGGGCGGCATCGGTGGCACACGCTGGTATCGCTTCACCACGGAGAATTTGTCGCGCGTGCCCGTGGTCGCGCTCGGCCTCGGCTCGGTCGCAGGGCTCGGCGCCGCGCGTCTTGCCGCCAGCCACTATTCCATCATGACCCGGAAGTCCGCGATGTTCGTCGCAGGTCCGCCGGTGGTGAAGGCGCTGGGGCAGGACCTCTCGAAGGAAGAGCTCGGCGGCGCCGACATCCAGACCCGCGCCGGCGCGGTCGATCATGCCGTCGACACCGAGGAGGAGGCCTTCGCCTGCGCGCGGCGATTCCTGTCCTATCTGCCGTCGTCGGTTGACGGGCTGCCGCCGACCTTGCCCTGCACCGACAATCCGGAGCGCACCGAAGAGGCGCTGATGAACGCAGTGCCGCGTAACCGCAAGCAGGTCTACAAGATACGGCCGATCGTCGAGCAGGTCGTGGACAAGGGCTCGTTCTTCGAGGTCGCCAAGAATTTCGGCAAGCCGATCATTGTCGGCCTCGCGCGGCTCGAGGGCAGGGCGGTGATGGTGCTTGCCAGCGACAGCTTTCACTATGGCGGCTCCTGGACGGCCGATGCCTGCCAGAAGGTGGTGCGCTGGGTCGACTTCGCCGAGACCTTCCATTTGCCGATCGTCTATCTCATGGACTGCCCCGGCTTCATGATCGGCCTCGATGCGGAGAAGGCGGGCACCATCCGCCATGGCGTTCGCGCCATGGCGGCGGTCAACCAGACCACGGTGCCCTGGTGCACGGTGATCCTGCGCAACGCCTTCGGCGTCGCCGGCGTGGTGCATCAGCCGGCCGACCGCTTCTCGATCCGCTACGCCTGGCCGTCGGCCTATTGGGGCTCGCTCCCGCTCGAAGGCGGCATCGAAGCCGCTTACCGCGCGGATATCGACGCGGCCGAGGACAAGGCGGAGAAACTGAAAGAGATCGAGGACCGCCTCAACAAACTGCGCTCGCCGTTCCGCTCCGCCGAAAAGTTCTGGGTCGAGGAGATCATCGATCCCAGGAAGACGCGGTCGCTGCTGTGCGAGTTTGCGCGGCTGGCGGAGCCATTGCGAAAGCCAGGGCCGCCGGGGAATTTCTCGATCAGGCCGTAGGGTCAGCCTGCCCTCAGCCCGATACAATCGGGCAAAATTGATCTAGCGCAAAGCCTCGCGCCTCATTGTCTGCAAGCCTCTCGCCGATAGCACGGGGAGGAACGCCATGACAAACGCCGGAAACGCGCTGCTTTGGACAGCCATCTTTTTCGGTCTGTCGTTCGCTGCGATTTTTGCCGTTTGGTTCGCCGAGCGATTGCGGGCGAGCTTAACGAGCAAGCGGTAAAGCCCGCGAGCGTCGCGATCAGGCCATAGGCAAAGCCATCGGCGTCTGTGCTCGCGCTTTGCCGCGGCAGCGATGACGTGACCTCAAAACAATAACGCGCTACGCTTCCCGGGCAAGAACAAGAGGAAGCGCCAATCGTGTACGACTTCATCATCGTGGGCGGCGGCTCGGCGGGGTCCGTGCTGGCCCACCGGCTCTCCGCGAGGAGCGCCAACAAGGTCCTGCTCTGCGAGGCTGGACAGGACACACCGCCCGGAGACGAGCCGGCCGAGATCAGGGACAGCTATCCGGGTACGGCCTATTTCGATCCGCGCTTCCACTGGACCGAGCTCAAGGTCACGACCCAGATCGTCAGCCACAACAATCCGAACGAAGGACGTCCGCCCTTACGCAAATACGAGCAGGCTCGCGTGCTTGGCGGGGGCTCTTCGATCAATGGCCAGATGGCCAACCGCGGCGCGCCGACCGACTACGACGAATGGGAAGCGCGCGGCGCTGCGGGGTGGAGCTGGAACGATGTGCTGCCCTTCTTCAAGAAGGTCGAGCGCGACCTCGATTTCGACGGTCCCTACCACGGCAAGGACGGCCGCATTCCGGTCCGCCGAATCCCCAGGGAGCACTGGACGCGGCATTCGCAGGCGTTCGCGCAAGCCTTCCAGCAGGCCGGACATCAGTTCCTGCCCGACCAGAATGGCGAGTTCGTCGACGGGTTTTTCCCGGTGACGCACTCCAACCAGGCCGAGCAACGCGTCTCGGCTGCCATGGGCTATCTCGATCGCGACACGCGCAAGCGCGCCAACCTCACGATCTCCACCAACACGCAAGTCAGGGAGTTGCTGTTCGAAGGCACGCAATGCGTCGGCGTGAAGGCCGTGGTCGACGGGCGGGAGCAGGAATTCCGCGCCCGCGAGATTATTCTCTCGAGCGGCGCCATCCATTCGCCGGCGCATCTGTTGCGCGCCGGCATCGGCCCGGTCGGTCACCTCAAGGATATGGGCATTCCCGTGCTGATGGGGCTGCAGGGCGTCGGCCAGCGCCTGATGGATCACCCCTCGATCTCGCTGTCGTCCTTTGTCCGCCGCGGCGCGCGGATGAACGAGCACACCAGGCGCCACATGCAGCTTGGCCTGCGTTACTCGTCCGGGCTCGAAGGCGTACCGAAAGGCGACATGTTCGTCGTCCTGCTCAGCAAATCGGCATGGCACGCGGTCGGTGAGCAGATCGGATCGCTGCTGACGTTCGTCAACAAGACCTATTCCGAGACCGGACAGGTCAAGCTTGCCTCGCGTGATCCGTCAGTCGAGCCGATCGTCGAGTTCAACCTGTTGTCCGACCGGCGCGACCTCGATCGGCTGATGAGCGGTTTCCGCAAGATGGCGGCCGTGCAGATGAGCGACGTCGTCAGGGCCGTGACGGACAAGCCGTTCCCGGCCTCCTATACCGACCGCGTGCGCAAGATCGGCGTGGTCAACACCAGGAATCGGATTCTCACCAAGATCGCCGCGGCCCTGATGGACGGACCGGCGGCGCTGCGCCACTACATGATCGACAATTTCGTGGTCGAGGGCTTCACCTTCGACGACGTCATCAACGATGACGAGGCGCTGGAAGCCTTCGTGCGCAAGGCCACCATCGGCGTGTGGCACGCCTCCTGCTCGTGCCGCATGGGCCGGGCCGACGATCCGATGGCGGTGGTCGATCCAGAGGGGCGCGTCAAGGGCGTGCAGGGCCTGCGCGTCGTCGATGCCTCGATCTTCCCGGTGGTGCCGTGCGCCAATACCAATTTTCCGGTCCTGATGTCGGCGGAGAAGATCGCGGCCGCGATGATGCAGTGAGCTCGCTCGGCTTTGCGGGGCCGCGAACTGCCTTGTCGACGCTGACCGTCTAGGATCGGAACGGTTCCGCGGCAGACGGTCTGGCGGACATGCGTCCGGAGGCGGAACTTGGAACCCGGCTTGGGCGTTCTTTGCCAGATTTCGCCTTACGGCTGAGATCGGGCCGCTGACCGCGCGTCCCATCTCGGGGCCGGAGCGCACTGTCGGCGATGGAACTTCACGGGGATTCAATGATCAATTCATCAAGCCGGGTGCAAGCCAGCGACCCCGGAGAGTTGCCCAGGATTTCGACCGGCAGTGACGGCCTCGACGATATCCTCTACGGCGGGCTCGATCCCAATCGCATGTACCTCTACGAGGGTCGGCCCGGCTCGGGCAAGACCACGATGGCGCTTCAATTCCTTCTCGAGGGCGCGCGCTGCGGTGAACGCGTACTCTATATCTCCTTGTCGGAAACCAAGCGCGAGCTGGCGCTGGTTGCGCAGCGGCACGGCTGGTCGCTGCAAGGCGTCGACATCTTCGAACTGGTGCCGCCGGAGACGACGCTCGATCCGGAGCGCGAGCTCACCGTCTTCCACCCCGCCGAAATGGAGCTGAGCGAAACCACGGGCCTGATATTCAAGGAGGTCGAACGGATCAATCCCGCGCGCGTGGTGCTGGACAGCTTGTCCGAGCTGCGCCTCCTTGCGCAGAATCCGCTGCGGTACCGGCGCCAGGTTCTGGCCTTGAAGCATTTTTTCACCAACCGCAATTGCACGGTCATCCTCCTCGACGATCTCTCGTCGTCCCAGGACGATCTGCAACTCCATTCGATCGCGCATGGCGTCGTGATGCTCGAACAGCTCGCCATTGATTATGGAGCAGAGCGCCGGCGGCTTCGCGTGATCAAGATGCGCGGCATTCGATTTCGCGGCGGCTTCCACGATTTCACGATCGAAGCGGGAGGGGTGCGGATATTCCCCCGTCTGGTGGCGGCGGAACATCACACCTCCTTTATCGGTGAGTTGACGCCCAGCGGCAATGCGGAACTCGACCAGCTCCTGGGAGGAGGGCTTGAGCGCGGCACCAGTGCGCTGCTCTTGGGCGCCGCCGGTGTCGGCAAGTCTTCTCTCGCGCTGACCTATGCGATCGCGGCGGCAGATCGCGGTGAGCATACGGTGTTCTTTGCCTTCGATGAAGGTCGCGGTACGGTGGAGGCCCGGGCTCGAACGCTGGGCCTGCCCCTTGAAAACCATCTGCAGTCGGGACTCATCCGATTTAAACAGATCGATCCCGCCGAGATGTCCCCCGGCGAATTCGCCGCCAATGTGCGCAACAGCGTCGAACAGGATAACGCCCGAATTGTTATCATCGACAGTCTGAACGGCTACCTCAACGCAATGCCGGACGAGCGATTTCTCATCCTCCAGATGCATGAGCTCCTGAGCTATCTCGGACAGAAAGGCGTGCTGACCGTCCTGATCCTCGCTCAGCATGGGCTGGTCGGTCCGATGGAAACGGCTCTCGATATCAGCTATTTGAGCGATGCCGTGCTCATGCTGCGCTATTTCGAAGTCGGCGGAACGGTGCGGCGTGCGCTCTCGGTCGTGAAGAAGCGCAGCGGCAATCATGAAAATTCCATCCGCGAGTTTCGCCTTGGCAGTGCCGGCATTACGGTCGGTCCTCCGCTGACCGGATTCAGCGGCATCTTTTCCGGGAATCCGCATTACTCGGGCACGGAGATGCCGGAAGGGCTGCCGGAATGAACGCCGATCGCGATCATTGCGTCCTCGTGTTTGCTCCGATCGGCCGCGATGGACCGGCATCGGTCGAGCTTTTCCGTAATTCGAATCTCGTAGCAATCAATTGTCGGGGTCTGCCTGAACTGGTCAGCGAGATGTCGGCGGGCGTGGGCGCGGTCCTTCTCGCCGAGGAGGGTCTGTTCGGGAAGGATACCCAGCCGCTGGCACATTGGATTGAGAGGCAGCCGCCCTGGTCCGACCTGCCCTTTGTCATTCTCACGAGCCACCGGGAGCAGCCGGCGGTCGTTGCCTGGCGCCGCAGCATCGTCGAGACGCTCCGCAACGTTTCCCTGCTTGAACGTCCGGTTCAGCCGATCACGCTGACGAGCGCTATTCAATCCGCAATGCGGGCCCGCCGGCGGCAATATGAAATTCGGACCTTGCTACAGGCGCGGGAGCGGACGGCCCAGGAGCTCGAGAAACTCGTGGTCGAGCGCACCCGTGCCCTCGAGGAGGCCAACAAGCATCTGCGGGCCGAAATGGAAGAGCGCGCCCGCGTCGAGGAGACCCTTCGTCAGGCCCAGAAGATCGAAGCCATCGGGCAATTGACCGGCGGAGTAGCGCACGACTTCAACAATCTGCTGATGGTGATCTCCGGTGGATTGGACATGCTCGACCGGCAGACCGATCCTGATCGGCGGCGGCGCCTGTTGGAAGGAATGGTTCAGGCGGCGCAGCGTGGTGCCGGCCTGACCAGGCAGCTTCTGGCTTTTTCACGGCGGCAGAAGCTCCGGCCCGAGGCCGTCGACATCCCGGCGCAGATCGGCGGCATGCGCGAATTGCTCGATCGGAGCCTGAGAGGCGACGTTCACGTCGAGTTCGATTTTCCGGAGGGGCTTTGGCCGGTGGAGGTCGATCCGGGAGAGCTCGAACTGGTCGTTCTCAACCTGGCGGTCAACGCCCGCGACGCGATGCCGAACGGCGGCACGATCGTTGTCCGTGGCGAGAACCTGGCCGGCCTGAACGAGAACGAGATCGCGGGCGATTACGTTCGTCTGTCCGTGGTCGACAGGGGCGTTGGAATGAGCCCCGAGATCCTGGCGCGGGTCTTCGAACCGTTCTTCACGACCAAGGATGTCGGGAAAGGCTCGGGCTTGGGGCTTGCCCAGGTTCACGGATTTGCGACGCAGTCACGCGGGATGGTTCGCATAAAATCGATCGTCGACGAGGGCACCAGCATCGAGCTCTACTTGCCGCGATCCAGGAATATCCCTTCGGGTGAACGGCATCTCATCGACCTGAACAGGGCTCGGCCCAAGAAGGCCAATCATGGCCGGGTTCTCCTCGTCGAAGACGACGACGAGGTCGCCGCGCTGGTCAGCGAGATGCTTGCGCAGCTCGGTTACCAGGTCACGCGCGCGGCCAGCGCTGCGGCGGCGCTCGGTGCCCTAGCGGACGGCCGCTCCGTCGATCTGGTGTTTTCCGATATCATGATGCCGGGCGGCATGAACGGTGTCGAGCTCGCGTCCGAGATCAAGAGACGGCGAAGCGACATTCCGGTCTTGCTGACGAGCGGATACGCCGAAGCCGCGGTTCACGACGCCGAAACAGCCGGGATCCGGATCCTGTCGAAACCCTACCACATCGACGAGCTCGCCGCAGCGCTCAGTGCTGCAAAATCGGACTTTCGAATCAGAGCGGAAACCAAGCGCTCCGGGGCGTCGTGATGGGGGCTGTGGCATCGCCTCGACAAGCCGCACTCTATCGGGCGCTGCCGATTTGGCTAGTGAATGATCTGGTTTAGAAAAGCCTTCGCTCGTTCCGTGCGAGGATCTCGAAAGAATGTTTCCGGATCCGCTTCCTCGATGATGTTTCCGCGATCCATGAAGACCACTCGGTCGGCGACCTCCCGGGCAAATCCCATTTCGTGCGTCACGCACACCATCGTCATTCCCTCTTTCGCCAACTCGACCATGGTTTCCAGTACCTCCTTGACCATCTCGGGGTCGAGAGCCGATGTCGGTTCGTCGAACAGCATGATCTTGGGCTGCATGCACAGCGCTCGCGCGATGGCGACACGTTGCTGCTGACCGCCCGACAATTGCGCGGGATACTTGTCGGCCTGATCCTGAATGCGGACCTTCCGCAGCAGGCCGAGTGCGCGATCGCGCGCTTCAGACTGCGAAATCCCGCGAACCTTAATTGGAGCCAGCATGCAGTTTTCCGCGACGGTGAGGTGCGGAAATAGGTTGAAGCTTTGAAATACCATCCCGACTTCACAACGTACGCTGTTGATGTCGGCGATGCGGTTGGTCAGCTCGACACCATCGACGATGATCCTGCCTGCATCGTGCTTCTCGATATGGTTGATGCACCGGATAAGGGTGGACTTGCCGGAGCCTGATGGTCCGCAGAGCACGATCTTCTCGCCCTTGTCGACCTTGAGGGTGACGTCGTTCAGCGCGGTGAATGCGCCGAACCGCTTCGTCACGTTCTCGACGACGACGATCTCGGCGGGCCGTGTGGCATTGCGGACAGTCGCTTGAGGCATGTTCGTCTCCCAAATGCGGGGCCATTTGGTACCCCGATGGTCAGCGGGCAGCGGCAACAGCATATCGCTTGCGAAGGATGGCGACGCACTGGGACGCCGCAGAGCTGATGACGAGATAGGCTACTGCTATGACGAGGTACATTTCGACGAGGCGGCCGTTGAGCTGCGCGAGCTTGGAGGCCGCACCGAGAAGATCCGTCAACGACAGGACGTAGACGAGAGACGTGTCCTGAAACAGGATGATCGTCTGGCTCAGGATAATCGGACTTGCCACCCGCAGGACCTGCGGGAGGACAATCTGGCGGTAGGTGTCGTAGGTGGACAGCGCGAGGGCTTGGCAGGCCTCAAACTGGCCCTTGTTCACGGCGCGCAGTCCAACGCGGATGATCTCGGAATAGTAGGCCGCCTCAAACAAGCCGAAAGTGATGAAGGCGGTATAGGTGGCGCCGATCGGGATGGGGCGGCCGTTGCCGCTAAGGTGCCCGAGCACGATCGGCACCAGGAAGAAAAACCAGAATAGAACGAGGATCAGCGGGATCGATCGGATGATCGCGACGTAGCCGCGGATGATCTGGGCAACCACGGGAAGCTCGAAGTGCTGCGCCAGCGCAAGGCAGGTTCCGAGAATCATGCCGATGGCGAACGCGGCGGCCGTGAGCGACAGCGAGAACAGCAGGCCCGACCAGAGATAGGGCCATGATTGCGCGACGATCGAGAAATCGAGGGCGTTCATTTCGCGGCTCCCATCACGCCGGGCAAGGCGCCTTGCTCCACTTCGCCGGCGAGATCCTGGTCAGCCGGGAGCGTGGCGGGCGCGCTACCCGGAATCCGGACCGCTCTGTCGATCAGCGCCATGGCTTGATAGGCAATCAGTGCCAGACAGAGATAGACGATGGTCGCCGCGCCAAAGGCAGTGAATGTCTGGAACGTCGCTTCACTGATCTGGCGTGCCTGGGCGGTCAGCTCCATCAAACCGATCGTGAGTGCGACGGAGGTGTTCTTGTAGATGCCCATCACCTCGCTGGTGAGGCTCGGCACGATGAGGCGCAAGGCCTGCGGCACGATGACGTGTCGATAGGTGAGGTAACCGCTGAGGCCGAGGGCGTTGGCGGCTTCGAGCTGTCCTTTTGGGAGCGCCTCGATGCCGGCCCGGACCTGCTCGGCTATGCGGGAAGCCGTGTAGAGCCCGAGGCAAAGAAGTGCCGGGAAGAACGATGCCCATGGCGGCGGGATCTGCTTGATTGCATCTCCGATTGCGCTCGGCACCACCTCCGGGAAAACAAAATACCAGAGGAACATCTGCACAAGGACAGGGATGTTCCGGAATATCTCGACATAGAGCCGGGCCGATATCGCGAAGACGCGATTTTGCACCGTGCGGCCCACGCCGACGATCACCCCGATGCCGAAGGCGATCCACCAGCCGAAGAAGGCGAGAGCGAGTGTCCAACCGAGGCCCGACAGCAGCCAGTCGATATAGCGCTGGCCGTCCGCCGTCTGTTCAAAAAGCACTCCGAACATCGCGAGTCCTCAAAGTTGCAGGTGCGGACGAGGATGACCTGGCGAGACGATCGGCTCCGTCAGTCAGTCGACAGAATCGCTGGGATGCGCGATCCGGCCCATCAATTCGTCGGTGAGCGGAAATGCGAGATTCTCACCCTTGGGCGGGATCGGCTTGGTGAACCATTTTGCGTAGGTCTTCTCGAATTGGCCTGATGCCATTTGCTTGGAGAGAACGTCGTCGACGAGTGCCTTGAAGCCGGCATCGCCCTTCGTGAACATCAGCCCGTAGTAGATCTTCGCGTAACCCTCGGGAAGGAACAGGAGTGCGTCCGGATTCGGCGCCGCAGCCTTCAGCCCGGCGAGGAGAATATCGTCCTCCATGAAGGCGGCCGCACGGCCGGTGTTCAACATGAGGAACGATTCCGCATGGTCCTTGGCTTGGACGATGTTGAGGCCGAGCTGTTCCTTGGCGTTGACGCCCTGCGCGAAGCCGACCGCGTTGGAGCCCTGGGTGACGACGATCGTCTTGCCTTTCAGGTCGCCGGCGGTCTTGACGCCACTGGCGGCTTTGACCAGCCATCGCGGCTGGCTGACGAACGTGGCGACCGAAAACGAGACCTGTTCCTGCCGCTTCTTGTCATTCGCGGTGCCGCCGCATTCGATGTCGACGGTCCCGCTCTGGATCAGCGGTATCCGGTTCGACGAGTTCACCGGGGTGAAACTGACCTTGAGATTGGGCAATCTCAGCTCCTCCTTGACGCGATCGACGATCGCCGCGCAGAGATCGAGCGAGAAACCGACGGGCTTCTGGTCGGGCCCGAGGTACGAGAACGGTATTGAGGCCTCACGGTGACCGATCGTAATCGAACCGCTGGATTTGATCTTGTCCAGCGTCGGGCTATCCGCCGCCGCGGAGGGGCTTGCGTTGCTAACTAAGAGCGCCGGGAGAAGTCCCAATACCTGAACGAGCTGTTTCATGGTTTTTGTCATCCCATCGTTTGTCAAATTCAAGCTGCAACCGAAGGGCGTCCGAGCCCTCGCCGGCGAATGACGTCGATCAGGCGATCGATATCCGTCGCGGTGTTGAACATGCCGAGCGAGACGCGGATGCCGTCACGTTCGGGCGAAACCCGCACGCCGTTCTCCTCGAAATGCCCGAGCCAGTCCGCTGCGGGCAGGGCGATGACGTAGATGTGCGGAGCGCGGTGTTGTCGCTCGTGCGGGCCAACCAGGCGGACGTCCAATTCGTCCAGGCGCGCGATCAGGTGATCGCCGAGGTCGAAGCAGTGGTTCTGGATGTTCTGCACCCCGATCTGCTCGATCATGTCGAGGGAAGCACCCAGAGCATGGATCGCGGGCAGATTGAAATTGCCAAGTTCGAAGCGCCTGGCGGTCGCAGAGGGCGCCATTTTGTCGGGACACGCGATGAGGTCGCTGGGGATATCGGCGAGGCTCGCGGCCGCCATATAGGTCGGTTCCAGCTCTCGAAGGGATTTGTCCCAATAGAGAAGCCCGAGGCCTTGCGGAACGAGCAATCCCTTGTGGCTGCCGGAGCCGATGAAGCTGGCGCCGATCGCCTTCGCATCAACAGGTACGACGCCGATCGCCTGCATCACATCGACGACAAAGTAGAGCTTCTTCCTGGCGCACATCGCGCCGACGCTCTCGATGTCAAAGCGGTGACCGGCATGGAAGGTCACATGCGACATCGAGATTGCGCGCGTCTTGTCGTCAATGAAGGGAGCAAAGCTGTCGGCATCGACGATATCCGTCATCGGAATGAAGCGAATTTCGACGCCCTTCCGTTGCAGATTGAGGAACGCGTAGGCGTTGTTCGGATGATCGCCGTGGACCATCAGGACATTGTCACCGGCCTGGAGCGGCAATGCGTTTGCCGCGATGTTCATGCTTTCCGACGTGTTTTTCGTGAAGGCGATCTCATCGGCAGTCACGCCGAGAAAGCGAGCGACCTTGGCGCGGGTCTGCTCCACCCGGTCGAGCCAGACGCTCTTCGGGCCAGCCGTCTCGAAGCCCTCGCGAAGGAAGAGCTCGATCGCGGCTCTCACCGGGCGCGCGAGCGGCGTTTGAAATCCCGAGTCCAGATAAACCATCCGTTCAACGGCAGGGAATTCCTTCCTCACGGCGTCCACGTCGTAGTGACGAGACATACACATCTCCTGTTGAGCGCGCCGTCGGACTTGGCGGTCGGCCATGCGACGAAGCGACATTTCGAAACGGCGAGACCGCGCTGCACAAGTTCTAGTCAATCGCCGACAGCGCCAAGAATATGAGCTTTCCGGATTTGGACAAATGGAATTGTCGAATATCAATAGATTTTATTCCGAAAAATGATAATTATTGGATGCAGTGTATTTTGCTGCCAATCCCAACCGGTAGGGAAATGACGAAGCAAGTTGAGAGGGATGGACCCTTGGACCGCGCCCTCGCGATCGTTCGGCATGTGGCTGACCAACGCAAAGCCGTCTCAGCGGCAGAGATCGCCAAGGCTCTCTCGCTGCCTCTTCCAACGGCGCACAGGTTGATCGGAAATCTTGAAGGCCGCGGACTGCTTCAGAAGGCGTTGGGGACCAAGCGTTACGTTGTGGGTAATCAACTCGTCACGCTATCCGCGACTGTGATCGGAGCGGCCTTCCGCACAGCGCGGCGGCACGCGGTGCTTCGAGCGGTCGCGGCAGAAATCGGTGAACAATGCGAGATCGGCGTCGTGCGCGATAATTCCGTCGCCTATGTGGACAGCGTTCGCGTTTCGGAGCCGCAAGGTCTTCAGTTCAATCCGGGAGAAGCGGCGCCGCTACACTGCACGTCCACCGGAAAGATCTACATGAGCGGATTGCCCGAGCGGACGCGGGTGAAGCTGTGCCACGCACTCGCTCTGATCAAATTCACTGAAACGACGATTGTCGATGTCCACGCGCTAATGAAGGTGCTCGAAGAGACGCGGCAGCGCGGCTGGGCCAAAACGAACGAAGAGTACGTGAAAGGCGTGGTGGGGTGTGCCGTGCCCATCCTGTCCCCGGATCGAGAGCTGATCGCTTGCCTGGGCGTCTCCGTGCCGGTGGCACGCGTCAGCTTCGTCGAGTTGGACCGGTTCATAGGCCCGCTGCAAAAGGCTGCCGCTCTGCTGTCGGAGACCATTTTGCAGGTTGATGACGATGATGACGCAGATGCCCGACGATGACATCCTGCTCCTGTTTTGCCCGACGAGTCAAATCGTTTTCGGTAAAACGTAAGTCATTGATTTGCCACGCCCCGGCTACTGTGCATGGGGTTGTTTTCGCACTTTTTGTTTGAGCGCGCCCCGCGGGGCGCGTTGCTCACGCGCTTTCCGTCTCCCGGTGCACATCGTGCACCACCAGCCCCATGCCTTCGTCGGGCATCTTGATCCAGTCGCGGCGCTTGAGGGTGCGCTTGGTGTCTTCGTAGCCGGAGGTCCAGTGCTCGCGCATCGAGGTGCCCGAGAATTCGTGGTCCTTGGCGTCGCCTTCATAGGCCTTCTGCTGGTAGATCAGATGCAGGATCGCGATCTCCGGCATGTGGCGCAGGCTCGACTTGAGTTTGCGCTCCTCCTCGGAGAGCTGCTCGTCGGGCAGCTTCGCCAAGGCCTTGTAGAGCAGGACCTTGAGGTTGTGGGTGCGGCGGTAGACGTCGGTGTTGTGGCGGGTGCGCGAGGAATACATGATGTCCTTGTGGCGGGCCATCACGTCCTGGATCGAGCGCGGCAGCACGCCCCGCGCGCTGAACAGGTCGACCTGGAACACCAGCGAATTGAGCGCGTCCTCCTGGTCGAGCAGGTGCTGGAGCGGCGTATTGGAGACGATGCCGCCGTCCCAGAAATGATCGGTGCCGATCCGTACCATCGGCAGTGCCGGGGGCAGGGCGCCGGAAGCCATGATGTGCTCCGGCTCGATCTCGTCATGGGAATTGTCGAAATAGATGAAATTGCCGGAGAGCACGTTCACGGCGCCGACTGCGAAGCGAACCTTCTTCTCGTTGATGAGGTCGAAGTCGACGAGTTCGAGCAGGCTCTCCTTCAGCGGCATCGTGTCGTAATAGCTGGTGGCGGTCCGGGCTCCGACCGGGCTGAGCCATGGATTGACTTGATGCGGGCTGAAGAAGCCCGGCTGGCCCATCGCCGACGTCATCCAGGCGCTGGTGAGATTGCGCCACTGGCGAAAGATGTCGCCGTCAGGCGTGTAGTGCCAGATCTTGCGGTTGGTGATGCGCTCCCAGAAAATGCGCAGCGCCTCGAGCCGCTTCTCCGGCTTGTTGCCGGCGATGATGGCGGAGTTGATCGCGCCGATCGAGACGCCGCAGACCCAGTCGGGCTCGATGCCGGCCTCGTGCAGCGCCTGGTAGACGCCGGCCTGATAGGCGCCGAGCGCGCCGCCACCTTGCAGCACCAGCGCGACGCGGTCGCAGCGCTCGGGCCGCCAGCCTCGTGAAGAAGGCTGATGTGTCTGATATGTGCGGGCGTCCATGGTCGGTGCTCCCTGTTTCGCCGAACGATTGCGTCCGGCGGTGACGGCGTAATGACAATTCTGGCGCCGATGCATCGCTTGCATGCACCATGATCGCCTTGGGAATGGCTGCGGTCGTGCGGCTGACGGAAATCCTTCACATCGCAGTCAATGACGGCGGCTAGCACTCTGCATCGCCGCCTGACGCCGCCGGGTGGGCATCACGTGAGCGCCACGAGAGGAGAGACCAGCGATGCGCAGGGAAGATTTGCTGAGACTTCCGTCGATGCCGGCGGCCGGGCCGAGCTATCCGGCCGGGCCCTATCGCTTCGTCAACCGCGAATTCCTCGTCATCACCTACGAGACCGATCCGGACCTCATCCGCGCCGGCCTGCCTGAGCCGCTGGAGCCGATCGATCAGCCGATCGTGCATTACGAATGGATCAGGATGCCGGACTCCTCCGGCTTCGGCAGCTACACCGAGTCCGGCCTCGTCATCCCCGCGCGCCTGCACGGCGAGGAGGTCAACTTCGTCTCGCAGATGTATCTGGACGATGATCCGCCGATCGCCGCCGGCCGCGAGATCTGGGGCTTTCCCAAGAAATACGCGCATCCCAAACTCGAGATCGTCAAGGACACGCTGACGGGCACGCTGGAATATGCCGGCCAGCTCGTCGCCATGGGCACGATGGGCTACAAGCACGAGAGCATGGCCGGCAACGGCGATCTGACCCGGGCGACGCTGTCGAAGACGCAGATCAATCTGAAGATGATCCCCGGCGTCGACGGCCGCCTCGAGATCTGCCAGCTCGTCGCGATCAACCTCATCGACATCGTGCCGAAGGGCTCCTGGATGGGGCCCGGCCGGCTGCATCTGGTGCCGCATGTCAACGCGCCCGTCGCTGATTTCCCGGTCCGCCGCTGCCTCGGCGCGCATCATTACATCGCCGACCTGACGCTGCCGTTCGGCCGCGTCGTGCACGACTACATCAGGGAAGCCGAGGCGGCGGCCTCGACGGCGCTGGCGGCCGAGTAGGGCGTCATCATCAAACTGTAACAATGCCGTAATTGAGTACCCGCGTGGGTCCGGAAGAGGCGTCAGCCATCTTCCGGAGCGGGGCATTCGTTGACGGTTGGGGTTGGTCATGGCTGAGCCGGCAAAGCGTGTCAGCGCGATATCGGATTCCGTGTCTGGCATTCCCGGCCTGGTGTGGGCGTTCCGCCTCCACAGCGACGGCGGTGCCGAAGCGCTGCCGATCGACCAGCCGATCGAGTTCAGTCACGACGGCCGGCTCTGGCTGCATTTCAACCTCACGGACACGCGTTCACGGCCGTGGATCGCCGCGTCACAGCTGCCGCCGCTTGCGCGCGAGCTCTTGCTGTCCAACGACACCTTCCAGCAGCTTCACGTCATCGATCACTGCATCTACGGCGTGTTCTCCGACCTCGTACGCGACATCGGCAGCGCGACGGAGGAGACCGCGTTCCTGCGCTTCGCCATGACCGAGCGGCTCCTGATCAGCGGCCGCCATCAGGCGCTGTGCTCGGCGGACGCGACACGCCGGGTGCTCGAAGGCGGCTACCGCGTCGACAATGTCGCCCATCTCCTCGAAAAGATCGTCGACGAGGTCGCCGACACGCTTGATAGGATGGCCGACAAGCTCGGCCAGGAGATCGACGAGATCGAGGAGCGGATTCTGGCCGACGACGCCAAGCCGGAGATGCGCCGCAATCTCGGCCGGCTGCGCCGGACCTGCGTCAGGCTGCATCGCCAGCTCACCGGCCTGCGTACGCTGTTCCATCGCCTCGACCAGAAGAACACCGACCACCTGTCGCCGGACCTGCGTATCCAGGCCGGCAAGCTGGCGCAGCGGCTGGACGGCCTTGACCACGATATCGTCGAGCTGCGCGAACGCAGCCGCCTGCTCGAGGAGGAGCTGCGTTTCAAGAACGAGGAGCAAAGCAACAACCACCTCCACACGCTATCGATCGTCACTTCGCTGTTGCTGCCGCCGACGCTGATCACCGGTATCTTCGGCATGAACACCAAGGGCCTGCCGCTGACCGATGTCGAGAGCGGATTTTTCTGGGCGGCGCTCCTGATGGCCTCGTCGGTCGGTGCGGCCTATCTCTTCATGCGGCGTAGCGGCATCTTCAAATAGCGTACGCCAGCCGGTATCAGCCGTGATCGCGAGTGCACATCGATTTTTGCTGCGATATGCGGCTGCCATTGCGCTGGCCTGGACAGTGGCAGGCACGAGCGCGTTCGCCGGCGCCAAGGACGAAAGCGCGGCGGGGTGGCTCGCTCCGAAATGGTTCAACGACTGGCATGACGGCCTCGCCGACAAGGGCCTGAATTTCGGCGCCACCTACATCGCCGACAACATCGGCAATGTGTCGGGTGGCGTTAAGCGCGGCGCCATCCATTTCGGCCGGCTTGATCTGTCGGTCGATGCCGATCTCGACAAGCTGGTCGGCTGGACCGGTGGCCGCTTTTACGCCAATGCCTTCGTGATCTACGGGCGAGGTCTGAGCCGCAACTACGTCATGAATCTCGCCACCATCAGCGAAATCGAGGCGCTGCCGGACCAGCGGCTCTACAATGCCTATTTCGAGCAGAGCTTCTTCAACGACCGCTTGAACATCAGGGCCGGCCAGCAGGCCGCCGATGTCGAGTTTTTCGACAGCCAGACCGACGATCTCTTCATCAACGGCACCTTCGGCTGGCCGGCGATCAAGGCATCCAACCTTCCGGCCGGCGGGCCGGCGCCGCCGATCGCGGTGCCCGGCATTCGCATCAAGGCCGCGCTGACGGATCAGATCACGGCGTTCGGTGCTGTCTTCAACGGCGATCCGTCAGGACCTGGCGATGCAGATCCGCAGCTTCGCGACCATCATGGTCTCGCCTTTCGCGTCAACGACCCGCCGTGGGTGATCGGGCAGGTTCGCTTCAACTACGCCATCGATATCGGCGGCCGTCCGCTCGCCGGCAATGTCACGCCGGGTGCCTGGAAGCATTATGGCTCCTTCGACAGCCAGCGCTTTACGGCGGAGGTGCAGTCGATCGCCGATCCCGGCGGAAGCGGCATTCCGGCGAAGCTTCGCGGCAATTACGGAATCTTCGCGGTCATCGAGCAGGTGCTCTACCGCCCGCCGGAGGTCAGGGACAACAGCACGTCGGCCTCGCTCGCGGGTGTCACCGCGTTCGGCCGCATCGCCTACAGCCCGCCTGACCGCAACCTGATTGATCTCTATATCGACGGCGGCATCGGCTTCGTCGGTTTCGTTCCCGGTCGACCGCTCGATCGCTTCGGCGTGGCGGCGGCCTACATGCGGATCTCGAACACTGCGCGTCATCTCGACGTCGATACCCGATTCTTCACCGGCATCCAGAGCCCGGTGCGCAGCAACGAAACCCTGATCGAGATGATCTACGAAGCGCATGTCAAGCCGGGCTGGCTGGTCGCGCCGTACTTCCAATATGTGTTCCGTCCATCGGGCGGCATCCCGGACCCGAACGATTCGAGCGGTGTCGCGCGGATCGGTGACGCCGCAATCTTCGGCGTCACCACCACGATCAGGTACTAAGCCATCGCGGCCTGCGGCTTCGGCTTCGGTTGTCGCGACAGCGTCAGCACGATCAGCGAGGCGAACACGCAGAGCGCACCGGCGATGAAGAAGGCGGGCAGGTAGCTCTGATAGACCGTACGCGAGAAACCCGCGCCGAAGGCGGCGGTGCCCGCGCCGAGCTGGTGGCCGGCAAAGATCCAGCCGAACACCAGATTGGCGCGCTCGGGTCCGAATTTCTGCGCGGTCAGGCGCACCGTGGGCGGCACGGTTGCGATCCAGTCGAGCCCGTAGAACATCGCGAAGATCGAGAGCCCATAGAACGAGAAATCGCTGAAAGGGAGGAAGATCAGCGAGAGCCCGCGCAGGCCGTAATACCAGAACAGCAAATAGCGGTTGTCGTAGCGGTCCGACAGCCAGCCCGACATGATGGTGCCGAAGAAATCGAAGATGCCCATCGCAGCCAACAGGCCCGCGGCCTGCACCTGGGGGATGCCGAAATCGAGGCACATCGGAATCAGATGCACCTGCACGAGGCCATTGGTGGATGCGCCGCAGACGAAGAAGGTCGCGAACAGAACCCAGAACGCGCTGCTCTTCGAGGCGTCGCGCAGCGTGCCGAGCGCCACGCCGGTGATCGAGCCGTGGCTGACGGGCGGGGCGGGCAGGGGCTCTGCGCCTTCGTCGCCGAAGGGGCGCAGGCCGACGTCGCTCGGGCGGTCGCGCATCGCGAGCAGGACCGCGAGGGCGGAAACACCGAGCGCGATGCAGACGAAGCCGAGTGCAAGCCGCCAGCCGAAGCGTTCGGTGAGGCTTGCCAGCAGCGGCAGGAACACGAGCTGACCGGTGGCGACACTCGCGGTCATGATGCCGACGACGAGGCCGCGCCGCGCCGCGAACCAGCGCGTCGCGATGGTGGCGCCCAGCACCAGCGCAGTCATGCCGGTGCCGATCCCGATCACCACACCCCACAGCGCGACGAGCTGCCAGACCTCTGTCATGCCGAGCGAGAGCACCAGCGCCGAGACGACGATGAGCTGCGCGGTCAGCGTGACGTTGCGCAGGCCGTAGCGGTTGAGCAGGGCAGCCGCGAACGGCGCCATCAGCCCGAACAGGATGAAGCGGATCGACAGTGCGGAGGAGATCTCCGCCGTGCTCCAGCCGAACTCCTTCTGAAGCGGAACGATGAACACGCCGGGCGCGCCGACCGTGCCGGCGCTGATCAGCGCCGTGAGGAAGGTCACGCCGACCATCACCCAGCCGTAGTGGATATTGCGGCGTCCGAGCGTTGCCGCGAGCCAGTTCGAGATCATTGGGCCTCAATCTTGATGGGCAGGCGAGAGACCTGCGCAAGTTTGCAGAATGGCACGGGACGCGTCTGTCGAAAATGACAGAGTTCCCTCACTTCCGGACTTTCACGTCAGTGCGTCAAG
Source organism: Bradyrhizobium sp. MV1.5 (assembly GCF_055807615.1). Taxonomy (NCBI): domain Bacteria; kingdom Pseudomonadati; phylum Pseudomonadota; class Alphaproteobacteria; order Hyphomicrobiales; family Nitrobacteraceae; genus Bradyrhizobium; species Bradyrhizobium sp. MV1.5. The sequence goes on along the minus strand of NZ_JBVVPL010000002.1, from coordinate 265,902 downwards.
CGCTCCACCGCAATCGCAGTGGCTTCGCCGCCGCCGATGCAGAGCGCCGCGATGCCGCGCTTGAGCTTTCGCGCCTCGAGCGCATGTAGCAGCGTCACGATCAGCCGTGCGCCGGTGGCGCCGATGGGATGGCCGAGCGCGCAGGCGCCGCCGTTGACGTTGAGCTTGTCGCGGGGAATGCCGAGATCGCGCTGCGCCGCCATCGCCACCACGGCAAAGGCCTCGTTGATTTCGAACAGATCGACATCGTCGGCGCTCCAGCCGACCTTGTCGAGCAGCTTGCGGATTGCCGGGATCGGCGCCGTGGTGAACCATTGCGGCTCCTGGCTGTGGGTGGCGTGGCCCTTGATCTCGGCCAGAGCCGGCAGGCCGCTGCGATCGGCGAGCGAGCGCTTCGTCAGGACCAGCGCAGCGGCGCCGTCGGTGTTGGCGGAGGAGGCCGCCGGCGTGATGGTGCCGTTGGCGCGGAACGCCGGCTTCAGCCCGGGGATCTTCGCGGGATCGACCTTCAGCGGATGCTCGTCATTGGCGACGATGCGGGGACCTGCCTTCTCGCTCAGCGTGATCGGCGCGATCTCGGCCTTGAACGCGCCGCCCTCGACCGCCTTGCGCGCGCGGCTGAGCGTTTCCATCGCATAGGCGTCCTGGTCCTTGCGGGTGAACTGATAGGCTTCGGCGGTGGCCTCGCCGAAATCGCCCATGGAGCGGCCGGTCTCGTAGGCGTCTTCGAGGCCGTCCATCATCATGTGGTCGATAATGCGGTCGTGGCCGGCGCGATAGCCGCCACGGGCCTTGGTGAGCAGATACGGCGCGTTGCTCATGCTTTCCATGCCGCCGGAGACGACGATCTCGGCCGAGCCGGCGCGAATGATATCGTGCGCCAGCATGGTTGCTTTCATGCCGGAGCCGCAGACCTTGTTGATGGTGGTGGCGCCGGTGGCGTCGGGCAGGCCGGCGGCACGCGCAGCCTGGCGCGCCGGGGCCTGACCCTGGCCGGCAGGAAGGACGCAGCCCATGAAGACCTCGTCGACCTTCTCCGGCGCAAGCTTGGCACGCTCGAGTGCCGCGCCGATCACGTGCGACCCGAGCTTGTGCGCGGCCAGCGGCGACAGCTCGCCCATGAAACGGCCGAGCGGGCTGCGGACGGCGGAGACGATGACGACGGGATCGGCGGCTTCGGCCATGGGGAGGACTCCCTCAGATGTCAGAATGTAAGATTATGATCATCATATGATGCGGCGCAAAAAATGCAACCGCGTCCGGCATGAGAAATTGTCGTGGGTCAGATGAGATTTGCTCGTTCGAACGGACGAGGCGGAGAGCCTACCGTTTCCGATTCACAAACGCGCCCATCAGCCGCGTCGGCTCGTCCGTCAGGAACGACTCGCCGAAGACTTTGACGCTCAAATTCACCGACTCGGTCAGCGGCAGCTCCTCCCATTGCCGCAGCAGCGCCTTCTGCGAGCGCAGCGCCTCGGGGCCGCATTCGAGCAGGGCCTTCACGAGGTGCTCGACCTCGGCATCGAGCCCACCCTCCGGCGCGACCTTGTCGACCAGTCCCCAGGCCAGCGCCGTCGCCGCGTCGATGTTCTCAGCGGTCATCACCAGCCAGCGCGCGCGGGCCCACCCGATCAGGCGCGGCAGCAGCGCGGCATGGATCACCGAGGGAATGCCGACGCGCACCTCCGGCATGCCGAAATGCGCGTCATGCGCCGCGATCCGGAAATCGCAGGCCGCAGCGACTTCGAGCCCGCCGCCGAGGCACCAGCCGGGCATGCGCGCAATCATCGGGGCCGGGAACGCGCGCACGGCCTCGCAGAGGTCGCGCAGGCGGCTGATGAAGGCCTCGGCGGACTTCTGGTCGAGCCTGGCCATCTCCTTGATGTCGGCGCCGCCGATCATGCTTTTCTCGCTCTGGCCGCGCAGCACCGCAACCCGGATGCTGCGGTCCGACGAGAGCTGTTGCAAGCCTTCGCGCACCGCTTCGGTGACGGGCGAGCCCAAGATGTTCAGCGAGCCGGCGTTGCAGATCGTGACATGAACGACGCCGCGCGTATCGCGCGTCACGCCGCAGTGGTGGTTGAGCATTTCCATGAGAGGATCTCTGAGTTTCGTGGACGTGCGAATACGCCGGTCGGGATCACACTTCCGGGCCGAAATACATTGCTTGTCAAGCGGGCGGGGAGGGAGTTGCCAGCACGAAATCCGCAACATAGTATGATGGAAATCATACAAAGAGGCCGTGATGACCAACATCGATCAACTCGACCTGTTTTCGCCCATGCAGAGGCGCGAGCGGGTGGTGGAGTGGCAGGTGCCTGAGCCGGTTGCGAAAGTGGCGATGGGCCTGTCGGGCATGGACGCGATGCTAGGCATCCGCGACGGACGGTTGCCGCCGCCACCCTTTGCCAAGCTGATCGGCTTCGTCATGGCCGTGGTCGAGCCGGGCCGAATCGTCATGGAACTCGATCCGCGCGAGGATCTCGAGAACACCATCGGCCTCCTGCACGGAGCCACTGCCGCCGCGCTGATCGACACCGCCATGGGGTGTGCGATCTCGACCAGGCTGGAGTCCGGGCAGGGCTCCGTCACCCTCGATCTGAAAATGACCTTCCTGCGTCCGCTCTCGGTCCGGTCCGGGCTGATCGCAGCCGAAGGCAAGGTGATCAAGCTGGGACGCCAGACCAGCTACACTGAGGGCTTCGTGCGGGACGGTAAGGGGGCACTTGCGGTGCACGCAACGGCGACCTTTTCCATGATCGGCAACAATTTTACCGGGAATTAATGCGCCGTCCGGCCGATATCCGTGTTATTAGATGACCTCCGACATCCAATGAGATCCGCATGCGCTATTCCCGGGAACACAAGCAGGAAACCCACGACCGCATCGTGAAGAAGGCCTCCGTGCGGCTGCGCGAAAAGGGCGCCCACGGCATAGGCGTCGCCGACCTCATGAAGGAAGCGGGCCTGACCCATGGCGGCTTCTACGCCCATTTCGATTCCCGCGAGGCGCTTGTGATCGAGGCATTCGACTACGCGATGAATCGCTCGATGGAGCACTGGCGCAAGCAGTCCGATCAGGTCGCGCCGGAGAAGCAGCTTCCCCAGATCGTCGAGACCTATCTCTCGACGGTGCATCGCGACAACCCCGGTCACGGTTGCTCGATCCCCGCGCTCGGCGCCGAGATCGCCCGCGAGAGCCCGAAGACGCGAAAGGCCTTTGCCGGCAAGCTCGACGAGATGATCGAGATGATCACGGACTTCATCCCGAATCTGCCGCGCAAGGCTGCGCGCAAGCAGGCGATCGCGACCCTGGCGACCATGGCTGGCACCATGTTGCTCGCGCGCATCGCCGGCTCGAGCGAGCTATCGGACGAGGTGCTGAAGACGGGCAAGGACAGCGCGCTGGACGGCGCGCGCCGCGAGCCGAAGGTTGCGGTTGCGAAGAAGGCGAAGCAGAGTTAGCGAAAGCCAGAGGCTCCGGACGTTATCGTGAGGAGACCGCACAGCGGTCGTCTCGAAGGATGGCCGCGGGTGAGATGTGGCCTGCATGGTTCGAGACGGCGCTCCGCGCCTCCTCACCATGAGGTGAGGCAGTCGTGCTCCCCTGCAAATTCTACCTTCCCGCAAACAACGCCCGCTCGCGCTCAACGATCTCGCCGATGTAATCCGCCACCGCACGGATCCGCGCGAGGTCCTTGCTGTCGGCGTGCATCAGCATCCAGAAGGTGCGGGTGATCGAGACCTCTTCCGCCAGCACCGCAATCAGCTGCGGATAGTCGGCCGCCATGAAATGCGGCAGGACGGCAATACCGAAGCCGGCGAGCGTGGCGTTGAGTTGCGCGATCAGATTGGCGCTGCGCAACCGTGCGGAGATCTTCGGCGACACCTGCGGCAAATAGTCGAGCTCGGGCGTGAACAAGAGCTCCTCGATATAGCCGACGAATCGATGGTGCGGCAGCACCTCGCGCGAGGTGATTTTCGGGAAGCGGTCGAGATAGGCGGGCGCGGCATAGAGTCCGAGCCGGTAGTCGAGCAGCTTGCGGCCGACGATGCGGCCTTCCTTCGGCATGGTCAGGCTGATGGCGATATCGGCCTCGCGCTTGGAGAGGCTGAACAGCCGCGCGGTGGCCACAAGTTGCAGGTCGAGATCGGGATACCGGTCCGCGAACGGCGCCAGTCGCGGCGCCAGGAACGCGGTCCCAAAGCCGTCGGGGGCGCCGATCCGCACCGTGCCGGTCAGCCGCGCCACGGAGCCACCGACCTGCTCCTGGTTGGCGACGATGGTCGATTCCATGGCTTCGGCGCTGTCGGCGACGCGCTGGCCAGCCTCTGTCAGCAGGTAGCCGGTCTTGCGCCGGTCAAACAGCTTGGCCGAGAGGTGCTTCTCCAGCCGGTCGACGCGGCGGATGACGGTGGCATGGTCGACGCCGAGCTGTTTTGCCGCAGCCGAAACCGAGCCGCCCCGCACGATGGCCAGCACGAAGCGGAAGTCGTCCCAGTCGATAGCGCCTTGATCCAGCATTTTCGCACATCTATGGTGCATTATCTCAGACTTGAATCCTATAAAATGCAGGTCGATAGGATTTGTCAAAGCGTTCAAGCTCGCCTCAAGGAGACCATTCCATGCGTTCAGTCGGACATTTCATTGGTGGCAAAGAGGTCAAGGGCACCTCGGGCCGCACCGCCGACGTTTTCGAGCCGATGACCGGTGACGTCCAGGCCAAGGTGGCGCTGGCGTCCAAGGCCGAGGTTCGCGCCGCCGTGGAAAACGCCCGCGCCGCCCAGCCGGAATGGGCTGCGACCAACCCGCAGCGCCGCGCCCGCGTCATGATGAAGTTCGTCGAGCTGGTGCAGCGCGACTACGACAAGCTCGCCGAGCTGCTCGCCCGCGAGCATGGCAAGACCGTTCCTGACGCCAAGGGTGACATCCAGCGTGGCCTCGAAGTCGCGGAATTCGCCTGCGGCATCCCGCACCTGATGAAGGGCGAATACACCGAAGGCGCCGGCCCCGGCATCGACATCTACTCCATGCGCCAGGCGCTCGGCGTCGTCGCCGGCATCACGCCGTTCAATTTCCCGGCGATGATCCCGATGTGGAAGTTCGCTCCCGCGATTGCCTGCGGCAACGCCTTCATCCTGAAGCCGTCGGAGCGCGATCCCGGCGTGCCTTTGATGCTCGCCGAGCTGATGATCGAGGCGGGCCTGCCGGCCGGCATCCTCAATGTCGTCAACGGCGACAAGGAAGCGGTCGACGCCATCCTCGACGATCCCGATATCAAGGCCGTCGGTTTCGTCGGCTCCACCCCGATCGCGCAATACATCTACGAGCGCGCAGCCCAGACTGGCAAGCGCTGCCAGTGTTTTGGCGGGGCCAAGAACCACGCCATCATCATGCCCGATGCCGACATGGACCAGGCGGTCGACGCACTGATCGGCGCCGGCTACGGCTCGGCCGGCGAACGCTGCATGGCCGTGTCCGTCGCGGTCCCCGTCGGCAAGTCCACTGCCGACCGCTTGATGGAAAAGCTGGTCCCGCGCGTCGAGTCGCTCAAGATCGGCACCTCGATCGATCCGTCCGCCGATTACGGTCCGCTGGTGACGCGCGAGGCGGTCGAGAAGGTCAAGGGCTATATCGACATCGGCATCAAGGAAGGCGCGACGCTCGCCGTCGACGGCCGCGGCTTCAAGATGCAGGGCTACGAGAACGGCTTCTATCTCGGCGGTTCGCTGTTCGACAACGTCGCCAAGGACATGCGGATCTACAAGGAAGAGATCTTTGGTCCCGTGCTCTCGGTCGTGCGTGCGCACGATTACAAGGAAGCGCTGGCGTTGCCGTCGGAGCATGATTACGGCAACGGCGTTGCGATCTTCACCCGCGACGGCGATGCCGCGCGCGACTTCGCGGCCAAAGTCAACGTCGGCATGGTCGGCATCAACGTGCCGATCCCGGTGCCGATCGCCTATTACACCTTCGGTGGTTGGAAGAAGTCGGGCTTCGGCGATCTCAACCAGCACGGCCCGGATTCGGTCCGCTTCTACACCAAGACCAAGACGGTGACCTCGCGCTGGCCGTCCGGCGTCAAGGAAGGCGCAGAGTTCTCGATCCCGCTGATGAAGTGATCCCCTCGGCCGTCATTGCGAGGAGCGCAGCGACGAAGCAATCCAGCATCTTTCCGCGGAGGCGGTCTGGATTGCTTCGCTTCGCTCGCAATGACGAGTAAAAATGAGCAGCCCATCATGCAGTTCGCTCTGAACGAGGATCAGATCGCGGTTCGCGACATGGCGTTGGCGTTTGCGGCGGAAAGGATCGCGCCGCACGCGCTGCGCTGGGACGAGGAGAAACATTTTCCCGTCGAGGTCATGCGCGAGGCCGCCACGCTCGGGATGGGCGGCATCTACATCCGCGAGGATGTCGGCGGCTCCGCCATGACGCGGTTCGACGCGGCGCTGATCTTCGAGGCGCTGGCGACAGGCTGTCCGACCACCTCGGCCTTCATCTCCATCCACAACATGGCGTCCTGGATGATCGATGCCTACGGCAGCGACACCCAGCGCCACACATGGTTGCCCAAGCTCTGCACCATGGAGCTGATTGCGAGCTACTGCCTGACTGAGCCCGGCGCCGGTTCAGACGCGGCAGCGCTCCGCACCCGTGCCGTGCGCGAGGGCGATCATTACGTCCTCAACGGTCAGAAGCAGTTCATCTCCGGTGCCGGCGGCACTGATCTCTTGGTGGCGATGGTCCGCACCGGCGGCGATGGCCCGGGCGGAATCTCGACGCTTGTGATCGACGGCAAGACGCCGGGCGTCTCGTTCGGCGCCAACGAGCGCAAGATGGGCTGGAACGCGCAGCCGACCCGCGCCGTGATCTTCGAGAACGCGCGCGTGCCGGTCGCCAACCGGCTGAGCGAGGAGGGCGTCGGCTTCAAGATCGCGATGGCGGGCCTCGACGGCGGGCGCCTCAACATAACGGCCTGCTCGCTCGGCGGTGCGCAGACCGCGCTCGACAAGGCGCGCGCCTACATGAAGGAGCGCAAGGCCTTCGGAAAGCGCCTCGACGAATTCCAGGCGCTGCAATTCAAGCTCGCCGACATGGCGATCGAGCTGGAGGCCGCCCGCACCTTCCTATGGCGCGCCGCCGCCGCGCTGGATCGCAAGGATCCGGATGCCACCATGCTCTGTGCGATGGCCAAGCGTTTTGGCACCGATGCCGGCTTCGAGGTTGCCAACCAGGCGCTCCAGCTTCATGGCGGCTACGGCTATCTCAGCGAATACGGCATCGAGAAGATCGTGCGCGATTTGCGCGTGCACCAGATCCTCGAAGGCACCAATGAAATCATGCGGCTGATCGTGGCGCGCAAATTGATCGAGGGCGCGCGATGAGTGGAGCGCAGGAGGGCGACCTGGTCGCGCGGGTCGAGGGCGCGGCCGGCATTGTCAGGCTCAACCGTCCGAAGGCAATCAATGCGGTGACGCTGGAGATGTTTCGCGACATCGACAAGGCGCTCGACCGCTTCGAAGCCGACCCCGCCATTGCCGTGATCGTGCTGGAAGGTGCCGGCGAGCGCGGCCTGTGTGCCGGCGGCGACATTCGTGCGCTCTGGGAGAGCTCGAAGGTCGACGGTGACCTCGGCAAGATCCTGTGGCGGGAAGAGTACATCCTCAATGCCCGGATCAAGAAATTCCCAAAACCCTATGTCGCCTTCATGGACGGCATCGTGATGGGGGGCGGCGTCGGACTCTCGGCGCATGCGAGCCATCGAATCGTGACCGACCGCACCAGGCTCGCGATGCCCGAGGTCGGGCTCGGCTTCTTTCCCGACGTCGGCGGCACCTGGCTGTTGTCACGCTCGCCGGGCGAGATCGGCACTTATTTCGGCCTGACTGGCCAGACCATGAACGGCCCCGATGCGATCCATGCGAAGTTTGCCGACGCGGTGGTGCCGGCGGCCAAATGGCCGGACTTGCGCGACGCGCTGACCAAGGTTCGCCTGGGCATCACCGCGGCCGATGTCAGCAAGCTCATCAACGGTTTTGCGACGGGGGAGACCGTGGGGACGGTCGCCGCAAGGGAGCCGGCGATCGACGCACTGTTCGGCTTCGACCGCATGGAAGACATCTTTGCCGCGCTCAAGCGTGACGGTTCCGAGTTCGCGCTCACGACATTGAAGACGCTCAACGAAAAATCGCCGCGCGGCATGGTGGTGACGCTCAAGTTGCTGCGGCTCGCGCGCACCGCGTCCAGCTTGGAAGAATGCCTGGTGCGCGAATATCGCGCTGCGCTGGAAGTCTTCCGCAGCGACGACTTTCGCGAAGGCGTGCGTGCCGCCGTGATCGACAAGGACCGCAATCCGACCTGGTCGCCGTCGCGGATCGAGGACGTCACGCCGGACATGCTCGCGCAGTATCTCGCCGAGATCGGCGCCGACGAACTGAAGTTCAATTAACAACGTCTTTGAAGCGGAGGAAACCAAGATGGCCACGATCGCATTCATCGGTCTCGGCAACATGGGCGGTCCAATGGCCGCCAATCTGGTCAAGGCCGGCCACAAGGTCGTCGCTTTCGACCTCGCCGAGGCCTCCCGCAACCAGGCCAAGGCCGACGGTGCTGGCATCGCCGAGAGCGCGGCGGGCGCCGTGAAAGGCGCCGATGTGGTCGTCACGATGCTGCCGGCCGGCAAGCATGTGCTCGGCGTGTGGGGCGAGGTCGTTCCTGTGGTGACCAAGGGCGCACTGATCATCGACTCCTCCACCATCGACGTCGAGAGCGCGCGGCAGGCGCATGCGCTTGCGGCCAAGCACGGGGTGCTTTCGGTCGACGCGCCGGTCTCCGGCGGCACCGGCGGCGCCAAGGGTGCGACGCTCACCTTCATGTGCGGCGGCGAGGACAACGCGTTCGCAGCGGCAAAGCCCGTGCTGGAGAACATGGGCAAGAAGATCGTGCATTGCGGCGGTGCCGGCGCGGGCCAAGCGGCAAAGATCTGCAACAACATGATCCTCGGCATTTCCATGATCGCCGTGAGCGAGGCGTTCGCGCTGGCCGAGAAGCTCGGGCTCTCGCACCAGGCGCTGTTCGACGTCGCCTCGACCTCGTCGGGCCAGTGCTGGTCGCTGACGACCTATTGCCCGGTGCCCGGGCCAGTGCCGACCTCGCCCGCCAACAACGACTACAAGCCGGGCTTTGCCTCGGCGCTGATGGTGAAGGATCTGACGCTGGCGCAGGACGCCGCCAAGGCCGCGGGCGCGGCGACGCCGCTCGGCAAGCATGCGCAGGAAATCTATCAGTCATTCGACGCAGCCGGCCACGGCGGGGTGGATTTTTCCGGAATTATCAAGCACGTTCGCAGCCTCGCTGAGAAATAGCGATGCTTTGCTCGTAGCCGGGATGGAGCGAAGAGAAATCCGGGACAGCCGCTTCCAATTGCCTAGCTGGCCCCGGATTGCGCTTCGCTCCATCCGGGCTACGCTCGAAGGTCAATTCGACGGGCTCTCACCATGACGACATTTCAGGAAGCGCGCGCGTTTCTACTTCATAACCGCACGGACTACGAGACAGCGGTCAAGGGCTTCCGCTGGCCCGATCCGGTTCCCTTCAACTGGGCGCTCGACTGGTTCGACGCCGAGCTGGCGGCGAATGCGGACAGCAAGGATCGTCCTGCGCTCTGGATCGTCGATGCCGCGCAGGACCGGCAGACCAAGCTCTCGTTCGGGGCGTTGTCGCGCCGCTCCAACCAGGTCGCCAACTTCCTCCGTGCGCAGAGCTTGAAGCGCGGCGATCATCTCCTGCTGCTGCTCGGCAATGTCGTTCCGCTGTGGGAGACGATGCTGGCCGCGATCAAGCTCGGCGTCGTCGTGATTCCCGCAACGACGCTGCTCACCGCCGACGAGCTGCGCGACCGGCTCGATCGCGGCAAGGCGAAGGCGGTGGTGGCAGCGCAGGACCAGGTTGCGAAGTTCGCAAGCCTTGGCGCCGACAATATCGTCCGCATTGTCGTGGGCGAGGCTTCCGATGGCTGGCTTTCCTATGATGAGGCGGCAAAGGCGGCGGAGAGCTTTGCCGCCGACGGCCCGACCAACGCCGATGACCCCATGCTGCTCTATTTCACCTCGGGCACAACCGCAAAGCCGAAGCTGGTGCGGCACAGCCAGCGCAGTTACCCCGTCGGCCATCTCTCGACCATGTACTGGATCGGGTTGAAGCCCGGCGACGTCCATCTCAACATCTCCTCGCCCGGCTGGGCCAAGCACGCCTGGAGCTGCTTCTTCGCGCCGTGGAACGCGGGCGCGACCGTGTTCGTGCTCAACCAGCCGCGCTTCGACGCCAAGGGCCTGCTTGCCACCATCGGCCGCTGCGGCGTCACCACGCTGTGCGCGCCGCCGACGGTGTGGCGGCTGTTCATCCAGGAGAACCTGTCGTCATTCAAGGTGGCCTTGCGCGAGGTCTGCGGCGCGGGCGAGCCGCTCAATCCGGAAGTGATCGACCAGGTGCAGGCCGCCTGGGGCCTCACCATCCGCGATGGTTACGGGCAGACGGAAACGACAGCGCTCGCCGGCAACTCGCCGGGGCAAAAGATCAAGATCGGCTCGATGGGCCGGCCGCTGCCGGGCTATCGCGTGCAAGTCAGCGACGCCGATGGTCATCCGGCCAAGGAGGGCGAGGTGGCTCTGGTGCTCGGCGAAAACCGCCCCGCCGGCCTGATGCAGGGCTATCAAGGCGACAACGGTGGGCTGTCCGGGGCCGAAGGCGAGCTTTATCGCAGCGGCGACGTCGTGTTCGAGGACGATGATGGCTATCTCACCTTCGTCGGCCGCTCCGACGACGTGTTCAAATCCTCCGACTATCGCATCAGCCCGTTCGAACTCGAGAGCGTGTTGCTCGAGCACGAGCTCGTCGCGGAAGCCGCCGTGGTACCAAGCCCGGATCCGATCCGGCTGGCGATTCCCAAGGCCTTCGTGCTGCTGGCATCCGGCGCGGAGCGCTCGCCGGAAACCGCGCTCTCCATCTTCAGGCATCTGCACGCGCGCCTGGCGCCGTTCAAGCGCATCCGCCGCCTCGAAATCGTGACGGAGCTGCCGAAGACGATATCGGGAAAGATCCGCCGCGTTCAGCTCAGACGTCTCGAGCGCGACGACGACCGCAACGATCCCCTGCGCGGTCGGGAATTCCGCGAAGAGGATTTTCCGGAACTGCCGAAAACACGGAGCGAGACCTAAGTGAACGAAGTCTGGAAGAAGCCGCCGATTTCCTTGGACGCCTATCAGGCCATGGTCGGCAACGAGATCGGTGTGTCGTCGTGGCACCTGGTCGATCAGCCCCGCATCGACACCTATGCCGATGTGATCGAGGATCACCAGTTCATTCACGTCGACCCGGAGCGTGCGAAGAAGGAGACGGCGTTCGGCACCACCATCGCGCACGGTTTCCTGACGATGTCGCTGCTGTCGATCATGTCCTACGAGGTGATGCCCGTCATCGCGGGCACCACGATGGGCGTCAATTACGGCTTCGACAAGCTGCGTTTCATCTCGCCGGTACGTTCGGGAAAACGCGTGCGCGGCCGTTTCGTGCTGGCGGAAGCCAAGCTGCGCAAGCCGAATGAATTGCAGTCGCGCACCAACGTCACCGTGGAGATCGAAGGTGAGGACAAGCCCGCGCTGGTTGCGGAGTGGCTGGGGTTGATCTATTTCGCCTGAGGTGGGCCGTCGCTGCCGGACTTGACCCGGCAACCCAACGCTGCTCAAAAGCCGTTCAAATCGCGCTCGGTGCACCCTCTCCCCTTGCGGGAGAGGGTGGCGAAATCGAGCGGAGCGAGATGAAGCCGGGTGAGGGGTATCTCTCCACACGCTCATCTGCCGAGACAGACCCCTCCGGCGCCGTAGCCAACGCTACGCGTTGGCGTTTTAACTAGGAACGGCGGCCGTTGGCCGCCTATGCCACCTTCTCCCACAAGGGGAGAAGGGAAGACAGCACAAGGAAGCACAATGGCAATCAGGTTCGACGGACGCGTCGCCATCGTCACCGGCGCGGGGAATGGTCTGGGGCGCGCGCATGCGCTGGGATTGGCCAGCCGTGGCGCCAAAGTGGTCGTCAACGATTTCGGTGGCGCGCGCGACGGCAGCGGCGGCTCGCTCTCGCCGGCGGAAGCCGTGGTCGAGGAGATCCGGAAGGCCGGTGGCATCGCCATGGCCGACGGCGCCGACGTCTCCAATTTCGAGCAGGTCACCGCGATGGTCGAGCGCGCCACCAAGGAATGGGGCAGCGTCGATCTCTTGTGTGCCAATGCCGGCATTTTGCGCGACAAGTCGTTCGGCAAGATGGAAGCGGCCGATTTCCAGAAGGTGCTCGACGTGCACCTCGTCGGCACCTTCTATTGCTGCAAGGCGGCCTGGGCCGGCATGCGCGATCGCAACTACGGCCGCATCGTGCTGACGACGTCGTCCTCCGGCCTCTACGGCAATTTCGGCCAGGCCAACTACGGAGCAGCCAAGTCCGGCATGGTCGGCCTGATGAACGTGCTGGCGGAAGAGGGCCGCAAGTCCGACATCCGCGTCAACATTATCTCGCCGACGGCGGCAACCCGCATGACGGAAGAGCTGCTGCCGCCGCAGGCGCTGGAGTTGATGAAGCCGAACGCGATCACGCCAGCGGTCGAGTACATGCTGAGCGAGGATGCGCCGACCCGCACCATCATGGGCGCTGGCGCCGGCTCGTTCGCGGTGATCAAGATCGTCGAGAGCGAAGGCATCAACCTGCCGGAGTCCGAGTGGACCCCGGATGCGGTCGCGGCGCATTTCGCCGAGATCAGCGACATGTCGAAGGCGAAGGCGCTGCAGGGCGCTTTCGAGCAGACGCAGAAATACGTGGCGCAGGCCGCTGCGCGCGCCGGGGTTAAACTCTGACAGCCGTCGCCGTCATCGGCGCCGGCCCTGCCGGGCTGATGGCGGCCGAAGTGCTCGCGCACGGCGGTGCTCGCGTCACCGTCTGCGATTCGATGCCGTCCGCTGGCCGGAAATTCCTGATGGCTGGCCGCGGCGGACTTAATCTCACCCACAGCGAACCGCTGCCGCAGTTCATGGCGCGCTACCGCGAGGCGGCGCCGAGACTGCAGGCTGCGATCGAAGCGTTTTCGCCTGACTCGCTGCGTGCCTGGAGCGAGGCGCTGGGCGAGCCGACCTTTGTCGGCTCCAGCGGGCGTGTGTTTCCGAAAGCGTTCAAGGCATCGCCATTGCTGCGCGCCTGGTTGCGACGCCTCGATGCCGCCGGCGTGCGCTTTGCCTTTCGGCAGCGCTGGATGGGCTGGAACCGGGACGGACGGCTGGTCTTTGACCCGCCCGGCAGCGGCGCTACCGTCGCCGCGGACGCCACAGTGCTGGCACTCGGCGGCGCCAGCTGGCCGCGACTAGGCTCCGATGGCGGCTGGACGACGATCCTGGCCGACAAAGGCGTTGCGATCTCGACGCTGCGGCCAGCGAACTCCGGCTTCACAGTCGCATGGTCCGAAATCTTCCGCACGCGCTTCGAAGGCCAGCCACTCAAGGGCATTGCGCTGTCCTTCGGCCCACACCGGGCGCGCGGCGAGGCCATGATCACAAGCGGCGGGATCGAGGGCGGGGCGATCTATGCGCTGTCGGCCGAACTGCGCGAGGCGATCGCGGCGAACGGCGAAGCGGTCCTTCACGTCGCCTTGCGGCCGGATATCGATCATGGCGAACTCGTCAAGCGCCTGTCCGCCTCGCGAGGCAAGCAATCCTTCTCCAACTTCTTGCGCAAGGCTGCGCAGCTGTCGCCGGTCGCGGTCGGGCTGCTGCAGGAGGCCACCATCGGTGCTGGCCAGTCGTTGTCGGCCGTGTCGGCCGAAGGTTTGGCGGAGCTCATTAACGCCGTGCCGATCAAGCTCACGGGCGTAGCGCCGATCGCGCGCGCGATCTCCAGCGCCGGCGGGATTTCTCTCGATGAACTCGACTCGGACTTCATGATCCGCAAGCTGCCGGGCGTGTTCGCGGCCGGTGAGATGCTGGACTGGGAGGCGCCGACCGGTGGCTATTTGCTTCAGGCCTCGTTCGCGACGGGGGCTGCGGCGGGCAGGGGCGTGTTGCGACGGCTCGCCCTGAAGGACGGGTAGAGCGCACGCTCCACCCATCCCACGGAGCCCTACCTCAGTTTTCCCCGTGCCGCCACCGGCAGCGTGCCGATGATCTCCTCACCGCGCACCATCACCACTTCGTCCATCATGTTGACGACGACGCAGACATGATTGGGCACGACCCGCACGACGTCGCCGACATTGGGCCGGGTGTTGCTGCGGGAGAGGTCGAGGAAGCCGTGCTCTTCGGCGAAGCGTGCGATCTTCGCTTCGGGGTGCTCGAGGATGAGGCCGTGGCCGTCGAGGCCGCCGGTGTCCGTCGTCAGAGTCTTCGAGCCCGCGTCGAGGATGCCGCGCTCAGGCGCGGCGCGGCTGACCACCGTCGAATAGATGTGCAGCGCGCAGTCATCCCAGGTGGCGACGCCCGCCGCGACCTGCATGCGGTCGTTATAGATGTAGGTGCCGAAGCGGTGCTCGGTGCCGCCCTTGAGCTTGCCGAGATTCTTCAGGTTCGGCGTTCCGCCGGTCGAGACGATTTTTGCATCCAGCCCGTGCGCGCGCACGCCGGCCAGAGCTTCGTCATAGAATTTTTGCGCGTCCACCCAGCCGGTCTCGGTCGGATACATCATGAAGCCGGCGAATTGCAGTCCCTTGGATGCGGCAATCTCCTGCGCCAGCGCAATCGCCTCGGCGGGCGTCTCGACGCCGGCGCGCTTGCGTCCCGTGTCGCATTCGACCACGACCGACAGCGGTCGGCCTGAGGCCGCGGCGGCCTTGGGCAGGCCGGCAACGACGGTCGAATTGTCAGCGGCGACCGTCATGTTCGCCTTCGCCTGCAGCGCCCCTAACCGCGCCATCTTCTCTTCGCCGAGCAGATTGTAGCTGATCAGGATGTCATCGATGCCGGCATTGGCCATGATCTCGGCTTCACCGAGCTTCTGGCAGGTGATGCCCTTGGCACCGGCAGCGATCTGCATCTTCGCGATCGTCGGGTTCTTGTGCGTCTTGATGTGAGGACGGTTGGCGATCCCGGCGTCGTCGCAAGCCTTCTGGATCCGCGCGATGTTGCGCTCGACCTTGTCCATGTCGATGACGGCGCAGGGCGTGCCGTATTCGCGGGCGATCTTGGCGGCAAGGGTCGTTGTCATGGAAGTCTCTGAGTTGGCGCGCATTCCGTTTGCAAAAGCGGTGCCCACTTTTGCGAATGCACGCTAGGCCTGTTCAATCTCTTCGCGCCGCACTTCGAGCTCCAGCCATTTGTCCTCGGCCTCGGCCAGTTCCTTTTGCGCCTTCGTCAGAGCGTCGGAGGCCTGGTCGAAGCGCTTGCGATCCTTTCGGAAGAGATCGGGGTCGTCAAGGAAGCGCTGCTGCTTGGCGATTTCGGCCTGCAGTTTGGCGATGGTCTTGGGCAGCGTCTCCAGCGCGTGTTGCTCGTTGAAGGTCAACCGTCGTCTCGCGCCGCCGGACGGCGCAACTGATCGCTGCTCTCTCGTCTCTTCGACGGCCTTCGCTGTCGCGCGCTTCACGTCGGCGCCGCGCTGGGCCAGCATGTCGGTATAACCGCCGGCGTATTCGAGCCAGCGTCCGTTGCCCTCGGGCACGATCACAGACGTTACCACGCGGTCGAGAAAATCGCGATCGTGGCTGATCAGGATCACGGTGCCTTCATAGTCGCTGAGCATCTCCTCGAGGACGTCGAGGGTCTCCAAGTCGAGGTCGTTGGTCGGCTCGTCCAGCACCAGGAGGTTGGAGGGTTTTGCCAGCGCGCGTGCCAGCATAAGCCGGCCGCGCTCGCCGCCCGACAGCACCTCCAACGGCGTGCGCATCTGCTCCTGGGCGAACAGGAAGTCTTTCATGTAGCTGACGACATGCTTCGGCTTGCCGCCGACCATGACATGGTCGCCGCGGCCGCCGGTGAGCGCCTCGGCCAGCGTCGTCTTCGGATCGAGACTTTCCCGATGCTGGTCGAGCGTGGCCATCTCGATGTTGGCACCGAGCCGTATGCTGCCGCTGTCCGGTGCGCTGGCGCCGGTCAGCATCTCGATCAGCGTGGTCTTGCCGGCGCCGTTCGGGCCGACGATGCCGATGCGATCGCCGCGCTGGACGCGGATCGAGAAGCCGTCGACGATCTTCCGCTCGCCATAGGACCGGCTGATATTCTTGGCCTCGATGACGAGCTTGCCTGACTTGTCGGCCTCGGCAGCCGCGAGATTGGCGTTGCCCGTCGCGCCGCGATGGGTGCGGCGCTGGTCGCGCAGCGCGTGCAGGTTTCCCAGCCGCTTGACGTTGCGCTTGCGGCGGCCCGAGACGCCGTAACGCAACCAGTGCTCCTCGTTGACGATCTTGCGGTCGAGCTTGTGCTGGTCGCGCTCTTCCTCCGCGAGCACCTCGTCACGCCAGGCCTCGAAGGCACTGAAGCCGCGGTCGATCTGCCGGATCTGGCCGCGGTCGAGCCAGGCGGTGCTGCGCGAGAGATTGCCCAGGAAGCGCCGATCGTGGCTGATAATCACCAGCGCGCAGCGGCGGCTCTCCAATTCGCCCTCCAGCCATTCGATGGTCGGAAGATCCAGATGGTTGGTCGGCTCGTCCAGCAGCAGGATGTCGGGTGAGGGCGCCAGCACGCGCGCCAGCGCGGCGCGACGCGCTTCGCCGCCGGAGACATGCGCCGGATCTTCTTCGCCGCTGAGACCGAGCTGCTCGACCAGATAGCGCGCCTGATAGTGGTCGTCGCCGGCATTGAGGCCGGCCTCGACATAGGCCAGCGTGGTGGAGAAACCGGAAAAATCCGGCTCCTGCGGCAGGTAGCGGATGGTAGCGCCGGGCTGCACGAAACGGCTGCCGCCATCCGGTTCGACCAGGCCGGCGGCGATCTTGAGCAGCGTCGATTTGCCGGACCCGTTGCGGCCGATCAGACAGACGCGCTCGCCGGTCGACACCGACAGTTCGACGCCTGCCAGGAGCGGCGTGCCGCCGAAGGTCAGCTTGATATCGCGCAGTTGAATCAGCGGTGGCGCCATGCGGTGTCTCAGTCCTGTCTTGTTGCGGCCTGGTCGGCGCGGCGGCGCTGGATGCGGCGGATGGTCTGGTCGAGCGTCGACAGAAACGTCGAGCGGTCGCGCGGCGAATAGGATTTCGGACCGCCGGTGACTTCGCCGGCCGAGCGTAAATCGGTCATCAGGTTGCGGACGGCGAGCGTCATCCCGATCGATTCCTCGGTGAACGCCTTGCCGTTGGACGCAATCACATCGGCGCCGGCCTTCACACAGCGGCTCGCGAGTGGAATATCCGAGGTAATGACGATATCGCCGGGCCCGGCGCGTTCCGCGATCCAGTCATCGGCTGCGTCCATGCCGGCACCCGCGGCGACCCGCTCGATCAGCGGATCCTGGGGCACGCGGATGAAATTGCCCGCGACTACGCTCACGGGCAGGCCGTGCCTGCCAGCGACGCGATAGATCTCGTCCTTCACCGGACAGGCGTCGGCGTCGACATAGATGCGGGTGGTGTTTTGAGGGTTCGTCATGGTCCGTAGATGGGGCTTGCGAAGCGGTTCCGCAGCAGCCGCGTGGTACCCCATTCGGATCGCAAAGGCGAGGGGATTGACCCCGGTTCCTCAGGGCCTACGATCGGCCCGAAACAACAAGAATTTGGGGAAAGCCAAGCCATGCCGAACCGGCTCGAAACCTATCGCGTCGAGGCCTACAACACGGCCAAGCAGTCCGAAAACAAGATGCATGACGACAATGTGGCGCGCCGCTTCGGATTTTCCGGCGGGCTGGTCCCCGGCGTCGACGTCTTCGCCTACATGATGCATGTGCCGGTGGCGCGCTGGGGCCGCGATTTCCTATCGCGCGGGTTGATCGAGGCGCGTTTCATCAAGCCGGTCTATGACGGCGAGACCGCCGACGTCGATGCGACCGAGCACAACGGACTGCTCACGATCGAGGTGTTCAGCCGCACCGAGCTCTGTGCCACCGGCACGGCGTCGCTGCCGGCGACTGCGGCTGCGGTGTCGTTGAACGACTATCTCGAGGTCCCCGCGATTGCCGAGCGCAAACCGGTCAGCGCGGCAACATTCGAGACCGGCAAATGGCTCGGCACGACGCCGCGCCGCTGGGCCGGGCAGGATGCGGCCGACTATCTCGCCGACATCCGTGAGACCGATCCGATCTTCGCGGGCGAGGGGCTAGGCCACCCCGGCCTGATCCAGCGCGTCATGAACCGCGTGCTGGTGGACAACACGATCCTCGGCCCCTGGATCCATGTCGGCAGCCGCATGCAGTTGCTGTCGGCCGCACGCGCCGGTGACGTTATCACCGCGCGGGCCAAAGTCACCGCGAACTACGAGAAGAAGGGCCACCGCTTCGTCGAGCTCGACGCGCTCGTGGTCGCCAATGGCACGACGCCGCTGGCGCACTGCCAGCACATCGCGATCTACCAGCCGCGCGAGCAGGCGGTGGCGTAGAGCGCGGGCGAAGAGAGGCAAGTACACGGCTCCAAGCTCGGTGTCATGCCCCGCGAAGGCGGGGCATCCAGTACGCCGCGGCTTCTCCGTAAATCACTGCCGCCTCAGAGTACTGGATCGCCCGGTCGAGCCGGGCGATGACAGTGAGCTTGTGGAGGCAGATGGGCAGCGCTACGCCGCTTTCCCCTTGGCATCCTGGATCGCCCGCCACACGCGCTCCGGCGTCAGCGGCATGTCGATGTGCTTGATGCCGTAGTCGGAGAGCGCGTCGATCACCGCGTTCACGACCGTTGACAGGCTGCCGGCGCAGCCGGCCTCGCCGCAGCCTTTGCTGCCGAGTGGATTGGTCGTGGCCGGCACCGGGTGGTCGCCGACCGTCATGTTCGGAACGTCCTCGGCGCGCGGCAGTGCGTAGTCCATCAGCGAGCCCGTGATCGGCTGGCCGCTCTCGTCGTAACGGACGTGCTCCATGAGAGCCTGGCCGATGCCCTGGACAACGCCGCCATGGAGCTGGCCCGCGACCAGCAGCGGGTTGATCACCGTGCCGAAATCGTTGACCGCGCTGTAGCGCACGATCTGCACGACGCCGGTCTCGGGGTCGATCTCGACCTCGGCGACATGGCAGCCGTTCGGGAAGGACGACGGCACCGGTTCGCTGGTGTGATCGACGTCGAGGCTGTCGGGCACGCCATCCGGGGTCTTGCCGTCGTGCAGGCGCTTGGCGAGCTCCATGATGTCGATGCTGCGGTCGGTGCCGGCGATCGTAAAGCTGCCGCCTTCGAATTCGATGTCGGCTTCGGATGCCTCGAGCATGTGCGCGGCGGCGCGCTTGCCCTTTTCAATCACGAGCTTGGCGGCGCCCACGATCGCCATGCCGGTCGCGGTGATCGAGCGCGAGCCACCGGTGCCATTGCCGGTGTGGACGATATCGCTGTCGCCCTGCACCAGCTTGACGCTGTCGAAGGGGACGCCGAGCTGCTGGCAGAGTACCTGCGCGAATGCGGACGCGTGGCCCTGACCGTAATCGAGCGTTCCGGTGATGAGCTGCACCGAGCCGTCGGGATCGAACACGATCTTGCCGAGTTCGACGCCGGGAGGTGCGGTCACCTCCAGATAGGAGCCGACGGCGATGCCGCGCAGCTTGCCGGACTTCTTGCTCTCCTTCTTGCGCTTGGCAAAATTCTCGTGGTCGGAGATTTCGAGCGCCTTGTTGAAGACAGCCTGGAAGTCGCCGCTGTCATAGGTGACGCCGGAGGACGCGGCGAACGGCATCTGGTTCTGCTTGATGAAGTTGCGCTTGCGCAACGTCAGCCGATTGATGCCCATCTCATCGGCGGCGCGGTCGATCAGCCGTTCCATGTAGTAGTTGGCCTCGGGCCGGCCGGCGCCGCGATAGGCGCCCATCAACGTGGTGTTGGTCAGCACCGTCTTGATATCGACGGCCATCAGCGGTGTGCGATAGACGCTGGAAAAGTTCTTGCTGGTGTTGAGCGAGAGCGGACTGGGCGCAACGCCGGTGATGTAGGCGCCGAGATTGCCGTAGCCCGAGAGCTTGGCGGCGAGGAAGTGCCCCTCGGCGTCCAGCGCGAGCTCGGCGTGAATCTTCTGCGCACGGCCGTGGCTGTCGGACAAGAAGCTGGTCGAGCGCTCGTCCAGCCATTTCACCGGCCGTCCCAATTCCTTGGCCGCATACAGGATGCACATGTACTCGGGATAGTTGACGTTCTTCATGCCGAAGGAGCCGCCGACATTGGCGGTGAGGATGCGTACCTTCTCGTTCGGCACCTTCAGGTTCTTGGCGAGATTGGCGCGGTTGCCGGCGACGCCCTGCGTCGGCATCTGGATGGTGTAGCGCTCGGTCTTCTTGTCATAGGACGCAAGGCCGACGCGCGGCTCCATCGAGACCACGGCGACGCGGGTGTTCTCGATGTCGACCTTGGTCACGTGAGCGGCGCTGGCGAAGGCGGCGTTGACCTTCTCGATGTCGCCATAGTGGTAGTCGAGTGCGACATTGTTGGGGATGTGGTCGTAGAGTTGCGGCGCGCCAGGTTTTGCGGCTTGCTCGGGATCGGTCACCGCCGGCAACGGCTCGATATCGAGCTCGACCGCCTCGGCCGCGTCGCGCGCCTGGGCCAGCGTCTCCGCGACCACGAAGGCGACGGGATCGCCGACGAAGCGGACCTTGTCGGTTGCGAGCGGCTGGCGGTTGGTCTGGAGCAGGGGAGAGCCGTCACGGCTCTTCAGCGGCAGGCCGCAGGTGAAGGGGCCGTAGCCGGCCGCATCGAGGTCCTTGCCGGTCCACACCCCCAGCACGCCCGGCATCGCCCTGGCGGCGTCGATGTTGATGCCGCGAATGGCGCCGTGGGCATGGGTCGAGCGGACGATCACGGCATGGGCCTGGCCCGGCAGGTTGAAATCGTCGGTGTAGCGGCCCTTGCCGCGCACCAGGGTATCGTCCTCCTTGCGGCGGACCGGCTGCCCGACGCCATATTTTTGCAGTGCAATAGCGTTTTCGAGCGTGGAAGATTTGGTGTGTTCTTGCATGGAATTGACCTGAAAAGCCGGCAATTGCGCGGTTTGGGGGGCGCCTGGGGGACCGGACCCCTCAAAAATAGCCCACCGGCCCGTTCACGACAACGCACGAATGGGCATGGTCCCATGTGATGCGTTGTTGCGCAGGATTGGCGCGCTGCTAAGGTTTCAGGCGAAAAAGCAATTCCAGCTCGGCCTAACCGGCCGCGGAAAGACAGTTTGTATGAATGACCACACGCGGCTCCGCGACGGCCTTGCGCCGCACGGTGAGCTGGGGTCGATGGCGGCGGCGTTCGCCACTGAACCGGCCGTCGGCGCGCAAGCGCCGGGAACCGGCGTCTACGCGGCGCTCGACCTCGGCACCAACAATTGCAGGCTCCTGATCGCCTGTCCGACCCACGACGGCTTTCGCGTGGTCGATTCCTTCTCGCGCATCATCCGGCTCGGCGAGGGCGTCTCGGCAACCGGGTGTATCAGCGAGGCCGCGATCGAGCGCGCCATCGTGGCGCTCGGGATCTGCCGCGACAAGATCAACCTGCGCAAAGCCAAGCGATTGCGGCTGATCGCCACCGAAGCCTGCCGCGCTGCCTCGAACGCCGAGGGCTTTCGCAGCCGCGTCGCTGCCGAGACCGGGATCGAGCTCGAGGTGATCGACCGCGAGACCGAGGCGGCGCTCGCCGTGCTCGGCTGCTCGCCGCTGGTCGATCCCAGGGGGCGCGGCGCGATCCTGTTCGACATCGGCGGCGGCTCGACCGAGCTGGTGCGGATCGAGCGCGACGCCGCAAATCCGGAGCCGCGCATCAAAGCCTGGATGTCGATTCCGTTCGGCGTGGTCACGCTTGCCGAACAGTTCGGCGGGCGCGACGTGACGCCCGAGATCTACGCCGCGATGGAGCGCGAGGTCGCCCACCACATCAAGCCGTTCGCCGAACAGCATGGCGGCGATCTCGCCGACATGCATTTGCTCGGCACGTCAGGCACTGTGACGACGCTCGCCGGCATCCATCTCAATCTCGTGCGCTACGACCGCCGCCGCATCGACAGCGTCTGGATGAACGATACCGACGTCACCGCGACCATCAACAAGCTGCTCGGCATGAGCTATGAGGAGCGCGCCGGGAACAGCTGCATCAGTATCGAGCGCGCCGATCTCGTGCTGGCCGGCTGCGCCATCCTCGACGCGATCCGCCGTGCCTTTCCCCTGCCACGCCTGCGCGTCGCCGACCGGGGCCTGCGCGAAGGCATGCTGGTCGAGATGATGCGCGAAGACGGCGCGCTCAGGAGCTGGTGAGATGGCCAAGGACACCACCGGCCGCTTGCACGTCCAGGTCAAGACCCACGGCAAGCGCAAATTGTCGTCGAAGCTCTGGCTGGAGCGGCAGCTCAATGACCCCTATGTGGTGAAGGCGAAGGCGCTGGGCTATCGCTCGCGCGCCGCCTTCAAGCTGCTCGAGATCGATGACAAATACCGGCTGCTGAAGCACGGCATGGCGGTGGTCGATCTCGGTGCGGCGCCGGGCGGCTGGAGCCAGATCGCCGCCAAGCGCGTCGGCTCGGTCGACGGCAAGGGCAAGGTCATCGCGATCGACCTGCTGGAAATCCCCGAGATTGCCGGCGTCGAGTTCGCGCAGCTCGACTTCATGGACAATGACGCGCCGGGCAAGCTCAAGGCCATGCTCGACGGCGGCGGTGCCGACGTCGTGATGTCCGACATGGCTGCCAACACGACCGGCCACCGCAAGACCGACCAGCTCCGCATCGTCGGCCTGATCGAGACCGCCGCCGCGTTCGCCTGCGATGTGCTGAAGCCGGGCGGGACTTTCCTGGCGAAGGCGTTCCAGAGCGGCGCCGACGCCGAGCTGCTCGCCCAACTGAAGCGCGATTTCGCAACGGTGCGTCACGTCAAGCCGGCCGCGAGTCGTGCGGATTCCTCGGAGCGCTATGTGCTGGCGACGGGATTTCGGGGCGGGGCGACGGAATAGCAACAAACTCCGTCATTGCGAGGAGCTCTTGCGACGAAGCAATCCAGACTGTCTCCGCGGAGGGATTCTGGATTGCTTCGCTTCGCTCGCAATGACGAGATGGGCTACCCCAGCCGCTGATCCCTCACGTCCTGCGTATCCTCGGTCGCCGCCTTGACGGCCGCCTTGGCCGCGCCCTTGCCGGCACCTTTGCGGCTCGCGATCTCCACCGCTTTGCGGCCGGAGACTTCGTGGCCGGCATCGGCGGGCATCTGCCAGAAGAACCAGCTCGACGCCGCCGAAGTCAGGGCGACCACGACGAAGGCCGGCGCGAACACGGTGGCGTTGAGCTCGCTGGCGTGGCTGAGCCACATCGTCGTCTCCACGGACGCGGCGCCGACGGCGACGCCGGCCGAGACCGCGAGCTGCTGGTTGACGCTGACGAGTGTGGTGGCGCGGCTCATCTGCGCGTGCTCGACCTCGGCATAGGCGACCGTATTGATCGCGGTGAACTCGAGCGAACGGAAGAAGCCGCCGACCACCAGGATGATCATGATGATCAGCAGCGGCGTCGTCACGGTGAAGAGCGCACAGGCGGCGAGGAAGACGGCACTGATGATTGCGTTCACCGTCATCAGGTTGCGGAAGCCGAAGGCGCGGATGATGCGTGCGGCCAGCGCCTTCATGCCCATGGCGCCGAGCGAGGAGCCAAACGTGACGAGGCCGGACTTGAACGGCGAGAGGCCGAAGCCGATCTGCATCAGCAGCGGCAACAGGAATGGCAGCGCGCCGATGCCGAGCCGGAACATGAAGCCGCCGAGAACGGCGGCGCGTAGCGTCGGCAGCCTCAGCAGCGTGAAGTCCAGCACCGGCGACCCCGTTCGCCGCGCGTGAAGGACATACAGCGTCATCGAGATCGATCCGCCGACGACCAGGGCGGCAACCGTGCTCCACGGCAGCAGATTGAGTCCGGCAACCGACAGCCCGAAGGCAATGCCGGCGAGCCCGAGGCCGGCGAGCACCATGCCGTAGAGGTCGAACGGCTCTCGTTCCTCGCTCTTGATGGGATCGATGAAGCGCAAGGCCATGAAGATGCCGAGCAGCCCGATCGGGATGTTGATCAGGAAGATCCAGTGCCACGACGCATAGGTGGTGATGAAGCCGCCGAGCGGCGGCCCGATCACGGGGCCGATCAGGGCAGGGACCGTCACCCACGCCATGGCATTGACCAGCGCACTCTTGTCGACCGACCGCAACAGCACGAGGCGCCCGACCGGCGTCATCATCGCCCCGCCCATGCCTTGCAGAATGCGCGCGAAGACGAAATCGGTGACCGATGTCGAGAGCGCGCAGCCGACAGAGCCGACCATGAAGACGCCGACGGCAATCGCAAACACCATGCGCGCGCCGAACCGGTCGGCGGTCCAGCCGCTCGCCGGGATGAACACCGCAAGCGACAGCAGATAGGAGGTGATCGCGAGCTTGAGCGTCAGTGGGCTGGTGCCGATGTCGGCCGCAATCGCGGGCAGCGACGTGGCGATCACCGTCGAGTCCATGTTCTCCATGAAGAGAGCAGTGGCCACGATCAGCGGGATGACGCGTTGCTTGTCGACCATGACGGATTGGCAATGAAAATCGGAAGGAAGGGCGAGAATTGCGGCTTATCACCGCCACGGGGCCGCGACCATGGCGGATCGACGCATGGCACCTAAATTCTCTGCGAGGGCGACGGTGGGCGCCGGGACGCGTGACGTGCTCGCTGCGGCGCCCGATGGGACTACACCAGTTGGATCTGCGCGTGATGTCCGGGAGCCGCGGCCAAGCGTCTGTCGCGCGTCAGCAGTGGTGTATCGAGCGCCTCGGCCAGCGCGACATAGGTGGCGTCATATGCAGTCAGATTGTTCCGTAACTCCCATATGCGCGGCAGAAGGAAATCGTGGGGGTATCGCCGCAGGGACAGGTCCGCCAAGTCGGCGAGGGCCATACGCCCACGCTCGACGTTGATCTCCCTGTTGGCGGCATAGCGCTGGATCACTTGGGCGACCTCGACGTCGAGCAAATGAGGGGCGTGCAGTGTTTGATGAGGGGCGAACAGCCGCTGTTCCACCGTTGCCGCTGCGGGCGTCCGTAGAAGGACTTCAAGCAGGGCCGAGGCATCGACGACAATCACGCGCGATCACGCTCCGCGCGAACCGCTTCAGCCGGGGCGATCGAGGGCATGGTTTCGGTGCGGCTGCGCAACCGCGCCCGCAACTCGTCGAGCGTCGGCCGTTCCGCCACCTGCCGAATTTCGCTGAGCAGATAGTCCGACAGCGACATGCCTGCCAGCGCAGCCCGCGACTTCAGCCGACGATGCAAGGCGTCCGGGACGTTGCGGATCTGAATCATCGTTGTCATGCGATCAGCATAGAAACATGTGCTGCACATGTCAAAGTGTCTCAGCCCAGCTTCTCAGCGCCTTTTGATCCGCGGCGAATTTGCCAAAGTACCTGTGCATGGCTGGCCGGCGGTCCGATTTGCTTTGATTCGTCGCCCGCCCGTGCTATCGACCCGCGTCAACCCCACCGATGGGCTCCGATTCTCCGGCGTTGCCGCAAGGTACGCCGAGGGCGGCGCTCATCCATAGCTATTTGCGGCAGGGCCGCGGAAGGAGTTGGCACATGGCCACCGTGCAACAAGGCATTCGCGAAGCCCTCACGTTCGACGACGTGCTGCTCAAGCCGGGCCTGTCGGACGTCATGCCGGGCGAGGTCGACATCCGCTCCCGTGTCACCCGCGCCATTCCGCTAAATATCCCGATCATGGCTTCCGCCATGGACACGGTCACCGAAGCCCGCATGGCGATCGCGATGGCGCAGGCCGGCGGCATCGGCGTCATCCACCGCAATTTCGATCCCGAAGGGCAGGCCGCCCAGGTGCGGCAGGTCAAGCGCTACGAGTCGGGCATGGTGGTGAACCCGCTCACCATCAGCCCCGACGCCACGCTGGACGACGCGCTCAAGCTGATGAGCGATCACGGCATCTCGGGCATTCCGGTTGTCACCGGTGCGGGCAAGTCCACGCCGGGCAAGCTGGTCGGCATTCTCACCAACCGCGACGTCCGCTTCGCCACCGACCGCCAGCAAAAAATCTCCGAACTGATGACGCATGAAGGTCTCGTCACGGTGCGCGAGAATGTCAGCCAGGACGAGGCGCGGCGGATGCTGCATCAGCACCGCATCGAGAAGCTGCTCGTGGTCGACGAGCAATATCGTTGCGTCGGCCTGGTCACCGTGAAGGACATGGAGAAGGCGGTCGCCCATCCGCTGGCCTGCAAGGACGCGCAGGGCCGCCTGCGCGTCGCCGCCGCCACCACGGTCGGTGATAGCGGGTTCGAGCGCACCGAGCGGCTGATCGATGCGGGCGTCGATCTCGTCGTGGTCGACACCGCGCACGGCCATTCCCGTCACGTGCTCCATGCGGTCAACCGCATCAAGCGCCTGTCCAATTCCGTGCAGGTCGTTGCCGGCAACGTCGCGACCTCGGAGGGCGCGCAGGCGCTGATCGATGCGGGCGCGGACTGCATCAAGGTCGGCATCGGTCCGGGCTCGATCTGCACCACGCGCATCGTCGCCGGCGTCGGCGTGCCGCAGCTCACCGCGATCATGGATGCGGTCGAGGCGGCGAAGAAGTCCGACATCCCCGTCATCGCCGACGGCGGCATCAAGTTCTCCGGCGATCTTGCCAAGGCGCTTGCTGCCGGTGCCGACATCGCCATGGTCGGCTCGCTGCTCGCCGGCACCGACGAGACGCCAGGCGAAGTGTTCTTGTGGCAGGGCCGCTCCTACAAGGCCTATCGCGGCATGGGCTCGGTCGGCGCGATGGCGCGCGGCTCGGCCGACCGCTACTTCCAGCAGGACATCAAGGACACGCTCAAGCTCGTGCCCGAAGGAATCGAAGGCCAGGTGCCTTACAAGGGCCCGGTCGGCAACGTCATGCATCAGCTCGCGGGCGGCTTGCGCGCCGCGATGGGCTATGTCGGCGCAAAGGACATGAAGGACCTGCACGACAAGGCCCAGTTCGTCCGCATTACCGGCGCGGGCCTGCGCGAAAGCCACGTCCACGACGTCACCATCACGCGCGAGGCGCCGAACTATCCGGGCGGGGGTTAGGCGCTCCACATTCCGCTGTCATGCCCTGGCTCGACCGGGGCATGACAGCGCCTGTTGGGTTTGCTTCATTCCCATCCACCTCCTAAATGATTGCGACAAAGCAATCTGGAGGAAGCCATCATGTCCCAAGGCAAACGCATCGTTCTCGCCGCGCGTCCCGTCGGCGAGCCAAAGCCGTCCGATTTCCGCATCGAGGAATTCGCCGTGCCGACGCCTGCCGCAGGTGAAGTCCTGCTGCGCACCATCTGGCTCTCGCTCGATCCCTATATGCGCGGGCGCATGAGCGACGGTCCGTCCTACGCGACGCCGGTGCCCGTCGGTGGCGTGATGGAAGCCGGTACGGTCTGCGAGGTCGCAGCCTCCAACAATCCGAACTTCGCCAAGGGCGACATCGTGCTCTCGCGCGCGGGCTGGCAGACGCATGCGATCTCCGACGGCAAGGGGCTGAACAAGATCGACCCGAAGCTCGCGCCGATCTCGACGGCTATCGGCGTGCTCGGCATGCCCGGCATGACCGCCTACACGGGCCTGCTCGATATCGGCAAGCCGCAGCAAGGCGAGACCGTCGTCGTCGCCGGCGCCTCCGGCGCGGTCGGTTCGGCCGTGGGACAGATCGCGAAGATCAAGGGCGCACGCGCGGTTGGAATCGCCGGCGGCAAGGACAAATGCGATTACGTCGTGAAGGAGCTCGGCTTCGATGCCTGCATCGATCACCGCGATCCCGATCTCGCGGCGAAGCTGAAGGACGCCTGCCCGAAGGGCATCGACGTCTATTTCGAGAATGTCGGCGGCGCCGTGTTCGAGGCGGTGTTCCCGCTGCTCAACGCGTTTGCGCGCGTACCGGTCTGCGGCCTCATCGCCCACTACAACGACACTGAAGCGAAGCCGCCGAAATGGGCCGCCAGCATGATGCGCGCGACCCTGACCAAGCGGCTGACCTTCCGCGGCTTCATCGTCTCCGACTTCGCCTCCCGCCATGGCGACTTCTTGCGCGACATGTCCGGCTGGGTCCGCGAGGGCAAGGTCAAGTACAAGGAGTTCGTCACCGAGGGGCTGGAGAGCGCGCCCGAGGCCTTCATGGGGCTTCTGAAGGGGGCCAATTTCGGGAAGCAGCTGGTGCGGGTCGGGCCGGACAAAGCTTGACCGGCCGCTCCCGGCCCCTTCGGGCGCCGAGTATGATTAACAAAGAGTGACCGATCGGCCACACCCGCCCGTAAAAACCGCAGGTGTGACCCTCGGTTCATTGACGGGCAGGCGAAGGCATTGAATCATTGCGCATATTTCAGGTGCGATGATGTTAGAGCTTGTTGTTTTCTGCGTAATCCTGCTGGCCGCCGGTTATTGGGCGACGATGTTTGTCATGGGCCGTCGCGACGACGTCATCCATGGCAAGTTCGTTCATACCGAGGACGCCAGCGCGTTGGCGCAATCCGCGATGCCCACGCCCATGCCGCCATTTCCCAAGCGCCCGGTCAAAGCCGCGCGGCCTGCCAATGTTCAGCCCGCCAACACCGGGGCCAAGCCGGTGAACAGCGACGCGCTGCAGTCCTTGCTTGCCGCAATCCAGCAGGATCTCAAAAGCGTAGCTTGAGCAGCGATGGGCAGCGCTAATGCTCGCCGCCCATCTGGGCGAGCAGTTCCTCGATATCAATATCGACCTGGCCGGCGGCCCTGACGTGGCGAACCTCGAAGCCGTCGGGCTGGAAGCGGTACTCCACAAGGCCGACCTCCTTGATCGCGATCCGGTCCTGGCGCGCATCGTTGATCTTGAAGCCGGCCGACGGCGCCCAGACGTGGCGGGTGTGGCGCCAGGTGAAGTCGCGCCGCTGGTGCACGTGACCACTGGCGATGATGCGCAGGTCGACATGTGCAAACATCTCGATCAGCCGCGCGCGGGCCGGCTGCGGCACGTAGCGGATCGACGTCTCCGGCGTCTCGGGGTCGTCGGGCCCGTTGAGAAATACCGGCTTGTGCACGAACAGCGCGATCGGCTTGCCGTTCGCGCGCGAAACTTCCGAGGCGAGCCAATCGAACTGCTCGGCCTCGAAGGCGAGCCCTGAATTCATCACCAGCGAGTTGAGGCCGATGAAGCACCAGCCCGCGGCCTCGAACGACCAATGGTCCTCGCCGATGATCTCGCGGAATTGCTGGCGATGGGCTTCCGCGACCGGCGGCTTCGGCGCAGGGCCGATCGCGGTCGGATTGTCGCCGATGTCGTGATTGCCGGGGATGTAGCGGCAGGCGACGGGCAGGGCATCGTGCAGGCCCTTGGCGAATTCGACATCGTCGCGACTGGTCGGCCCGTCGAACGAGACGTCGCCGGTGTTGACGACGAGATCGGGCCTATCGGTGTCGATATGCGCGCTCAGCGCCTGGAAGTTGGCGATCAGGCCGGGGAAGCGCCGGCCAAGATGGGTGTCGGAGATCTGCGTCAGGCGAAATACGGACATGGATTGATCATAGGCGCCGCCCGACGTCGGAACGATGACGGCGCACCCACGGTCAGCGATCGAACAATGTTTAAAGCACGCGATAGCGGATCATGTAGGCGTCCTGCGGCGCGGCGGGGCTCGCCAGCGGCGAGGCGATGCGGTCGGCGAGGTGCCAAGGGCCGAACTGAGGGCCGAACTGAGCGCCGGGCTGTTCGGAGCGATGCGGCTCGGCCGGCAGGCGGAGGCGAAATTCGAAAGTGCCCTTGCCGGGCAGGTTCACGACCAGCATGCGGTCCGCGGTGCGGTGGTTGAGTGCCACCGCGCCGCGCAGCACGGAGCGGCCATCACCGAGCTCCCGCACGCCGTCAATCAGTGCCAACGTCTGGTTACGGTCGGTATGCAGCTCGATCTGGGTGTCGGACGACGCCGCCAAGGTCTCCCTGGGCATGCGGATCTCGAACTCGACCGCGGGTTTCGAGGGATTGAGGCCGAGATAGGCCAGCGCGGCATGGCGCATGTCGTAGGCGGCAAAAGCGAACAGAGCGAGGGCGGCGAGCGCAGCGAGGCCATGCCTGAGGACATCGCGCCAGGTCCGATAGCTCATTCGGAAGTAGACCGTCATTGCTAGCGCCACCGCAAGCGCCGTCGCGATGCCTGCCAGCGCCGACATCAGGATGCCGAACTGGCCGTCGGCGGACTCGGTCAACGCGCCGGTCAGGCTGGCGATCTGGCTGAAGAGGGTGTTCATGGCGGTCTCTCGCCTTGCGCGCCCCAAGGGGCAATATCGCTTTAGCTGTCGGCAGTTGGTCGCCTCATCGGGAACGCCGGTTCAACTGGTTGATTGTCAGGAGCAGCGGTGACCGCTAATGGACGCTAGCTGTGGCTTCCGCCCGATGGGAAATCCCGGGAAATTTCGATGTCCGTTCAAATGGTTTTGCTGCCGGTCTTCGTGCAGGTCGGTCTCACCTTCGCGCTCCTGATCGCCATGGCGATGGGACGCCGGCGCGCGCTCGTCTCCGGCGAGACCAAGAGCCGTGACATTGCGCTCGGCGAGCCCAACTGGCCCAAGGGCGCCACACAAATCGCCAATTGCTACCGCAACCAGTTCGAACTGCCGGTGCTGTTCTACGCCCTGATCGCGCTGGCGCTCCCGTTGCGCCATGCCGATCTGTTCATCGTGCTGATGTCCTGGGTGTTCGTGGTGACGCGCTTCGTCCATGCCGGAATTTTCGTCTCCTCCAACAATCTCGGCCGCCGCTCCACGATCTGGCTCGCCGGCGTGCTCGTCCTGCTCGCGATGTGGATCTACTTCGCGTTGAAAATGCTGTTGCTGATCTAGCCGCTACTCGCCGATCCTGATCTGAAAGATTCAAATGACTCCCGCTGCCCGGCTGTCCGCAGCCATCGAACTGATCGACACCATCGAGAAAGACCGCGTGCCCGCGGCCAAGGCGCTGAAGGAGTGGGGCACCGCGCACCGCTTCGCCGGCTCGGGCGACCGCGCCGCCATTGCCGGCCTCGTCTGGGACGTGCTGCGCCGCTACGCCTCGAGCGCGTATCTGATGGATTCGGACACCGCGCGTGCGCGGCTGATCGGCATGCTTCGCCTCGAGCGCAACATGGACACGGCCACAATGGCCGCGCTGTTCGATGGCAGCCGCTTTGCCCCCGCGCCGTTGACCGAGGCCGAGCAGGCCGCGCTCGCCTCGCGGTCCCTTGAGAATGCCCCGGCCGCGACCGCCGGCGACTATCCGGAATGGCTGGATCCTTATTTGGCAAAAGCGTTCGGCGACGAGCGCGTTGCGGAGGCGGCCGCGATGGCGAGCCGGGCGCCGCTCGACCTGCGCGTCAACACGCTAAAATCCAATCGCGACAAGGCGCTGGCGGCGCTTGCTCATCTTCATGCGAAACCGACGCAGTGGTCCGCAACCGGCCTGCGCATCGAGCTTTCGGCCGATGCGCGCAACCCCGGTATCCAGGCCGAAGAGGACTTCATCAAGGGCGCCATTGAAGTGCAGGATGAGGGGTCGCAGCTTGCGGCTGCCTTGACCGCGGCAAAACCGGGCGAGCAGGTGATCGATCTCTGTGCGGGAGCTGGCGGCAAGACGCTGGCGCTCGCCGCGATGATGCAGGGCAAGGGCCGGCTGATCGCGACCGACAGCGACAAGCGGCAACTTGCGCCCATCCACGAACGCCTGTCGCGCGCCGGCGTCCACAATGCCGATGTGCGCACGCCCAAGGGCGAGGCCGATCCGCTGGCCGAGATCAGCGCCACCGCCGACCTCGTCGTGATCGACGCGCCGTGCACGGGAACCGGAACCTGGCGCCGCAACCCCGATGCCAAATGGCGCATGCGCCCGGGCGCGCTCGAGATCCGCTTGCGGGACCAGGCTGCGGTGCTCGATCGCGCGGTTCCGCTGGTCAAGGCCGGCGGCCGCATCGCCTATATCACCTGCTCGGTGCTTTCAGAGGAGAACGGCGAGCAGGTGAAGGCGTTCACCGCCCGCCATCCCGAGTTCGCGGTGGTGCCGCCCGAGCAGACCGCGAGCGTGCTCTGGGATAGGGCGGAGGAGTTTGCACAAACCGCGCTGCGATCCGCCGAAGGCTGGCTGATGACGCCGCGGCGGACGGGGACGGACGGGTTCTTCGTCTCGGTGCTGAAGAAATCGTAGCGTCGTCGCCGCTCTTGGCGGGTGCGGCGGCCCCAAACAAAAACCCCACGAACCGGAACCCGGTCGCGGGGTTTTTTAACTTGACGTTCTGCCGGTACGTCCGTGGTCAGAACGGTGCGCGGGCTTTAGCCGACGCGGAGATTGTCAGCCGAGGACTTGCCGCTGCGACGATCGGCGACGATGTCGAACGAGACCTTCTGACCTTCGTTGAGGGTCGAGAGGCCGGCGCGCTCGACGGCGCTGATGTGCACGAACACGTCCTTGTCGCCGTCATCCGGCTGAATGAAACCAAAACCCTTTTGATTGTTGAACCACTTCACGGTGCCCATAGCCATGGGAATTTCCTTTGCTTAAGAAGTTAACACGCGGACCGGTACGCACTATTGCGCCCATAGTCCTGATCAGTCGATGTTGGAGAAATCATCTGAAGCGTGCGCGCCCGTCAGCAACGAAGCGAAGCGGCCCAGTCGTTCGGCCAAGTATCGATGATCACAATATAGCGAGATTTTGGGGCCACTTCAAGGCACCACCCGTCGCTCGGGATGTGGCCGAATTTTGCTATTTTGCGGTGCAAATTAACCCTCCCGGGCGCCTCAATCGACGATAAACAGCGTCGCCCCCGTCACCGTCGAGGACCGGTGCGCGGCGTCGCCGAAATCCGAGACCTGGTAGCTCATCCCCGCCGTGAGCTTGAACTTGCGCCCGTCGCGCAGCTCGCTGTCGAGCTCGCCCTGCAGCACATACAGCACGTGGCCGCGGTCGCACCAATGGTCGGCGAGATAGCCCTGCGAATATTCGACCATCCGCACCCGGAGTTCGCCGATGTCGACCGTGCGCCACTGCGCTTGCCCGGTCTCGCCGGGATGGATGGTCGGCTCGACCTTGCTCCAGTCGGTGACGGTGAAGGGGGAGGTGGGGAGCTTCATGGGGTGTCCTGTCTCGGTGCCGGCAGTATTGTTGTTAGCGCACGCTCTCGCCACAGTCTCCGTCGTTGCGAGCTCTACTCCATCACCGTCACCCTGAGGTGGCCGCTTCTTAGCGGCCCTCGAAGGGCGATGGCCCGGCTGCTTCCCGGGCCGTGCATCCTTCGAGGCTCCCTCAGCGGCGCAGTTGCGCCGCAGAGCTCGCGCCTCAGGATGACGGGAAGGGAGAGCGACGTCGCTGAGCCGAAGGCAGCGCTTAATGCACCGGATGATTCGCCGATCCCTGCACGATCTTTCCGGCCGCATTCACCCGCAGATATTCGCAGATCCGCTTTCCCCGCTCGTTCTCGTAGAGCACCGCCACGCTGTCAGGGCTGACGAACAATTCGATGAGCGAGAAATGCAGGTTCGGCAACAGGGCGAGCGCCTTGCCCCAATAGGCGCGCAACACATCCTTGCCGCGCACGGTACCGCTTTCATCGAACCCCATCGCGGGGATGCGGTCCGAGGTCATGACGACGTCGTCGGCATAGAGCGTGAGCACGCGTTCGAGATCTCGGGCGTTCCAGACCTCGATCCAGGTCCGGCCGAGCTCGGCAAGCGTTGATGGCTGATGGTGCTGTGACATGGCGGTCTCCCTGATTGCTCCTGTGTGACGCGGAGCACATTAGGTCAATAATACTGACCTATCTCCATTTGTCCATGCCCAAAGAAGAATGTGGGCGCGCGGCCCGCGCGGTTGCGGGAAAAGTCCCCGTCGCGTATTTGCTTGCCATGACAGCAGCACAGACCGACCGCTCCGCGTCGACGCCCTCGCTGGCCTCGGCGCACGACAAGATTCTCATCGTCGACTTCGGCAGCCAGGTGACGCAGCTCATCGCGCGTCGCGTGCGCGAGGACGGCGTCTATTGCGAGATCGTCCCGTTCAACAAGGCCGAGCAAGCCTTCAACGAGATGAAGCCGAAGGCGGTGATTCTCTCCGGCGGGCCTGAGTCGGTGCATGAGGCGGGCTCGCCCCGCGCCCCGCAAGCGATCTTCGATTCCGGCGTGCCGGTGATGGGCATCTGCTACGGCCAGATGACCATGGCGGAGCAGCTCGGGGGCACGGTCGAGGGCGGCCATCACCGCGAATTCGGCCGGGCCGATGTCGAGGTGAAAGCGCCGAGCAAGCTGTTCGAGGATGTCTGGTCGCCAGGTGGCAAGAACCAGGTCTGGATGAGCCATGGCGACCGCATCACGAAAATGCCGCCGGGCTTCTCGGTGGCCGGTACCTCGCCGAACGCGCCCTTCGCGATCATCCAGGACGAGACACGCAAATATTATGGCCTGATGTTCCACCCGGAAGTGGTGCACACGCCGGACGGCGCCAAACTGATCCGCAATTTCGTCCGCAAGATCGCCGGCCTTTCCGGCGATTGGACCATGCGCGCCTTCCGCGAGGAGGAGATCGCCAAGATCCGCGCCCAGGTCGGCAAGGGCAGGGTGCTCTGCGGCCTGTCCGGCGGAGTCGATTCCGCGGTCGCGGCCGTGCTGATCCACGAAGCGATCGGCGAGCAGCTCACCTGCGTGTTCGTCGATCACGGCATGCTGCGTCTCGACGAAGCCAAGACGGTGGTCGACCTGTTCCGCCACCACTACAACATCCCGCTCGTGCACGTGGATGCCTCGAAACAGTTCTTGGGTGAACTCGAAGGCGTCACCGATCCCGAGACCAAGCGCAAGACTATCGGCCGTCTCTTCATCGAGGTGTTCGAGGCGGAGGCCAAGAAGATCGGCGGCGCCGACTTCCTTGCCCAAGGCACGCTCTATCCCGATGTGATCGAGAGCGTCTCCTTCACCGGCGGCCCGTCGGTGACGATCAAGTCACACCACAATGTCGGCGGTCTCCCTGAGCGCATGAACATGAAGCTGGTCGAGCCCCTGCGCGAGCTGTTCAAGGACGAGGTGCGCAAGCTCGGCCGCGAACTGGGCCTGCCCGAAATCTTCGTCGGCCGCCACCCGTTCCCGGGCCCCGGCCTCGCCATCCGCTGCCCCGGCGACATCACGAAGGAGAAGCTCGACATCCTGCGCAAAGCCGATGCCGTCTACATCGACCAGATCCGCAAGCACGGCCTCTACGACGACATCTGGCAGGCGTTCGCGGTGCTGCTCCCGGTCAAGACCGTCGGCGTCATGGGCGACGGCCGCACCTATGATTTCGTGGTCGGCCTGCGCGCCGTCACCTCCACCGACGGCATGACCGCGGACTTCTACCAGTTCGACATGAAATTCCTTGGCGAGACCGCCACGCGCATCATCAACGAGGTGAAGGGCGTGAACCGGGTGGTGTACGACGTGACCAGCAAGCCGCCGGGGACGATTGAGTGGGAGTAGGGGATCTCAACGGTAGGTCGTCGCTCATCAGCTGTTTTCATCCCAGAGAGGCGGCGCCGCATTAGCCATGGGATTTGGGGTATTCATCCATCGATCGGACTCGATCTACGATGACAGCCCGGCTGAACGCTATCAGTTTCCCAGCCAGTACTTGCGTCGCGTTGAAGCCTGCGTCGGCAACTGGATCATTTACTATGAACCGAGCAAGATAGCCGAAACGCGCGGCTACTTTGCGATTGCGAAGGTACGGCAGGTTATTCCCGATCCCGGCAGGCCGGGGATGTACCTTGCTTTGATTGAGCCGGGCAGCTATCTCGATTTCGCCAATCCAGTTCCATTCAGCAGTCCCTCTGGTCCTGTGGAGCGCGGCGTCTTAAACGAGCAGGGACGAATTTCAGGACGTGCTCAGTCTGCGGTCCGTCCAATCTCTCCAGACGATTTCAATACAATATGCGGACTTGGTTTGGCGGAGAATGCGCCGCTGCTGCCGCGGCGCGACGAGGACTTCCACTCACTCGATCTCAACGAGGAGCAGACGCCGTTCAGCTTCGACCAACAGCGCGAACGTGTTAACCTGACAGTATCGAGAATCTTGCGTGATCGAGTTTTCCGCCGCATCGTGCTCCGCGCCTATGATGAGCGATGCGCTATTACCGGGCTAAAGCTCATCAATGGGATGGGCCGTGCAGAGGTCGCAGCCGCTCACATACGACCAGTCGAGGCACACGGGCCCGATATCATTAGCAATGGCATCGCTCTTTCTGGCACCGCGCATTGGATGTTCGATCGCGGTCTCATTAGCCTGGCGGACAATCTCGAGATATTGGTCTCGCGCCACACCAACGATCCGGACGGAGCGCGATCGATCATCAATAATACTGGGCATGCACTTGCGCCGCGACGGATATCGGATCGTCCACATCCGCATTTCCTAAAATGGCATCGCGAGCATTGCTTCAAGCAATAGGCGATACCGGAGAAGCTTAAGACGGACAGACCGCAGCAAAATCCGTCGCATTTGCGGTGGTCTACATCGACCAGATCCGCAAGCACGGCCTCTACATCGACATCTGGCAGGCCTTTGCGGTGGCTCCCCGTCAAGACCGTCGGCGTCATGGGTGACGGCCGCACCTACGAGTTCGTCGTGCGCTTGATAGCGGCGCTATCGCCCATTGGCCTTGGTGGTGCCATCGGAGCAATGCTCTGCCACTCGCCAATTAGACCCGCTTTGGTGCAGACGTCCCGGCGCTGATGACGGACGCTAGGAGGGTATCTCCTGTGCGATCTCCCACATATGACCGGATGGGTCGGAAAAGGCGGCGGTGCGGCGACCCCAGGGACGATCGATAGGGCCGTTCACTAGGTCCACGCCGCTTTGGCGGAGCCTTACGCAGGCATCATCGACATCGCTGACTCGAATGGTCATGAGCATGCGAGGTCCGGCGCTCGAAGCAGCCGGCACCAACGGCTGGACGAGCTGCAGTGCCTCCGTCTCCTGAAGCAAATTGACCATGACACCACCAAGCCCGATCACGCTGCATACCGCGTCGGAATAGATAGGCTTGGCGTCGAACACGGCCTCGTAGAATGTCCTCGCGCGCGCGAGGTCGTCAACGAAGAGGGTCACACACTCTAGATTGTTCAAGCTTTTCATTCGCGGGCCTCGGTTGACCGACAGTCGAGTTTCTTCTGACAAAAGATAACAACGTATTTGAAAATAATGAAGCAGCACCACGATCGCGTCTGGCGGCGTACCGAACGGAGAATGCCTTGTTGACCGACACGGGACTGGAGTCACGGTGCCAGTGCACACAACTTCCGCCGCCCTAAGTGCAAGGATGGGTATCGCTGCGCTCCACCTCATCCTGCGAGCTGCCGCGACGGTCGCGTCTTGAAGCCGGCGAACCAAAGCTATATGTTCAACAATATGCCGATTTGTTCAACATGAGGGAGCGCCATGGCAGGAGTTTCGTCAAAACGGCCGGCGGCGCGGGGTCGGCGGCGGTCGCCGGGCAGTGGCCTTACGGGCGGGGCGCGGCGGCCAAAGCGCGTCCAAGGTGACGCAAAAGGCGAAATCCAGCTCGGCAGCGTACGGGTGGAGGCGGTGATGCGGGCCGCCGAGCAATCCGGTCTCCTCAGTAGGAAGAGCGGCCGGATCGCCGGCCGCGTCAGTCCGGCGCTGATCAGGCAAGCCAAACGGCAGACCGGAATCGTGGCCGATACGGACCTGATCGAGTTTGCTCTGGCCAGCATCGCTCTGGAGGACAATTTCGCCGAGGACTTTCGGAAGTCACGAGGCAAGGTCGATCCTGATCTGAAACTCGGCTTCTGACGTGGCGGAGTTCGATTTCGACGCCGCATGCAGGTGGGCCCGGTTCAACCCCAAGCGAACGCTCGCCCGGCGTCATGACAACGTCCTTCCGTTCGTCGCCGCCGGCCAGATCGGTGGGCAGGGGCTCTTGCTCGACACCTGCGTCTACATCGACCAGATGCAGGCGCGCGCGCCAGCTCTGCTGGAAGAGCTCATCGCGCATCGCCAGGTCAATCATTCGTCGGTTGCCATTCAGGAATTGATGCACACTGTCGGCGTGCTGAACCCGGCTGACAAGCGGACCCCGCGGGTCACCGCCGAGATTGGCAAGCGGATCAAGGCGATGCCGCCCCATCGAATCTTTACGCCAGACATCGAGGTGCTCGGCAGAGCAGCGCTGCTGTCGGGAATCCTCTGCCGGCTCCAGGGCTACGGGAACGATCTGAAGCTTCGGGCGCTCGGGGATAGTGTGCTGTTCCTCCAGGCGCGGAAGCTCGGCCTTGTCGTGCTGACGACGAATATTGGTGACTTTGATATCCTGCTCCAGCTCATGCCCGGCGGGCGGGCACTGTTCTATCGGCAGATATGAGGCTTCCGACGACCGCTGATTTCTCTACTAACCTGTTCATGCTCGCGGGCCCATCGCACAAACGGAAATACGGTGGCTCCGTTTCGGTCGGTTCTGTACCATCATGGTCCATGATGGTATCTGGCGGCGAACCGAACGGAGAATACCTTGTTGACCGATACGGGACTTCCGAAGCTCAAGCGTGGCAAGACGCTTTGCAAGCGCGGCGACCGCGACGGCATGTACGTTGCCGTCCCGCCCATCAATGGGCGTAAGCAGATCCGGGAAAGTGGTCACCACACCATCGAGGTGGTGCATTGATGTGCGCCGCGTTGAAAGTGGTGATGGCCGCAATATTTGCCATGCCGGCTGCGGTGGCTCTGGCAAAGTCTCCGGACTGCGCGAGTTGGCCCACGAACATGGCCCTCGTGCACCTCAAGAACGCCGGCCTGATTGATATCCCATCAGTGATCGAGGCGCAGACCAAGGCCGTTCGTCTCGCATCCGAAAAGATCGGCAAGGACCTCCACCAGCAGGTTTACGACATCACGTTTCACACCAAGGATGGCAAGACAATCGAGGTCATCACGAAAAACCAGGCATCAAGCGAGGAATGCTCGATGAGCGGCGTCGACGTCTATTTGGTCTCGAAGAAAATCGGCGGGTCGGCAGAGCTGCCATCTGACGGCACGCCTAAAAAGTGATCCGGCAGCACCGGAAGCTCAAGAACTGCAACTGACCCGCAGCGGATGCGTAGGGCGGATTACGCTTCGCTAATCCGCCCTACGATCTCTGTCAGGGCTTCACGAACCGATAGGCGAAGCGATCGGTCTTGCCCTTGATCGCGGGATCGAACACCTTGATCGAATGCGGATCGTAGTTCGCGAGCAGGGTGCTTACTCGTCCGTCGGCCCCCACGAGGTCGGAGAAGAGACGGGTCCAGTCGCCGTCGCCTGGGTAAACGTCGATGACGGTGGAGCCCGCGTTTACGCGTGCGAACCGGATCAACTCGGCTAGCTTGGATTCTTCGTACATCGGAATCTCCTTTAGGCTCGGGTGTTCGACACGCGCGCGGCTCGCGCCAGTGCTTGCGTGTCGACGTACTCCCGGATGTTCGTCAGTTTGCCGTTTCGAACGGTGATGGCGAAGACCCAGTCGTCCTCGAATGTCTTGCTCGTGGCTTTGATCTTTCCCTTCGCGAAGCCGACGACCAGGACCCGGTCTCCTTGCGCGACGAACTCGCGGGGTTCCGTGGACGTTTCGACCGACTTGGATGCCGTCTGGAGCAAATCCGTCACCCCGTCGTGACCGCGGTGCGTGCCGGCCAGCGGCCAGTCCTCGCCCGGAATGATCCACTCAATGTCTTCAGTGACCAGCGCCAGCAGGGCCTCTCTGTCGCCGCGGCCGATCGCGGCGAAGAAGTCCTTCACGGTCTGGATGTTGTTCTCGATGCTCATGGGATTTCTCCATTGCTCGGATCGGATCGCACGCGATCCGATCCCGTGTGTCGTGTCCCGGCCGGTGGCAGCGCGTCGCAGACGACGTCTCAGCGACGCCTGAGCGAGCGCCTCGTCCTTCGAGACGACCGCTTCGCGGCCTCCTCAGGATGAGGCTCAGCCCCATCCATCCGCGTCGAATGCTGCCGCACACGTATTCCTCATCCTGAGGGCCCGCCGCAGGCGGGCGTCTCGAAGGATGGCCGCAGCCGAGCTTCCAGCCTTATGTCTCTTCAGCTGCTATAGCCCTGCTGCCGGTGGGGACGTCGTGTTCATCAGCCGAACTTGACCAAATCCTTGAAGATCAGGTGGCCCCAGCTGTTTCCGCGCGCTTGCACAAGCAGCCCGCCTTCCGAAAGCCCGCCGAGTTTGATCGGCGCGAAGCCGAGCTTTTCCGCAAGCGTGCCAATCTCCGCTGCGGCAGCGTCATCGTCGCTCGCCAGGAACACGACTCTCCTGCCGCCATGGACGGCCGGATCCTGGCCAAGCACGGCAGCACCCAAATGGTTGAAGCCCTTGACCAGTCGTCCGCCGGTGAAGGCTTGCGCGAGGGCCTTGGAAGAAGGTTGTCCCCCCAGTTTCTCAGGCGGCACGCCGTAGGCGTTGGTCACATCGACGATCGTCTTGCCCTGCCAGGTGGGCAGCGCCTTCGCGACATCCTGGTGCGACTCGAAACGGACCGCCAAGAAGACGATGTCCGCCTTGACGGCGTCCGCCAGTTTTTTGGGAATGATCGTGGGTCCGATCGCGGCCGCGGCGGATGCAAAGCTTTCCGGGTCGCGCGTGGTTGCGACGGAGACTTCGATGCCATTGCGGGCAAACGCCCTGGCCAGGGCCTGGCCGATATGGCCGAAGCCGATGATTGCGTAGCTCATGATGTTTCTCCGATCTTGTGTTGACCGCGGTCAGACCTGCGCCATGCCGCCATCGACGGCGAGATCCACACCGGTGATGTAGGAACTTTCATCGGAGGCGAGGAACGTGACGGCAGCCGCGATTTCCTCCGGCTTGCCCCTGCGACCCATCGGGACCTGTGAAGCAAATCCGGCGGCGGCTTGCTCGGCTTGCTCGCGGGTCAAGCCCGTCGTCGTCTCCAGGGCAGGGGTCTCCGTTGGCCCGGGGCTCATCGTATTGACGCGGATTTTGCGGTCTTTCAGCTCCAGCGTCCAAGCGCGCGAGAAGCTGCGCACCGCGGCCTTGCTCGCGGCGTAGACGCTGAACCCCGGCAGCCCCTTCACGTTCGACACCGAAGAGTTCAGGATGATCGAACCGCCGTCCCTAAAGAGGGGGAGGGCCTTCTGCACGGTGAAGAACAGCCCCTTCACGTTGACGTCGAAGGTCTGGTCGAAATGGGCCTCGGTCGCTGCCGCGAGCGGTGCGATCGTTCCCGCGCCCGCGTTCGCAAAGAGAATGTCGATGTGACCATGTTTCTCTTTCACGACGGCATAGAGCCGGTCGAGATCGTCCAGGCGCGACACGTCGCTCACGACCGTCGTCACGTTGGTCTTGATAAAGGCCGCGGCCTCCTTCAGCTCTTTCTCGCGTCGCCCGGTGATCACGACATGCGCACCTTCGTTCACGAAGCGCTTGGCCGTGGCCAAGCCAATTCCGCTGCTGCCGCCGGTGATGACGGCGATCTTGGCTTCTAGTTTTTTCATGACGTTTATCCTTCGTTGTGTGTGGGCCAGGCGCGGGACCGCGCCGGGATCAGAGTTGCGCCAGGCCGCCGTCGACGGCGACTTCGCTGGCGGTCATGAAGCTGCTGTCCGACGAGGCGAGAAAGGCGGCCACGGCCCCGATCTCCGAGGGATCGGCCATGCGCTGCAGCGGAGTCATCGCGGCGAAGATCTTCTGGCCTTCCTCGCCCAGCGCTTCCTTGGCGAGCTCGGTCGCGGTCGCCCCGGGCGACAGCACGTTGACGCGGATGCCGCTACCCTTCAGGTCCTCCGCCCAGGTCCGCGCGAGGTTGCGCACGGCCGCCTTGCTCGCGCTGTAGGCGCTCATGGCCGGGGCGCCCGTGGTGCCCGCGCTCGATCCGGTCAGGATGATCGAACCGCCCCGGCGCATCAGCGGCAGCGCCTTCTGCACCGTGAAGATCGTACCCTTCACGTTGGTGTCGAAGGTTTCGTCGATGTGCGCGGCGGTGATCTTGCCGAGCGCAAGCTGGCTTCCCGCGCCGGCATTGGCGAAGACGATGTCGAGGGTTCCGCGCTCGGCCTTCACCGCCGCGTAGAGCCGTTCGAGGTCGGCCTCATCCGAGACCGAGCCCTTCACCGCGCGGGCATTGGGCCCGAGAGCGGCAATTGCTGCGTCGAGCGCTTGCTGTCGGCGGCCGAAGATGAAGACGAAGGCGCCGTCTTCGATGAAGCGCTTTGCCGCAGCGCGGCCGATGCCGGTCGCGCCACCCGTGATGACTGCAACCTTGCCGTCAAGCTTTCCCATAATTTCTCCTGTCGTGGTGCCGGGACAGCATCTGCCCCCGACGTCCCCGACATAGGTCCGCCGGCGTCAGGCGTTGAGTGCGGAAGCGCGCACATCGGTGGTGCGAAATCGATCCGGCTGGACGATCGACGCCAGCCGCGACGGCCGGTGTCCGCCGTTGGGAAGGGCTGCGCCTGCCGGAACGGGCTATGATGACCGCCCGTACTGCGGTACGAGGCATCCGGAGGGCTTGAAAGGCGCACCGCGCGGTGCGGGATTGCACCATGATCGACTGGGATGACGTTCGCTACTTTCTGGCCGTCGCGCGCGGAGGCTCGGTGCGGGCTGCGGCCGAGCAGCTCGGTGTGAACCATGCGACCGTGCT
The DNA here is from genome assembly GCF_055807615.1 of Bradyrhizobium sp. MV1.5. Taxonomy (NCBI): domain Bacteria; kingdom Pseudomonadati; phylum Pseudomonadota; class Alphaproteobacteria; order Hyphomicrobiales; family Nitrobacteraceae; genus Bradyrhizobium; species Bradyrhizobium sp. MV1.5. Next base: position 223,125 of record NZ_JBVVPL010000002.1, on the reverse strand, counting down.
GCGGCGCATCGCCCAGCTCGAGGAACGCCTCGCCGTCCAGATGTTCGAAAAGCTGCCTTCGGGCTACCGCCTGACGGCTGCGGGCGAGGAGGTCCTCGAATTCGCGGACCAGATGGAAGCCTCGTCGCACCAGCTGGAGACGCGCGTGTTCGGGCGCGATCAGAGCGTGCGCGGGCGTCTGCGGGTGACGCTGGCGCCACCGCTGGCGACACATTTGCTCATGCCTGATTTTGCCGATTTCGCGCGTCTGCATCCGGACATCGAGATGGATATCCTGTCGTTCGGCGAGCTGGTCAATTTGACCAACCGGGAGGCCGACGTCGCGATCCGCGTCGTCTACGACCGCAAGACCCTGCCGCTCAATCTTCACGGCGTGAAGGGACCGGAGCTGTTCGGCGCCGTCTACATGTCCAGGGATCGGCTGGCCGCGTGGCGTGCCGGCGCGCCTGATCCCTTCCGCTGGATCGTCATCAGCATTCACGGCATCCCGGACTGGGCCAGCGCGGGTGAGGTTCGCACCGCGGGCGTTCCATTCAGGACCTCAGACGCCGGGGCGCAGATCGCTGCTGTCCGGCAAGGGCTGGGCATTACGACACTGCCGTGCTTCGTCGGCGATGCCGACCCGCTGCTGGTGAGGGTGCCGGGCACCGAGTTGCACATGTACGGAACGGTCTGGCTCCTCACGCAGGGCGAGACACGCAAGACCAAGCGCGTGCGGCTGTTCACCGAGTTCGTATCCCGCAGGCTCGCCGCGTACGCGACGCTTCTCGCGGGACTGTCGGTGGCGCGCGACTGACGCGCGGCGGGTCGGCGACGGAAAGGGTTGGCCTCGACAGATCAGTGCGTTATCGTGCTTCAGAACAATCGAGTGGGAGTAGGGTTGTGACTGCTATTCGTCCAGCATCGGCTATTTCCTGGAGAGGCAGCGCCGCTTAGGTCATGGGATTTGGGGTATTCATCCATCGATTGGACTCGATTTACGATGACAGCCCAGCTGAGCAGTACCAATTTCCCGGTCAGTATCTCAGCCGCGTCGAAGCCTGCATCGGCGATTGGATTATCTATTACGAACCAAGGAAGGTCGCTGAGACGCGCGGCTACTTTGCGATTGCTCGCGTTCAGCAGGTTATTCCCGACCCCGGTACTTCGGGGATATATCTTGCTCTGATGGAACCCGGAAGTTACCTCGATTTTGCCAATCCGGTGGCTTTCAACGGGCCGACCGGTTTAGTGGAACGGGGCGTGCTGAACGCGCAGGGACGAATTTCAGGGCGTGCTCAGTCTGCGGTCCGCGCAATCTCACCCGACGATTTCAATCGAATATTCGAGCTTGGATTCGCGGAGACTGCGCCGATGCTGCCGCGCGTTGATGCTGATGTTCAATCTCAATTCGGCGAAAAAGAGCAGGCGCCCTTCAAATTCGAGCAGCAGCGGGATCGTGTCAGTCTTACGGTATCGAGAATTTTGCGCGATCGGGTTTTTCGTCGCATTGTATTGCGCGCCTACGACGAACGTTGCGCCATTACCGGGCTGAAGCTCATAAACGGAATGGGGCGCGCAGAGGTCGCGGCGGCGCATATACGGTCTGTGGAGGCAGATGGGCCGGACATCGTGAGCAATGGCATCGCTCTGTCCGGTACCGCTCATTGGATGTTCGATCGTGGCTCGATCAGCTTGGCGGATGATCTGAAAATACTGATCTCGCGCCAGACAAACGATCTGGACGGAGTCCGAGCGGTAATCAACAAGACTGGCCGCGCGCATGAGCCAAAGCGACTATCAGATCGGCCTCATCCGCATTTTTTGAAGTGGCACCGCGAGCATTGCTTCAAACATTGAACACGTAGGAGGGCTGTCGCTTCGTTCCGCGCGAACAGTGACGGTCAGGGTCGATCCGTGCCATACCGCAAGATCGGTCGAGCAAGTCATGGCCGTTAGCGACTAGATGGAGCCGCCACGGAGGAGGGACGATGAAGGCGGCGCTGCAAAACTATCGGGACCGGATGCGACGGGTGCTGGACCATATCGACCGGCATCTCGACGGCGATCTGGATCTGGACACGGTGAGTGCTGTTGCGGCCTTCTCGAAGTTTCATTTCCACCGGCAGTTCTCGGCGACCTTCGGACTATCAGTGCATCGTTATGTCCAGCTGGCCCGCATGAAGCGCGCTTCGCATCAGCTGGCCTACATGGAGGCCCTTGATGTCACGGAGATCGCGATGGATGCCGGTTACGAGGCCCCTGATGCCTTCGCACGTGCCTTTCGGCAACGGTTCGGGCAATCGCCGTCGTCGTTCCGGAAGTCTCCCGACTGGGAGCCGTGGCTTGCGGCCTTCGGGCCTCTCGACAACGCCAGGAGCAAGCTCATGCAGACGACGTTTATCACCGACGACGTGACGATCCGCGATGTGCAACCCACCAAGGTGGCGATCATGGAGCATCGGGGCAGCTCTGAGACACTTGGTGACACGATCCGGCGGTTCATCGCGTGGCGCAGGGCATCTCACCTGCACCCCAGCACAAGCCCGACCTTCACGGTCTGGCGCTCCGAGCGGCGGCCCGCATCGCCCGCTGATTACAGCATCGACCTCTGCGTCGGGACCGACCAGCCGATCGCGGCGAACGGTGAAGAGATCAAGATCGGCGAGATTCCCGGCGGACGTTGCGCGGTGCTGCGCGTCGTCGGCTACACCGACAATCTCGAGCCGGCCGCGCGCTATCTTTATCGCGACTGGCTTCCGGCCAGCGGCGAGGAAGCCCGCGACTTCCCGATCTATTGCCAGCGGCTGAGCTTCTTCCCTGAGGTGCCGGAGCACGAGACGGTCGCGGACCTCTTTCTGCCACTGAAATAGCGCCCTCGAATCCAGACATCGAATACCCCATTAATATAAGACTTGACTTATATTAGTGCGGGTCGATATTGATCCTTGCACACGACAAGGAGCAGCGCCATGGAGATCGACGTCGTCAGGGTATTGGGGCTGGTTACGCGTTCGGTGAGGAATTTCGAGAAGGACGGGAAAGCGGCCAGTGCGGTGACACTGACGCGGCTTTACGAGACCAGCGTCGACGATCTCTGGGACGCAGTGACCAGCCAGCAACGCATTCCGCGCTGGTTCTTGCCGGTCGAGGGAGATCTCCAGATCTGTGGAAAGTACCAGCTCAAGGGGAATGCCGGCGGCACCATCACGGCGTGCACGCCGCCGACCCATTTTGCGGCGACGTGGGAATTCGGCGGCGCGATGAGCTGGATCGATGTCAAGCTGACGGCAGAACGAAGCCAGGCGCGGTTGACGCTTGAGCACACCGCGATGATCGAGGATCATTGGGAGCAGTTCGGTCCAGGGGCGGTCGGGATCGGTTGGGATCTCGCCATTGCGGGGCTGGAGCGATATGTTGCGACCGGGGCATCGGTCGACCATGAGACGGCCGAGGCATGGATGGGCTCTCCCGCAGGCAAGGAATTCATGACCAGTAGCGGCGAGTATTGGCGCGCGGCGCATGTCGCAAGTGGCGTGGATCCTGCCTCCGCGAAACAGCGGTCGGACCGTACCATCGCTTTCTATCGCGGCGAGCCGCCGCCCGACGTCGCGCATCCGGGCACAGGAAGCTGATGCAAATCTTCGAGGTCCTCGCCGACCCCGTCCGCCGTCGCATCCTCGAGCTGCTTGCGCCCGGCGAGATGGCGTCCGGCGAGGTCGTCGAAGTGATCGGAGCCGAGTTCGGGATCACGCAGGCCGCCGTGTCGCAGCACCTCAAGGTGCTGCGCGAGAGCGGCTTCGCGACGGTTCGTGCGGAGGCGCAACGGCGGCTCTATTCGGTCGATGCTGCGGGGCTTCAAGCGGTGGATGCATGGGTCGGTCAGTTCCGCAATTTCTGGGAGCCGAAGCTGGATGCGCTGGCGACGGAGATCGCGCGCGGCAAACGCGAGCGTCGGAATGCTCCGATGACCAAGCGGAGCGGGAAGCGGGCGTGAAGGCATCGCGGCAAAGGCCACGTAGCATCGCGCCGCTTCAGTGAGGCACGAAAGCCGCCGCCAAAACAGCAAGCATACCAAAGCTGGCGATATTCCAGAACAGCGAGCGGACGAGCGGTATGCCGGATAGGTAAAGCGCGGTGTAGGCGATGCGTCCGCCAAGATAGGCGATCGATCCCCAATAAGTCAGCTCATTGTGAACGCCTGCGGCGTGAGAGATGAGGATCGCGGCGGCAAAGAATGGAAACGTCTCCATGTAGTTGCGGAAATTTCGGTTGAGCCGGCCGGGGATGGGCTTGAGCGGCGGCATCTCGGTGTCGCGCGGGCTCGCAGCCCATCTGAGGCCGTACTGCAGGTTCGCGGCTTGCGCGGCGGCGACAAGCTGTACGAAGCCCCAGATGATTGCGGCGGCCAGCATCGATAGCTCGAAGCTCATCGCCATTGGCTGTCCCCCAATCTGCAAGAAATCAGCGCGATCCCGGGTGCCATTCCGGGAGTTTGGGAATCTCGCGATCGAGGTGATCCCAGGCATATCCGCGCGAGCAGAACAGCACGACGGACGGCTTGAACGTGCTGGCATCGTCAAGCGTGCCGACATAGATGCCGATGAACTCCGGCTTCTCGTCCGGCTTGTTGTAGATCGGCGAGCCGCAGTTCGGACAGAACCCCTTGCGCTTGACTGCGCCGCTGTCGGCAATGCGTGCGATTTCGCGCACCTCGCCTGTCACCGAGACTGCGCTGCGCGCGAACACGAAGATGGAGCTGTGGCCGCTGCCGGTATCGCGCTGACAGTCGCTGCACTGACATTGGAAGCCGCGGATCGGCGCGGACGCAATGGTGTAGCAAACCGCGCCGCAGGCGCAACGACCTGAATATGTCATTCGTCTCCCTCCCGACGGGGCCGACCGTTCCAATCATATCAGGCTGGTTTGATTTCGCCACATCGAGCAGCCGGCGCGATTTCACACAAGCCTGATCTCTGCTGGCCCGCTCACTCGCGCGACATCTTCTCGAATTTCTTCACCAGCCGCTCCCGCTTCAGCCGCGACAGCCGCTGGATCCAGAACATCCCATCGAGCTGGTCGATCTCGTGCTGATGGCAGACGGCACGCAAGGCTTCCGATTCTTCAGTGTACATCTCGCCGCCGAGATCCTGATAGTTGATCCGCACGCGGGCGTGGCGTTGGATGTCGTCGTTGACGCCAGGCATCGAGACGCTGCCTTCGCGATGCAGAATCATCTCGGGTGAGGCCCATTCGATCTCCGGATTGACATAGGTCTGCGCACCTTCCCTGGCGTCGAGCTCGAGCACGACGACGCGCATGGGTACGCCGATATGCGGCGCCGTGATGCCGATGCCGGGCGCGGCGCGCATCGTATCGAGCAGATCGTTCGCAAGCTCGCGGAGCGCATCGTCGAACGCGGTGACGGGGCGGGCCGGCATCGCGAGGCGGCGGTCGGGATAGCGGACGATCGGGCGAATGGTCATGCAGGCTCCTACCACTCACGGATGGTTGAAGCATCCCGTTCTTGACGCCCTACCAACTGGAAGGTAGCTAAGAGCCATGACCAACGTTTCCTCGACTGCCGACGATATCCTGGCCTGCGCGCGCAGCTTGATCATCGCGGGCGGCTATAATGGTTTCAGCTACGCCGACGTGGCCGAGGTGGTCGGCATCCGCAAGCCGAGCATCCACCACCATTTCGCCAGCAAGGTCGACCTGGTCCGCACCCTCGTGTCGCGCTACCGCGCAGAGGCCGAGGCGGGACTGTCCGCGCTCGAGCGCAATGTCCCTGATCCGCGCGCCCAGCTCGAAAACTATGTCGCGTACTGGAAGGCGTGCATCAATGATGCGACGGCGCCGTTCTGCGTGTGCGCGCTGCTGGCCAGCGAGCTCCCCATTTTGCCGGAGGAGGTCGCGCTCGAAGTCCGTGCGCACTTCCGCTCCCTGGCGTCCTGGCTGACGGCCGTCATGGAGCGCGGCAAGCGGAAAGGGCAACTCAAACTCTCCGGCACAGCCCGCGTCGAGGCCGAAGGATTCATGGCGACCATTCACGGCGCAATGCTGTCGGCGCGTGCCTATGGCGATCCAAAAATGTTCGGTGTGATCACCACCCCGCTGCTGGACCGGCTGGCCAACAAGCACTGAGAGATATCAGCGAGACGATGGCGACGGTCCACAAGCGGGCTGGAGCGAAGTCGGTTTCGCTGCGTGCAAGAAAACTACCAACTAGTAGGTATAGGAAAGATGCAATGGCGCAATATCAACTGGATCCGGTTGGTGCCGATCGCGAGCGATGGCTGAAGCAATACTACTTCGTGCGAGCGGCATTCTCGGTTGCCTGGGTCGCTGCTGCGTTTGCCGCCGGGGCTTCTTCTCCCGTGATCGCCGCCGCCTTGCTCGTCCTCTATCCCGCATGGGACGCCGCAGCCAATTTCGCGGACGCGGTTCGTAGCGGCGCTCTCGCTCAAAGCCGCACGCAGGCTCTGAACGTTGTGGTCAGCCTGGCGACCACCGTTGCGGTGCTTGTGACCTTGCAGATGAGCATGAACCGGGTACTCGGAATCTTCGGGGCATGGGCGATTGTGTCCGGACTGCTGCAGTTGGGGACGGCCATTCGCCGCTGGCGGAGTTTTGGCGCGCAATGGGCCATGGTGCTCAGCGGTGGCCAGTCGGCGCTTGCAGGCGGCTTCTTCATCTTTCAGGCGACGATGCCCGAGGTTCCTTCGATCGCGAATGTCGCGGGCTATGCTGCCGTCGGTGCGCTCTACTTTCTGGTCTCGGCAATCTGGCTCACGGTCGGCGAGTGGCGGCAGCACGCCAAGCGCGTTTAGCGGCCCGCTGCCCTCCCGGTCTATGAACGATCCGGACGAAGCCGGGGCGAAGCGGATTTCGCGACTACAACTCTCCGGCCCAAATGGTTATGCTACAAGCCGGAAAGCTGGGTCGCGGAATCGCTGCAAGTGCTCTCGGACGTTCTCAAGCAAAAAGAAATCTATACTTATTTCAGCCGCTCGGCGATGGAGAAGGCACACGCCTATCAGGCGCAGGGCCGGGTCTCTGCGCTGGACGTCAGCGACGACCTGACCCACGTCGGTTCCCAGGTGCGAGGCAGCGAGTCCAGAAATTATCGCGTCGACATCGAATTAACGTTCGACCGCGGCAGGCTCGTCGGCATCGATGGCGATTGCAGTTGTCCGATGGCCCTCAACTGCAAGCATGTCGCGGCGACCCTGCTTGAAGCGCTGAGCGACACCGAGCCGTCGAAACTGGCTCCTGTGCCGACCCCGCAGGCAGCCAAGCCCGCCAACGCGCAAGCGACTTCGGCTCCGCCGGTCCTCGGCGTCGAAGTGAACAGCTGGATCGACAATGTGGGCCGGGCGGTAAGGAGCAGCGATTATGCCGCGGACGAGAGCCCGCGATTGCTGTATTGCCTGGAGGCCTCGGATGACCCGGTGCCTCTGGCCGCGGTGTCCCTGCGATCGGTCCAACTCCGCAAGGGCGGACTTTACGCCCAGAACTACAGCAGTCCCAGTCCGTACGAATTCAAGCCGGACCGGGCGCCAAAATATTTCCGTGACGTCGACATCGATATTGTGACGGAGATATCGCGCCGGTTGCGCAACTACTACACTCAGGGGCCGTATTCGGAGGAGCTGTTGCGCCGAATTGTCGCGACCGGCCGCGCGTTCTGGCTTGACCACAAGGGCGCGCCGCTGAGCTGGGGCGAAGCGCGGGAAGGCCGGATTGAATGGCAGCCAGGGCGCGGCAAGGGTGTTGCACCGACCCTCGTCGTATCTGGAGCGGTCGCGTTGAACGCCGAACCGCCGGTCTATGTCGATGAAGCCAGCGGGGTCATCGGGCCCGTCCAACTCGGCCTGCCGCCTCGGCTCGCCTGCCAGTTCCTAGCTGCGCCCTCCATTCCCCGCGCCCAACTCGAAGAAGTGTCGCGCCGTCTGAGCCAGAGGCTGCCCGAGCTTCATCACGGCCTGCTGCCGGTGCCGCCGGCCGCCGCAGTGCTCATCGACGAGGATCCGCGTCCCGTGCTGAGGCTGAAGCTGGGTCATGTCGGTGCAAGCTATTATTACTATCGCAACAAGAACGAAGCCTCAGGTCCTGCCGGCGTGGCCAGCCTGGGCTTCCGCTACGGTGGGTTCGACATCGATCCGAGCCAGCGGGCAAGCCGGCTGGAACTGTTCCAGGGCGGGCAGGTCTATGCGATCGCCCGCCGTCAGCCGAAGGAGAGGCAAGCGCGCAAGCGCCTCGCCGACGCGGGGCTCATCGAGGCAAGGTCGGTGCTTCCGATGCTCGATTACCGCCATGCCATGGACCTGACGCTGCGCGACCAGCACGGCTGGCTCGACTTTCTCGCGCTGCATGGGGAGCAATTGCGGTCCGAGGGGTTCGAGATCCTGGTCGACGACGATTTTCCGTTCCGGCTGGCGGAGTCGTCGGGCGATTTTGACGCTGAGTTCGAGTCCAGTGGCATCGACTGGTTCGAGCTGTCACTCGGCATCGAGATCGAAGGCGAGCGGCGCGATCTCGCGCCGCTGCTGGCGGCGCTGGTTTCGGCACCCGGCTTCAGCCCCGAATCGTTGACGGCACTCGCGGACAAGGGCGAGCGTTTCCTTCTGCCTCTGGCCGACGGCCGGCACGTCGCGCTGGCTGCGGATCGCTTCCTGCCGCTCGTGCTGGCGTTGCATGGCCTGCATATGAGCGGCGCTTTCGAGGACGCCTCTAGGAGGATCAGACTGTCGCGCGCGGACGTCGTTCCGCTGCTCGGCGTCGAGAACGAGCGCTTCGCCTTTCGGGGAGCCGACAATCTTCGCCACCTCGCAGGCCTGCTCCAGGCGCGAGGGTTGACCCCGCCCGAACTGCCGCCGACCTTTCGCGCCACGCTTCGGCCCTATCAGGCTCAGGGTGTGGCATGGCTCGATCTGCTCCGCGAGAGCGGGTTGGGCGGGATCCTCGCCGACGACATGGGGCTCGGCAAGACCGTCCAGATCCTGGCCTTGATCGCGCTCGAGAAAGCGCGCGGTCACCTCGCCAATCCCGTGCTGGTCGTCGCGCCGACCAGCCTGATGACGAACTGGTCCGCCGAAGCGCAGAAGTTCGCGCCGGAGCTGAAGGTTCTCGTTCTGCACGGGGCAGATCGCAAGCACAGATTTCCTGCCATCGCAGAGCACGATCTGGTCCTGACCACTTATCCGCTGATTGCGCGGGATCGCGAAATTCTGCTGGCGCGGGAGTGGCATATCGCGGTGCTGGACGAGGCGCAGACGGTCAAGAATCCGGATGCGGCGACCACGCGATTTCTGCGCGAGACGAAGGCGCAGCATCGCTTCTGTCTCACGGGCACGCCGATGGAAAATCATCTCGGCGAACTCTGGTCGATCATGAGCTTCGTCAACCCCGGCTTTCTCGGCGATAAGGCGGCCTTTTCGCGCCAGTGGCGCACGCCGATCGAAAAGCGCGCCGACAAGGTGCGGACTGCGGCGTTGGCGCAGCGGGTCAAGCCGTTTTTGCTGCGCCGTACCAAGACGGAGGTCGCTACGGACTTGCCCGCCAAGAGCGAAATCGTTGAGACCATCGCGCTGGACGGGCCGCAGCGCGATCTCTACGATTCGATACGGCTCACGATGTCGCGCAAGGTGCGCGAGGCCATCGCAAAACGCGGCCTCGCCAAGAGTCACATCGTGGTGCTCGAAGCTCTGCTTCGCATGCGGCAGGCCTGTTGCGATCCGGCCTTGCTGAAACTGAACGACGGCGTCGAACGGCCGTCGGCCAAGCTCGATCGCTTGATCGACATGGTGGGGGAGCTGCTCAGCGAGGGGCGCAAGATCATCATTTTCTCGCAATTCACGTCCATGCTCGATCTGATCCGGCAGCGCGTCGAGACGGCAGGCCTGCGCTACAGCATTCTCACCGGTCAAACCAGGGACCGAAAGACCGCGATCGAATCCTTTCAGGACGGCGCTGCCGAGATATTCCTGGTCAGCCTGAAGGCAGGCGGCGTCGGCCTCAATCTGACCGCCGCCGACACCGTCATCATTTTCGATCCATGGTGGAATCCCGCTGTCGAGGAACAGGCGATCGATCGGGCCTATCGGATCGGACAAGACAAGGCTGTCTTCGTTTACAGGCTGGTGGCCGCCGGGACGATCGAGGAAAAGATGGACGAGCTCAAAGCCAGAAAGCGCGCGCTCGCCGACGGCTTGTTCGATCGCGATGGCGGGATCGCGTCGGCCCTCACTGAGGGTGATGTGAACGCGCTGTTTGACGCGTAGCCGTGCGTAGGTGGCGGGCGCGTTCAGCGGGTTACGATCGCGTTTTCGGGATGATGACATTGTGCAGGTGTTTTGCCCGACGGGTCAAATCGCGTTCTGACATTGTCGGCCGTTGGTAAGTCCTTGAATAAGCTGCCCCCCGCTACTGTGCATGGGGTTGTTTTCGCGTTTTTTGTTTCGGGGGCGGAAAAATCTTGCGGTCTCGTCCATTGCCAATGTCGGCCGCCGGAGTTCCCATTCGTCTTCCACCCAGACAGACCTGACGGGAGACCAAAATGAACTCGTCCTCCTATCGCTGGGTGATCGTCGCCGCGGGCGGCTTGCTCGGCTGCGTCGCCATCGGCGGCATGTTTTCGCTGCCGGTGTTCCTGCAGCCGATCGCAAAGGATACCGGCTGGTCCGTGACCGGCATCTCCAGCGCGATGACGATCGGCTTTCTGGCGATGGCCTGCACCAGCATGGCCTGGGGCACGCTGACGGACCGGTTCGGGCCGCGGCTGGTGGTGCTGACGGGATCGACGGTGCTGACCGTGAGCCTGTTCGCGGCGAGCCACGCCACCTCGCTGCTGGCGTTTCAGTTCGTCTTCGGCCTTCTGGTCGGGGCGTCCTGTGCCGCGATCTTCGCGCCGATGATGGCGACCGTGACCGGCTGGTTCGACACCCATCGCAGCCTCGCGGTCTCGCTGGTGTCGGCCGGCATGGGCATGGCGCCGATGACGATGGCGCCGCTCGCGGCCTGGCTCGTCTCCGGCCATGACTGGCGCACCTCGATGCAGATCGTGGCGCTGGTGGTCGGCGCCATCATGATCCCGGTCTCATTCCTGGTGCGCCGCCCGCCGGCGCTCGCGCATGCCGTCGCCGCGCCTGCGGGCGAGGGTGCCGCGCAAGGTGAGATGTCGATGGGAGAGGCGCTGCGCTCGCCGCAATTTTTGATCCTGCTCGCGACCAATTTCTTCTGCTGCGCCACCCATTCCGGTCCGATCATTCACACCGTCTCCTATGCCGTGAGCTGCGGCATCCCGCTGGTGGCGGCGGTGACGATCTACAGCATCGAGGGTTTTGCCGGCCTCGGCGGACGCATCGCCTTCGGCCTGATGGGTGACCGCTTCGGCGCCAAGCGCGTGCTCGTCTCGGGCCTGCTATTGCAGGCGTTCGGCGCGCTCGCCTATGTCTTCGCGCACCAGCTCACGACATTCTATGCGGTCGGGGCCGTCTTCGGCTTCATCTATGCCGGCACCATGCCGCTCTACGCGGTGCTGATCCGCGAAAATTTTCCGCTCAAGATGATGGGTACGGTGATTGGCGGCACCGCCATGGCCGGCAGCCTCGGCATGGCCACGGGCCCGCTCGCCGGCGGCCTGATCTACGATGCGTTCTCGAGCTACGCCTGGCTCTATATCGCCTCCTGGGCGATGGGCCTCGGCGCCTTCCTGATGGCGATGAATTTCAAGCCGTTCCCGAAGCCGCGAGCGGAGTTGGCGCCGGCGGCGGCGTAAGCAGGTTCATCGAGGCGCAACACTAGAGCTGCGCCTCGATCGCGGGTTTATCGATGATGGACCACACGTGCCGTATTTTTCCGTCGTGAAATTGATAGAACACATTTTCGCAGAAGGACACGCGCCTGCCGTTCACATCGAGGCCCAGAAACTTTCCGGCCGGCGTGCAATCGAACTTCAGCCGGGCGGCGATGTGGGGCGGATCGCAGACCAGCAGTTCGATTTCGAAATGCAGATCCGGAATTGACCGAAAATCCTGCTCCAGCATGGCACGATAGCCGGACAGTCCGAACGGTCGCGCATTGTGCACGACGTCATCGTGGACGAACTGTCCGAGCGCGGGCCAATCCTGCCGGTTCAGGCAGGCGATGTAGTTGCGGTAGACGTCGGCGAGATCGGATCTGATCATGGCGTTGCTCCTGCGGCTCCGGCTATAACGCGGCAACAGGGCAATCGGCGCCTGCGCTCACAGACGTTTTTCGAAGAACAGGTCCGGGTAGGGATCGTCATTGAAGCGGGGGATCTCGGTCCAGCCGCTTCGTCGGTAAAGCTGGCCGGCCTCCGCCAGGGCGCTGTTGGTGTCGAGCCGCAGCAGCTTGACGCCGAGCCCGCGCGCGGCATCCTCGGTCGCGTCCATCAGGCGCCGGCCGAGCCGCAATCCGCGCGCCGCCGGTGCGACCCACAGCCGCTTGATCTCGGCATAGCCGTGATCCGTGCCCTTCAGCCCGACGCAGCCGACCGGCAGCGTGTCCGAGATCGCGACGATGAACGTGCCGCGCGGGCGGCGCATATCCTTGGCGTCGGGATCGCGCGACAGCGAGACGTCAAAGCCCTGCTTGAAGCGGCGGCCGAGCTCGCCATAATATTCGCCGAGGCAATAACGGGCCTGTTCGCTCCGCGGATCCATCTCGTCCAGTGTGACGCGTTCGCGCGTCAATGTGGAGGCAATCAAATCCATCGCCGCCAGCAGCGCCTCGCGTTGCGAGTGCTGGGCGAGGAAGCCCCCGGCCTGCGTGTTCGACAGCGCCTCGTAGGCCGCGAACTCGCGCCGGCCCGCACGCGTCAATGTCGCCACGCGGCGGCGCGCATCGTCCTCATGCGCATTGGTCTCGACCAGCCCTTCGTCCTCGAGGCTGCGGAGCAGGCGACTCATCAGGCCGGAATCGAGGCCGAGATAGTCGCGAATCTCGGCCACGTCCGAACGTCCGTGCCCGATTGCGTTGAGCACGCGCGCCGCCCCCAGCGGCCGCCCGCGTCCGAGGAATGACGTGTCGAGTGCGCCGACCGCGGACGTGACGGCACGATTGAAGCGACGGACGCGGGAAACAGGGTCGAGCATGATGTATCTGACTTTAGTCAGGCATATCATCGAAGTCAATCAGCGCAGGCTTTCGCTTCAGCAGCGGCTGCGCTTCAGTCCAGGCCCAGCGCCTTGCGGGACTTCCGCGTGAGTTTCGCCACGATCAGCGCGTGCGCCTGCGCCAGATAGCTCGTGAGCTCGGCGTCTGACAGTGCGTTGTTGCCGACGAGCTGCACCCATTTGGCGCGCGCCAGATAGGGCGCCGGCCGCGCAAGGCCGTGCTCGATCAGCATGGCGTAGGCCATGTTCGAGACCTTGAACATGTAGCCGCCGGAGCGCGCGGCAAAGCCGCCGCCGAGTGCGAACATCTTGCCGCCGACCTTGAATACGGAGGTGCCCTCCCACTGCACCACCTTGGTGACGGCGGGCAGGCGCAGGCAGCGGGTCTCGAAGGTTTTGGGAGTCATTGTCCGAGCGATAGCACAGCGTACGCGGCAAGGACACGGAGGGGACAAGCGTTGTCGCCACGGGGATGATGCGATTGCGCGCCTCTTTGTGAGTTGTGCCCGCGCCGCGGACCGTTACCATGCGCCGGCTGCCGTGGAACACGGGAGCCGACATTGTGACCGGGAGGCGACATGAGTGGGCAGGAACGCAGAGCAAAAGGATCCGACCTGTTCGTCGCGGCGCTGGAGAACGAAGGTGTCGACCGCATCTTCGGCGTGCCCGGCGAGGAGAACCTCGATCTGGTGGAATCGCTGCGCACCTCCAAAATCGAACTGATCCTGACCCGCCACGAGCAGGCCGCCGCCTTCATGGCCGCGACGCACGGGCGGCTGACCGGCAAGCCCGGAGTATGTCTTTCGACGCTCGGCCCGGGTGCGCTCAATCTGTCGACGGGCGCGGCGTATGCGCATCTTGGCGCGATGCCGATGATCTTGATCACCGGCCAGAAGCCGATCATGAGCAGCCGGCAGGCCCGTTTCCAGATCGTCGATGTGGTCGCCACCATGAAGCCGCTGACGAAACTGTCGCGGCAGATCATCAGCGCCTCCAGCATCCCGACTGTGGTCCGCGACGCGTTTCGCGTGGCGATGGAAGAGCGGCCGGGGCCGGTGCATCTCGAACTGCCCGAGGACATCGCGGGCGATGAAGTGCCTGATGTCCCGGTGATCCCGGTTCATCCGATCGAGATCCCGGTCGCTCATCGCGCCGCGCTCGACCGCGCCGCCGAGATGATCTTGGCCGCGAAGCATCCGCTGGTGATGATGGGCGCTGCGACCAGCCGGCCGCGCGCGACCCACGGCATCGCCAGCTTCGTGCGGCGGACCGGCATTCCCTTCTTCACCACGCAGATGGGGAAGGGCACGGTTCCCGGCGGCACCAATCTCTACATGGGCACCGCCGCGCTGTCCGAGCGCGACTACGTTCATGACGCGATCGACGCCGCCGACCTGATCGTTGCGATCGGTCACGACCCGATCGAGAAGCCGCCCTTCATCATGGGGCCGTCGGGCCCGAAGGTGATTCACGTCAGCTACACGCCGGCCAGCGTCGAGCTGGTCTATTTTCCCGATGCGGAAGTCGTCGGCGACGTCGGCCCCAGCCTGGAACTGCTCGCCGACCGGCTCGAAGGCAAGCTGCCGCAAGCCGCCGCGCTGCTGCCGCTGCGCGAAAAGATTCTGTCGCAGATCGCCGACCGCGCCACCGAAGCGCGCTGGCCGCCGACGCCGCAACGCATCGTGCACGATATCCGGCAGGTCATTCCTGAGAACGGCATCGTCGCGCTCGACAACGGCATGTACAAGATCTGGTTCGCGCGCAACTACCGCACCCGCGTCGCCAACACGCTGCTGCTCGACAATGCGCTGGCGACGATGGGCGCCGGGCTGCCGTCGGCGATGATGGCCGCGATGCTCTATCCGGAGCGCCGCGTGCTCGCGGTTGCCGGCGACGGCGGCTTCATGATGAACAGCCAGGAGATGGAGACCGCCGTCCGGCTCAAGCTCAATCTGGTCGTGCTGGTGCTCGAGGACAACGCCTACGGCATGATCCGCTGGAAGCAGGCCGTCGATCACTTCGCCGATTTCGGCATGACCTTTGGCAATCCCGATTTCGTCCTGTACGCGAAGGCTTATGGAGCGAGGGGACATCGGATCGAGAGCATCGACAGTTTTGCCCCGACTCTGGATGCCGCCTTCAAGGAGGGCGGGGTGCATCTGGTCGTGATCCCGATCGATTATTCGGAGAATGTGCGGGTGCTCGTGGAAGAGCTGCGGGCGCGGGAGAAAGCAAAAGCGTGAGAACTGCGATCTCGTGCCCCGGACGCAGCGCAGCGCCCCTTCGGCGGTGCGCTGCAGAGCCGGGGCCCATGCATCAGCGGACTCTGCGCCTCCTGGGTCCCGGCTCTGCGCAGCAACGCCAAAGCGTTGCAGCGCGTCCGGGACACGAGAGGAACGACTTCACTTGTCTCGTGCCGTCCGATCGCCCACACTCCCCAACCATCCAACCAATCACAGGAATAAGAACATGACTCGCGTTCGCTGTATCACCGAGATGGGCATGGGCGTCGACGTTCATGGCAGGGACGCCACCAAGGCGGCGAAGCGTGCCGTGTCGGATGCCATCAGGCATTCGAGCCTCGGCTTCTTCCGGATGATCGACAAGACCGCGAACGACATGTTCGTGGACGTCACAATTGCGGTGCCGAATCCCGAAGCCGTCGACAAGGAAGCCGTCGCGAAGGAGCTGCCTTACGGTACTGTCACCGTCAACGCGGTGAAGGGCGGGCTGGAGATCCCCTCGGCCGCGGAACAGGGCAACGACCCCATCCTCATCGCCAATGCCGCCGTCATCGTCAGCTTCGACAAGGACTAGGCCGGTGTCCAACGGTGACGCAACGCTGCTGGATCGCCCGATCTGGAGCGCGCTGACGACCAGCCACAAACATCTGGCCGAGGGTGGCCCGCGAGCGCTGCGTTATCCGGTCGACGTGACGCCCTTTGCCGACATGGTCGACATGTCCGAGACGAGCTTTGCCGCGCTCCGTGATCTCCTGTCGGGCTCGCAGGTCGCCGCGCTGTTCACTCCGGAGGCCGTCGACGTTCCCGCAGGTTTCAAGGTTGTGCTGGCCGGACCCTGCGAGCAGATGATCGGCTCTCCGGCCGACAGTCCGCTTCGCGATGCCGAGATCGTCCGGCTGGGTGCAGCCGACGTTCCCGCCATGATGGCGCTGACGGAGTTGACGAAGCCCGGTCCATTCGCGCGGCGCACGCACGAACTCGGGACGTTCCTCGGCATCCGCGCGGGCGGCGAATTGGTCGCGATGGCCGGCGAGCGCATGAAGCCGGGCAACTTCGTCGAGATGACGGCCGTCTGCGTCCACCCCGACCATCGCGGCCGGGGCTACGCGCAGGCGCTGCTCGCGGCGGTCGCGCGCCAGATCGAGGCGCGCGGCGAAATTCCGTTCCTGCACGTGTTCTCGAGCAACTCATCGGCCATCGCGCTGTACCAGCGGCAGGGGATGTGGATTCGGCGCAGCCTGCACGTCACTGCGTTCATGAAGCAGGAATGAGCCGCGCCGTCCGGTCAGGCTTCTCATCCGGCGAATTCACGCTATATCGATCCCACCATCATTGGGGGAAGCACATGGACGCCAGAACACCTGATTTTTCCGCCACGCGGACGGCAATGCAGCGTTACGTCGATCAGGAGATCATTCCGGGGGCATCCTGGGCGGTGCTGCGCGGCCGCGAGGTCGTCGATCAGCAATGCGTCGGTTTTGCCGATCGCGAGGCGAGCACCGCGCTGAGGCCCGATCACATTTTTCGCGCGTTCTCCAACACCAAGATCTTCGTCACCTGCGCGATCATGCTGCTGGTCGAGGAAGGCCGCATCGGGCTCGATGACGTCGTGGAGAAATTCCTGCCGCAACTCGGCAATCGCAAGGTTCTGAAGCCGGGCGCTTTGAGCCTTGCCGACGTCGAACCGGCGAAGAGCCCGATCACGATCCGGCAGCTTCTGACTCATACCTCCGGCCTCAGCTACGGCGTCTTTGATCCCGGTACGGTGTTGTTCAAAGCCTATAACGAGGCACGGGTTCTCAATCCGTTGACGCCGCTGACCGGCATGATCGACCAGCTCGCCGATCTGCCGCTGTCCTTTCATCCCGGCGCGTCCTGGGAATATTCGGTCGCGACCGACGTGCTCGGGCGTGTCGTGGAGGTCGTCTCCGGCAAGTCGCTCGACGCCGTCCTCAAGGCGCGCATCTTCGAGCCGCTCGGCATGACCGACACCGGCTTCCACGTGCCGGACGCGCAGCAGGGCAGGCTGGTGGCACTCTACAACGGCGCGGATGTGCTCGACCCCATGAAGCCCGGCCTCACCCGGGCCGACGACCTGCCTTATCCGCAGGCCTATCGGCGGCAGTTCCCGCGGCTGTCGGGCGGCGGTGGACTGGTCTCGAGCTTGCCCGACATGCTCGCTTTGATACGGGCGCTGCTCCCGGGCTCGGATGCTCTGCTGAAGCCGGAGACGTTGCGGCAGATGATGACGAACCAGTTGCCCGCCGGCGAGAACATCCGCTTCGCCAATCTCGGCCCGATCCCCGGCAAGGGCTTTGGCCTCGGCGGCGCCGTCACCTTCGCGCCGATGCCGTTCGATCCCCCGAATTCGACCGGCGAATTCCAGTGGGGCGGCCTTGCCGGCACCCATTGGTGGATCTGCCCGCAGGCGAATACCGCCAGTGTGCTGATGACGCAGCGCTACATGGGCTTCTGGAATCCGTTCTTCTTCGAATTCAAGCGTCTGGCCTATCAGGCTGTCGGAGGCTGATCGCGAAAAAAATTACACGTTGCCGCGAATCCTTTCCGGCTGTCGCGCCCTCTCTTGAGGGTCGAGGCATTTTGCTTCGGCTCGTCTCGGAGGATGTGATGGCATTTTACAGGAAGAACATCGGCGGCCTGCATCAGGCCGTGCGGATCGCCTTGGGCGTCGCGGTGACGGTCGCGGCGTTCGTGTATCTCACCGGCGCCGCGGCGTGGCTGGTGGCGCTCGGTGGCGCCGGTTTCGCGCTGACCGGCCTCGTCGGTTATTGTCCGATGTGCGCGATGGCCGGCATCGGAAGGGGAGGCGAGTCGTGAGCGCCGCTGTGATCTCGCCGGACCTGTTCGAGGCCGCGCGCCTCGGCGATCCCCAGGCGATCGTGTCTCTGCTCGAGACGGCGCAGCCGAACATCCGTCGCTATGCCCGCGCCACCTGTCGCAGCTCGGCGGATGCCGAGGATGCGGCGCAGGAGGCGCTGTGGATCCTGTTTCGCCATGTCGGCACGATCCGCTCGTGGCTGGCGTTTTCGGCCTGGTTGTTCAGCGTGGTCCGTCGCGAATGCCTGCGGCTCGCCCGCAAGGTAGGCCTCGCGCCGGCGATCGACGGCGGAGAGGCGGAGGCGCTGCTGCTGTCGCGTCCTGAAGCCGATTTGCGGCTCGACGTCGCGGCGGCCTTCGAGGCACTGCCGCCGCACTACCGCGATGTCGCTCTGATGCGCGACGTCAAGGAAATGACCATCGACGAAATCGCCGTCGCACTCGGTGCGACCCGGCAGACCGTAAAGGCCCGTCTGCATCGCGCCCGCGCCCTGCTGCGCGAATATCTGACGAGATGAGCCATGACCTGTTATCAAGGCCCTGACGATCTGAAATCCATCCCGGCCTTTGTGGCGCTCGCGCCGGTCGAGGCCAACGCGTTCCTTGCGTTCAACCACGCGGTCGAGCGCAAGGACGGATTGATTCCGCCAAAATATCGCGAGCTGATCTCGCTCGCGGTCGCGCTCACCACGCAATGCGCCTATTGCCTCGATGTGCACACGGCGAAGGCGGCGAAGGCCGGTGTAACGCGCGAAGAAATCGCGGAAGCCGCGCTGATTGCGGCGGCGGTTCGCGCCGGCGGCACGCTCGGCCACGCGTTGCTGGCGCAACGCCTGTTCGAGCAGCACCGGAGCGAGGAACTGGGATAGAGGAGCGGGCGGATGTCCGTCGGGGATCAGGAAATTGCCAAACTATCTCGGCCTCGATGGATTTCGCTTCGGCTGGGTCGCCGCCTGGATCGACCATCGCGGTGATCACGGCTTCGATTATTCGCCGGGTCTCGCGCGGCTGCTCGCGCTGCCGCATGCCCGGGCGATGATCGACATGCCGATCGGATTGAAATGGAGCGGATATCGCGTCTGCGATTTGCGCGCACGCGAGCTGGTCGGTCCCGCCGTGTTTCTCGGCGCGCGCCGCGGCCTCTGGAGCTTTGCCGACATGGCCGCAGCCAACCGTCACTACTGGGAGCGCGAGGGCAAGGGCAGGGGCGTGTCGGCGCAGCTCTGGAACATCAGGGACAAGATCGGGGACGTCGACGCGATCATGACGCCGACGCGGCAGGCGACCATCGGCGAAGCGCATCCGGAATTGATTTTCTGGAATCTGGCTGGGCGGGCCCGGCTTCCTAAGAAGACATCGGCGGAGGGCCGCGAGCAACGCATCGCACTCCTGCAGCAGCGCGGCTTCGTGCGCTTGCCGAAATGGCTGAATCAACGACACGGCACCGGCATCGGCCATGACGATCTCATTGACGCCTGTGCCTGCGCGGTCGCGGCACGCGACAGCACGCAGCGGTTCGGCGGGGAGGAGACCGACCCGCGGGGCTTGCGGATGGAGATCAATTATTGAGGCTGCCGGCGTGCGAGGATCGGGAAAAAGCTGCAATTTATTTGAAGCTTGCAGGAACAGACGACGGCCGGCCCGCGTTCCCCGTGCGAACCTAACACGGAGAAGCTCGTCCGATGAGGGATGCCAGTCAGTTCGCGACCGCGATGCTTGCGCTCGTCTTCACCGGAGCACTGCTCGTCACCGGCCAGCTCTTCATCGAGCAACGCGCACAGCGCGATGTGATGCACGCCACCAACCATTTGCTGCGGCCGTTGTGACCTGTACGGGAAAATGATCTGACCACTCGACCTTGCGTCGTTCGTTCGCTTGCCTAAACTAGGCGGCATCTCATGAACGAAGCCGGGGTCCTGATGTCCGATCTGTCCGCCTTTCCCGTCACCAAGCGCTGGCCGGCCAAGCACCCGGAGCTGCTCCAGCTCTATTCGCTGCCGACGCCGAACGGCGTCAAGGTCTCGATCATGCTGGAAGAGATCGGGCTTCCCTACGAAGTCCATCTCGTCGATTTCGGCAAGGACGACCAGAAGACACCGGAGTTCCTCTCGCTTAATCCGAACGGCAAGATCCCGGCGATCCTCGATCCCAACGGTCCCGGCGGCAGGCCGCTGCCGCTGTTCGAATCCGGAGCGATCCTGCAATACCTCGCGGAGAAGACCGGCAAGCTGCTGCCGCAGGATGCCGCGCGCCGTTATCAGACCATTCAGTGGCTGCATTTCCAGATGGGCGGCATCGGGCCGATGTTCGGGCAGGTCGGCTTTTTCCACAAATTCGCCGGCAAGGATTTCGAGGACAAGCGGCCGCTCGAGCGCTACGTGGGCGAGGCCAGGCGGCTGCTCGGGGTGATGGAGATGCATCTTGCCGGCCGGCAATGGTTCATGGACGACGATTACACCATCGCCGACGTCTCCATGCTCGGCTGGGTGCGCAACCTCATCGGTTTCTACGGCGCCGGCGATCTCGTCGCGTTCAGCCAGTTCAATTCCGTCGCCGCCTGGCTCGAACGCGGGCTGGCGCGTCCGGCGGTCGAGCGTGGGCTGAACATTCCGAAGCGGCCGTGAGGTTCGAAGAGGCTTGAGGCTAGAACAGCCGTCCGCCGTTCGGCACGGGCTTGCTCGGCTGCACCAGGACGACCTTGCCGTCGACATCGGGGAAACCGAGGGTCAGCACCTCCGAGACAACAGGGCCGATCTGGCGCGGCGGGAAATTCACGACCGCAGCAACCTGTCGGCCCACCAGCGTTTCAAGCGGATGATTTTCGGTGATCTGGGCCGAGCTCTTGCGCACGCCGATCGCGGGACCGAAGTCGATCCACAGCCGCCAGGCCGGCTTGCGCGCCTGCGGGAACGGCTTTGCATCGACGATGGTGCCGACGCGGATATCGACCGCGAGAAAAGTGTCGAAGTCGATGGTCGGCGACGCAGTCGCGCCTGGATCATGAGTGACGTGCATGGAGTGTCCGTTCGAAGAGATGGCGTCGTTCGCAATATTGTCGCGCGAACCGGAGTTGCGTACAACGCTTTGGGATCACGATACGACGCATGCGCGAGGAACGTTTTGCCCAACATCATCTACGGCATCAAGAACTGCGACACCATGAAGAAGGCGCGCGCCTGGCTCGACAGCCATGGCGTCGCCTACGCGTTTCACGACTACAAGACAGCGGGCGTGGAGAAGGACAAGCTCAAGCAGTGGAGCGACAAGGTCGGTTGGGAGACGCTGCTCAACCGCGCCGGGACGACTTTCAAGAAGCTGCCCGATGCCGACAAGGAAGGCCTCTCCGAGAAAAAGGTGCTGGCATTGATGCTAGCGCAACCATCGATGATCAAGCGGCCGGTGCTTGAAGTCGGCGGCAAGCTGCTGGTCGGTTTCAAGCCGGATATCTATGCCAAGGAAGTCACGACCAAAGACGCCGACGCCAAATCGCGCTGAGCGCTAGTTCAGCTCGATGATCTCGGTGGGAACACCGGAGCCCTGCTGGTCCACGAATTCGACCAGCTCGGCCGGCGCGATGCGGCCGGGGGTGCGATGGAACAGGTCGCGGTCGATCACCTTGCGCAATCTCGGGCGCGGCAGCGCGTCATTTCCGCGCATCAGATTCTTGATCTCGAAGCCGCCGTCCTCGCAGAAGGTCTTGAGCGATGCGATGATGTGACAGACCTTGCCGTCGGTCTGGAAGGGCAGCAGCAGGCGCTCATAGGCGACGACACGGCCGTAGATGTCGTCGACGTCGGCAATGCTGTAGACCGGCAGCCCGCGCGCCACGCATTCATGATAGACCGGCATCACCAGGGGCACGAGACGCGGCCCGATATAGTCGTCGAGCAGAACGCCCTTGCCGGTGTGTCCATAGGCGCGCGAGATGCGCGTACCTTCGCTCTGGATGGTCAGACGCGGTGTCGGCGTCGACATGTCCACCGTATAATAGATCAGATCGGAGAGCTCTTCCTCGAGCCGCGCAGGCTGGTACTCCCAGATCGCCGGGGCCGTCTGCTCGCGCGCATAGAGCCGCAGCCACGTGTTCAGGAGATCACGCTGCCTGATCGACTTGACCACGGAAGGAGCGGCGCTTGCAAAATCCAAGACAATATTCCCGGCGAATAGAAATTCCGGACGCATGAAACCCGCGCATGATCCTCGCCGCGGGAAAATTTTCTATGAAGGCTGGCGCATGGAACGAAAGACCGTTAACGACGGCTTGATGACCGGCGCTTTGCGAACCGGGAAGCCGGGCAGGCGCGACATCAAAACACGTCCGACTAAGGGAGCATAAGTCTCCCGGCCGGAGGCCTGACCTGCTCAGCTTTCCGCCTTGCCTAACCCCCGTCACCTCCGGCATATTCCGCGCCCGGAGGCGGCGTTCCGGATAGGCTCCAGGGAGTGGCTCCAAGGCCTCCGGAAAGCCGAAGCAACAAGGATAGCCACGCGCGTTGTGCGGGCAGGGGGAAAACTGTTTGGCCGATGAGTTCATTCTCGAAACGGAAGGCTTGACCAAGGAGTTCGCGGGCTTCTTCGCCGTCCGCGACGTTGCGCTCAAGGTTCGCCGTGGGAGCATTCACGCGTTGATCGGCCCGAACGGCGCCGGCAAGACGACGTGCTTCAATCTTTTGACCAAGTTCCTCAAACCGTCTGCCGGAAAAATCCTGTACAAGGGGCAGGACATCACCGCGATGGCGCCCGCCGACGTGGCCCGCCTGGGGCTGGTTCGCTCGTTCCAGATCTCGGCGGTATTCCCCCATCTCACAGCGCTGGAAAACGTCCGCGTCGCGCTTCAGCGCCAGCACGGCAGCTCCTTCGATTTCTGGCGCTCCAAATCCGTGCTCAACCAGTTCAACGATCGCGCGCGCGAGCTGTTGAACGATGTCGGCCTCAGCGAGTTTTCCAATACGCCTGCGGTCGAGATGCCCTACGGGCGCAAGCGCGCACTGGAGATCGCAACCACGCTCGCGCTCGACCCCGAGATGATGCTGCTGGACGAACCGATGGCCGGCATGGGCCACGAGGACATCGACAAGATCGCGGCGCTGATCAAGCGCATCTCCGCGAAATACACCATCCTGATGGTCGAGCATAATCTGAGCGTCGTGGCCAATCTCTCCGACATCATCACCGTGTTGACGCGCGGGCAGGTGCTGGCGCAAGGCCATTACAGCGAGCTCACCAAGGACGAACGCGTCAAGGAAGCCTATCTGGGAGCCGGTCATGGCTGAGACTGCAACGGCGGAAGCTCCCGCAAAGGCCGCGAGCGGCGGCAACCTCCTCCAGGTCCGCAACCTGGAAGCCTGGTACGGCGAGTCCCACATCCTGCACGGGATCAACTTCGACGTGAACGCGGGCGAGGTCGTCACCCTGCTCGGGCGCAACGGCGCCGGCAAGACCACCACGCTGAAGTCGATCATGGGCATCATCGGCAAGCGCACCGGCTCGGTGAAGTTCAACAACCAGGACATCATCCGCACGACCTCGGACAAGATCGCGCGGATGGGAATCGCGTTCTGCCCGGAAGAACGGGGAATTTTCGCCAGCCTCGATGTCCGGGAGAACCTGCTGCTGCCGCCGGTGGTGCGTCCGGGCGGATTGCCGCTCGAGCAGATCTTCGATCTGTTTCCGAACCTGAAGGAACGGCTCAACAGCCAGGGAACCAAGCTCTCCGGTGGCGAGCAGCAGATGCTCGCGATCGCGCGCATCCTGCGCACCGGCGCGAACTTCCTGATGCTGGACGAGCCGACCGAGGGTCTCGCGCCCGTCATCATCCAGCAGATCGGCCAAACCATTGCGCGGCTCAAGAAGGAGGGTTTTACGATCCTCCTGGTCGAGCAGAACTTCCGGTTCGCATCCACCGTCGCCGACCGCTATTACGTGGTCGAGCACGGCAAGATCATTGACGGATTTTCCAATGCGGAGCTTGCCGCCAATATGGACAAGCTCCACACGTATCTCGGCGTCTAGAACGGCCAATAAGAAGATTCATAAGGAAGTAGCATGATGACAAAGTCGATTGCGTCGTTTCTGCTCGGCACGGCGCTGGCCGTGACCGCCACCGGTGCAGCTTTCGCGCAGGACAAGACCGTCAAGATCGGCGCGCTGTCCGATCAGTCCGGGCTCTATGCCGACCTCGGTGGACCGGGCTCGACGCTCGCCGCGCAGATGGCCATTGAAGATTCCGGCCTGGCCGCGAAGGGCTGGAAGATCGACATCATCTCGGGTGATCACCAGAACAAGCCCGACATCGGCACCGCGATCGCGCGGCAATGGTTCGACGTCGACAAGGTTGACATCATCGTCGACGTACCGAATTCCGGCGTGGCGCTCGCGGTCAACAACGTCGTCAAGGAAAAGAACGGCGTCTATATCAACTCGGGTGCTGCGACTTCGGACCTCACCAACGCGCAGTGCTCGCCCAACACGGTGCACTGGACCTACGACACCTACATGCTGGCCCACACCACCGGCCAGGCTCTGGTGAAGGCCGGTGGCGACACCTGGTTCTTCCTGACCGCCGACTACGCCTTCGGCGCGGCGCTGGAGCGCGACACCACCGCGGTCATCACCGCCAACGGCGGCAAGGTGGTCGGCGGCGTCAAGCACCCGCTGAACACGCCGGATTTCTCGTCCTTCCTGCTGCAGGCGCAGGCTTCCAAGGCCAAGATCATCGGCCTTGCCAATGCCGGCGGCGACACCACCAACACGATTAAGCAGGCGGCCGAGTTCGGCATCGTCAAGGGCGGCCAGAAGCTCGCGGCGCTGCTGCTGTTCCTCACCGACGTCAAGGCGATCGGGCTCGAGACCGCTCAGGGCCTCAACTTCACCGAGACCTTCTACTGGGACATGAACGACCAGACCCGGGCGTTCTCGAAGCGCTTTGCCGAGAAGATGAAGAACAACGCGCCGCCCACCATGGTGCAGGCCGGCGTCTATGCGGGCGTGCGTCACTATTTCAAGGCACTGGAAGCGCTCGGCGGCAACCCGCATGACGGCGCCAAGGTCGTCGAGAAGATGAAGTCGATGCCGACGGAAGACGATCTGTTCGGCAAGGGCGAGATCCAGCCCAACGGCCGCACCATCCACAATGCCTATCTGTTCGAGGTGAAGAAGCCCTCCGAGTCCAAGGGACCGTGGGACTTCTACAAGCTGGTCGGCACGGTGCCGGGCGACCAGGCCTTCACGCCGCTGTCCGAGAGCAAGTGCGCGCTGTTGAAGAAGTAAGATAACCGCCCGCAGGCCATCAGGCTTGCGGGCGACTTTCAGGGAACGCCGAAGGGATCGGGTGCGGGATCGATGCAGGCTCTTTACGCTCAGCTACTGGTGGGACTGATCAACGGCTCGTTCTACGCGCTGCTCAGTCTCGGGCTTGCCGTGATCTTCGGCATGCTCAACATCATCAATTTCGCCCACGGTGCGCTCTACATGATGGGCGCGTTCGTCGCCTACTTCCTGCTGAACATCGGCGGCATCAACTACTGGTGGGCGTTGCTGCTTGCCCCGATCATCGTCGGCATCTTCGGCATGATCCTCGAACGGACCATGCTGCAATGGCTGACGGGGCTCGATCATCTTTACGGCCTGCTCCTGACCTTCGGCATTGCGCTGATCGTGCAGGGCGTGTTCCAGAACTATTTCGGCTCCTCTGGCATGCCTTACGCCATTCCGGACCAGCTCAAGGGCGGTATGAATCTCGGCTTCATGTTCCTGCCCATCTATCGCGGCTGGGTCGTCATCTTCTCGCTGGTAGTCTGCATCGCGACCTGGTTCCTGATCGAGAAGACGCGGCTCGGCGCCTATTTGCGTGCCGCCACTGAAAACCCGACGCTGGTGCGCGCCTTCGGCGTCAACGTGCCGCGCATGATCACGCTGACCTACGGCCTCGGTGTCGGCCTGGCCGCGCTTGCTGGCGTGCTGTCGGCGCCGATCAACCAGGTGCGGCCGCTGATGGGCGCCGACCTGATCATCGTGGTGTTCGCGGTGGTCGTGATCGGCGGCATGGGATCGATCATGGGCTCCATCATCACCGGCTTTGCGCTCGGTGTGATCGAGGGCATGACCAAATATTTCTACCCCGAGGCCTCCAACACCGTCGTGTTCGTGCTGATGGTGCTGGTCCTCTTGGTGAAGCCAACGGGATTGACGGGAAGGGCGGCCTGATATGACAGCCTTGACGGACGACACGCTGCCGGTAACCCCGCGCTCGATCCGCGATGAGATGATCGTGTTCGTGGTGATGGCGCTGCTGCTGGCTTCGGTGCCATTCACGGGAGTCTACCCGTTCTTCGTAATGCAGGCGCTGTGCTTCGCGCTGCTCGCCTGCGCCTTCAACCTGCTGATCGGCTATGGCGGTCTGCTGTCCTTCGGTCATGCGATGTTCTTAGGCACGGCCGGCTATTGCAGCGCGCATGCGCTGAAGGTCTGGGCGCTGCCGCCCGAACTCGGCATCCTCGTCGGCGTCGCCGGTGCCTTCGTGCTCTCGCTCATCACGGGCTATATCTCGATCCGCCGCCAGGGCATCTATTTCTCGATGATCACGCTGGCGCTGTCGCAGCTTTTGTACTTCATCTACCTCCAGGCGCCGTTCACCCATGGTGAAGACGGCATCCAGGGCATCCCGCAGGGACGCATGTTCGGCGTCTTCGATCTAACCAAGCCGACCGTGCTCTACTATGTGGTGCTGGTCGGCTTCCTCGCCGGCTTCCTGCTGATCTTCCGCATCATCAACTCACCGTTCGGCGAAGTCCTCAAGGCGATCCGCGAGAACGAGCCGCGCGCGATCTCGCTGGGTTACCGCACCGATCAGTACAAATTCCTGGCGTTCGTCCTGTCGGGCACGCTGGCCGGCTTTGCCGGTGCGCTGAAAGTCTTCGTGGCGCAGAATGCCTCGCTCACCGACGTGCACTGGTCGATGTCGGGCGAAGTCGTGCTGATGACGCTGGTCGGCGGACTCGGAACCGTGTTCGGTCCCGTGGTCGGCGCCTTCGTGATCATCGCCATGCAGCAATATCTGGCGGGGTTCGGCCAGTGGGTGACCGTGATCCAGGGCTCGATCTTCGTGATCTGCGTGCTCACCTTCCGCCGCGGCGTCATCGGCGAAATCGCGCATTACTTCCGGCGGTCGCTGTAAGCCGTTGATATAATGGAAGATGTGTTGACGCGCGAAAGCGGTGGATGATCCGGCTCCACGGGCGTGAGGTGGCACGCGCGTGGATCGAAAATGGTCTATGACAGTTTTATGACGGCCCGCTCGGGCCAGGCCATCATCCAACCGGTAGTCTCTCCCCCATGATGCGATTGTTTCGCGCTTTCTTGCCCAAGGAAGAACGGTTCTTCGACCTGTTCGACCGCCACGCCCAGACCGTGATCCAGGGCTCGATCGCGCTCCAGAGCATGCTCAACGGGGGCGAGGAGACGCCGGTCTATTGCCAGCGCGTCAACCAGTTCGAGAACGATGCGGACAACATCACCCGTGAGGTGCTGACCGCGGTGCGCCGCACCTTCATCACCCCGTTCGACCGCGGCGACATCAAGAACCTGATCACCTCGATGGACGACGCCATCGACCAGATGCAACAGACCGCCAAGGCCGTGATGCTGTTCGAGGTCCGCAGCTTCGAGCCGCCGATGCGGGAGATCGGCGGGCTCCTGATCGAATGCGCCAATCTGGTCGGTCGTGCGCTGCCGTTGATGCAGAAGATCGGCCAGAACGTGGCCATGCTGACCGCGATCACGGAAGAGCTGGGCAAGCTGGAAGGCCGCGTCGACGATCTCCATGATATCGGGCTGAAGGAACTGTTCCTCAAGCATCGCGACGGCAACGCGATGGATTTCATCGTCGGCGCAGAGATCTACGACCATCTCGAGAAAGTCGCCGACCGCTTCGACGACGTCGCGAACGAGATCAACAGCATCGTCATCGAGCAAGTTTAGGGCAGGGGCCACGCCGTGGATGTTGCGTTGGGTCTTCCCGTCCTGGTCGGATTGATCGCCGTCGCGCTGCTGTTCGACTTCCTGAACGGCCTGCACGACGCCGCCAATTCGATCGCGACCATCGTCTCGACCCGCGTGCTGCGGCCGCAATACGCGGTGTTCTGGGCCGCGTTCTTCAATTTTGTCGCCTTCATGGTGTTCGGGCTGCACGTCGCCCAGACCATCGGCACCGGCATCATCGATCCCGCGATCGTGGATGCCCAGGTGATCTTCGCGGCGCTCGTCGGCGCCATCGTCTGGAACCTGGTGACATGGGCGCTCGGGATCCCATCGTCCTCGTCTCACGCGTTGATCGGCGGCTTGTTTGGTGCCGGTGTGGCCAAAGCCGGCCTTTCGGCGGCGGTCTGGAGCGGATTGTCCAAGACGGTGATCGCCATCGTGCTGTCTCCGCTGGTCGGCTTCCTGCTCGCGATGGTGCTGGTTGCGATCGTCTCCTGGGCTTCGGTGCGCTCCACGCCCTTTGCCGTGGATCGCGCCTTCCGAATCCTGCAATTCGCCTCCGCCTCGCTCTATTCGCTCGGCCATGGCGGCAACGACGCCCAGAAGACCATGGGCATCATCGCCGTGCTGCTCTATTCGCAGGGCCAGCTCGGCGGCGAATTCTTCGTCCCCTTCTGGGTGGTGCTCTCGTGCCAGGCCGCGATGGCGATGGGGACCTTGATGGGCGGCTGGCGCATCGTCCGCACCATGGGCCTGCGCATCACCAAGCTGACCCCGATGCAAGGCTTTTGCGCCGAGACCGGCGGTGCCGCGACCCTGTTCATGGCGACCTTCCTCGGCGTTCCCGTCTCGACCACCCACACCATCACCGGCGCCATCGTCGGTGTCGGCGCCGCCCGGCGCCTCTCGGCGGTGCGC
Source organism: Bradyrhizobium sp. MV1.5 (assembly GCF_055807615.1). Taxonomy (NCBI): domain Bacteria; kingdom Pseudomonadati; phylum Pseudomonadota; class Alphaproteobacteria; order Hyphomicrobiales; family Nitrobacteraceae; genus Bradyrhizobium; species Bradyrhizobium sp. MV1.5. The sequence goes on along the minus strand of NZ_JBVVPL010000002.1, from coordinate 194,027 downwards.
TGGAACGTCGCCAGCTCGATCGTCTATGCCTGGGTGATCACGATGCCGGCCTCGGCCATCGTCGCCGCGCTCTCCTGGTGGGCGGTCAAGATCTTCCTCAGGTAACCAGCTTCAGCCCGACGATCCCGGCGACGATCAGCCCGATGCTGGCGAGGCGGAACGCGGTGGCCGGCTCGCCGAACAGGATGATGCCGAGCGTCGCGGTACCGACCGCGCCGATGCCGGTCCAGACTGCATAAGCGGTTCCAATCGGCAGCGATTTGAGGGCGAGCCCGAGCAGGATGATGCTGCCGGCCATGGCGCCAAGCGTGAGGACCGACGGAACGAGCTTGCTGAACCCCTCGGTATATTTGAGGCCGATCGCCCATGAGACCTCCAGCAGACCGGCGACAAACAGGATGCTCCAGGCCATGACGACCCTCCATTCAAGGCAGGGGCGTCCCCGCGACTGGTGTGCTGATGGGAAGGGAAGGCCGTCCCTCCCAACCTGATCCCAGGCCGGATATGGGACTGGCCGGAAGGCTCCGCAATCACCAGATGAGGCTTGATCAGGCTCATTTTCCCTGCCAAACGCTGCCGCAATGTCCGACATCGCCACCACAGCCGAATCGACGGCCCGTTCCTCGCTTGCCGCTGAAGTGTCGCGGCGGCGTACCTTTGCGATCATCTCGCATCCGGACGCCGGCAAGACCACGCTGACCGAAAAGCTGCTGCTGTTCGGTGGCGCCATCAATCTGGCCGGCCAAGTCAAGGCCAAGGGCGAGCGGCGCAACACGCGTTCGGACTGGATGAAGATCGAGCGCGAGCGCGGCATCTCGGTCGTGACCTCGGTCATGACCTTCGAGTTCGAGGGGCTGGTGTTCAACCTTCTGGACACGCCGGGCCACGAAGACTTTTCGGAAGATACCTATCGCACGCTCACGGCGGTCGATTCCGCCGTCATGGTGATCGACGCTGCCAAGGGCATCGAGGCGCGCACCCGAAAGCTGTTCGAGGTGTGTCGTCTTCGCGACATCCCGATCATCACCTTCATCAACAAGATGGACCGCGAGAGCCGCGACGTCTTCGAGCTTCTGGACGAGATCGAGAAGACGCTGGCGCTCGATACCACGCCAATGACCTGGCCTGTCGGCCGCGGCCGCGAGTTCCTCGGCACCTATGACGTCGTCAATGGCGGCGTGCGCCTGCTCGAAGGCGGCGGCGCCAAGACCGGCGCGGCGCAGCAGATCGAGATCGCCGAGCTCGGCAAGCTCAACGCCAATCTCGACGTGTCGGCGGTGAAGGACGAGCTCGAGCTCGTCACCGCAGCTTCAAAACCGTTCGAACTCGAAGCGTTTCGCGAGGGCCATCTGACGCCGGTTTATTTCGGCAGCGCGTTGCGCAATTTCGGCGTCGGCGACCTGCTGCAAGGACTCGGCAAGTTCGCGCCCGAGCCGCGCGCGCAGGAGAGCGACCAGCGCAAGGTCGAAGCCACCGACCCGCGCATGAGCGCCTTCGTGTTCAAGATCCAGGCCAACATGGATCCCAACCACCGTGACCGCATCGCCTTCGCTCGCCTCTGCTCCGGCAAGCTGAGCCGCGGCATGAAGGCGAAGCTCGTGCGCACCGGCAAGAGCATGCCGCTGTCCAGCCCGCAATTCTTCTTCGCGCAGGACCGTTCGGTTGCGGACGAGGCCTACGCCGGCGACGTCGTCGGCATTCCCAACCACGGCACGCTGCGCATCGGCGATACGCTGACCGACGGTGAGGATTTCAACTTCGTTGGCGTGCCGAGCTTTGCGCCGGAAATCGTCCGCCGCGTACGTCTTACGGATGCGATGAAGGCGAAGAAGCTGAAGGAAGCGCTTCAGCAGATGTCGGAAGAGGGTGTTGTGCAGGTGTTCCGCCCGCGCGACGGCGCGCCCGCGCTGGTCGGCGTCGTCGGCGCGCTCCAGCTCGACGTGCTCAAGGCGCGGCTGGATGCGGAATATTCCCTGCCGGTCGAATTCGAGGTCAGCGAGTTCCAGCTCGCGCGCTGGGTCTCGTCGGACGACCGCAAGAAGCTCGACACCTTCATCGCGGCCAACACCTCCAGCATCGCCGACGATGTCGACGGCGATCCCGTCTATCTGGCGCGGAACGAGTTCTATCTCGGCTACACCAGGGAACGGGCCGAGGGCATCGAGTTCACCAACGTCAAGGACGTCAAGAAGAAGGGGTAGGGGCGTTCCGCCCCACCGCGGTCATGCCCGCGCAGGCGGGGCATCCAGTACGCCGCAGCCTCTCGGCTCAATCACAATCGCCTCTGGGATACTGGATCGTCCGGTCGAGCCGGACGACGACACCGCGTGTACGCGCGAGCATGTGAACGCTTGCGGGCTTGACGGCTTCTCCGGCGATGCCACGTTCTGGTCATGTGGCGCGGCATCCTTGTTTTCCTCCTGCTGGCGATCTCGACGATCGCCACGGACGCGCGGCCCCGGCAAATCAACCCCATTCCGTTTTCGCACGAGCCGTGCAGCGTCCTCGATGGAAGGCCCTGCACGCCGTCCTATTGCAGCCCGCTCGAGCCTGGTCCCTGCATTCCCGAGATCGACTATCCCTACGGCCAGAACCTCCAGCTCACGATCCAAAGCGTACCGTCAGAGGCGGATCGCGCCAAATATCAAAAGCCGGATCACGATCTCGATACGATCGGCGATCTCTTCGCCGAGCTGCGCACTTGCTGGTCGCCGCCAACGGACAATGCCCGCGCGGGCATGCAGATCGCCGTGCGCTTCAGCTTCAACAAGTCGGGCGGCCTGATCGGCCCGCCGCGCCTGACCTTTGCGACCGCGGGCGTGCCCCCCGAGACGAGAACCACCTATCTCAATGCGATCAATTCATCGTTGAACGCCTGCCTGCCGCTGAAATTCACCGGGGGTCTTGGCGGTGCCCTCGCCGGGCGGCCGATCGCGATCCGGTATGTCGACAATCGGACCTTGGGAAAATAACAGCCGGGACATCTCTATCCCCTCATCCTGAGGAGCGCGTTCTTACGCGCGTCTCGAAGGATGCAGGCCGCGCTGTTGCAGCAGCCGGGCCTGCATGGTTCTCGCGGCGATGCGAAGCATCGTCCGCTGACGGCGCTTCGCGCCTCCTCACCATGAGGGGTGAGAGTTGCGACCCGCGGCCAATCGATGATAGGCCATGGGCTGGGGCGCTGGTTGAGGAGAGAATCTCGTGGGTCTGCTGGTTATGATCCTGGGGCTTGCGCTGTTTTTTGCGGCGCATGTGTTCACGACGAAACGCGAGGCGCGCGCGCAGGCCATCGCGAGACTGGGCGAGGGGACCTACAAAATCCTCTATTCGCTTGCCTCGCTCGCGGGGCTCGCGTTGATCATCTGGGGCTTCGCGCATTATCGCGCGACGGGCTGGATCGACGTCTGGTATCCACCGAAGGCGCTGAAGCACATCACGCTCGCACTGATGCTGCCCGCGGTCATCCTGGTGGTTGCGTCCTATCTGCGCGGCCGCATCTATGCGACGCTGAAACATCCGATGCTGGCCGGCATCAAGCTGTGGGCGGCGGCGCATCTTCTGGCCAATGGCGATCTCGGCTCCATCATCCTGTTCGGCTCGTTCCTGGGCTGGGCGGTGTATGATCGCATTACGCTGAAGCGTCGGACTGATGGTGGCGGTCCGCCGATTCCGGTCGGCGGCGTCACCAACGATCTGATCGCGGTCGTGGTTGGAATCGTCGCTTATCTGGCGCTGGCGTTTGCGTTCCATCCCGTCGTCATCGGCGTTCCCGTGATGGGCGGCTAGCCGATCAGCACAAGACAAGACGGCATGCCCATGCGCGGAAGATAACGAGAGCAACAAGCCAAGGCATTCCGATGGACTGGTCGCATTCTCAGATCCCGCCCATGCGGTTCGAGGCGCGCTTCGGCGATCGGGTCGTGCCGGCATTTTGCGATCGGCCGTCGAGCCTGTGGGCGATGATTGCGGACGCCTGCGCCCGCAATCCCGACGGCGAAGCGCTGATCTCAGGCCAGGTCCGGCTCAGCTGGCGGCAGGCCGCGGAGCAGGCTGCGCGGATCGCGGCGGGATTTCGCAAGCTCGGATTGCAGCGCGGCGATCGTGTCGCGATCCTGCTCGGCAACCGGGTCGAATTCCCGCTGCTGCTGTTTGCTGCCGCGCATGAGGGGCTCGTCACGGTGCTGCTCAGCACGCGGCAGCAGAAGCCGGAAATCGCCTATGTGCTCGCCGACTGCGGCGCAAAGATATTGATTTTCGAGGCGGCGCTCGCGGAACGGCTGCCGGATGTGCCCGAACTGGTCCACCGCATCGCTGTCGACGACGATCCGGCTTTGTCGCGTTTCGCTGTGCTGGCAGACAACGCACCGGCCTCGACACCGGTCGAGACGAGCGAGGAGGACACCGCCATGATCCTCTACACCTCGGGCACGACAGGCAAGCCGAAGGGTGCGATGCTGGCCCATTGCAACATCGTCCATTCCTCGATGATCTTCGTGTCCTGCCTGCAATTGACGGCGGCCGACCGCTCGATCGCGGCGGTGCCGCTCGGCCACGTCACCGGTGTCGTCGCCAACATCACCACGATGATCTGCTGCGGTGGCGCGCTGATCATCATGCCGGAGTTCAAGGCCGGCGAATATCTCAAGCTCGCCGCGCGCGAGCGCGTCACCTACACGGTGATGGTGCCGGCGATGTACAATCTCTGCCTGCTCCAGCCGGATTTCGAGAGTTACGATCTATCGAGCTGGCGCATCGGCGGCTTTGGCGGCGCACCAATGCCGGTTGCCACCATCGAGAAGCTCAAGGCGATCATTCCCGGCCTCGAGCTGGCGAACTGCTACGGCGCGACCGAGACGACATCGCCGTCCACGATCATGCCGGGCAGCTTGACGGCAAGCCATATCGACAGCGTCGGCCTGCCGTGTCCGGGTGCGCGCATCCTGGCGATGGACGCGGACGGACGCGAGCTGCCGCCTGGGGAAATCGGGGAGCTCTGGATCCAGAGTGCCTCCGTCATCAAGGGCTATTGGAACAATCCAAAAGCCACGGCCGAAAGCTTCACCAGCGGGTTCTGGCATTCCGGCGATCTCGGCTCGGTCGACGCGGAGGGATTTGTCCGGGTGTTCGACCGGCAGAAGGACATGATCAATCGCGGTGGCCTGAAGATCTATTCGGCCGAGGTCGAATCCGTGCTGGCCGGCCACCCGGCCGTGGTCGAGAGCGCGATCGTCGCCAAGGCGTGTCCGGTGCTGGGCGAGCGCGTTCACGCCGTGGTGGTGGCGCGCGCACCGGTGGATAGCGAGTCCTTGCGGGCCTGGTGCGCGGAGCGGCTGTCCGACTACAAAGTCCCGGAGACCATGGTGATCACCGCGGAGCCCTTGCCGCGCAATGCCAATGGCAAGGTGCTGAAGCGGCAGCTGCGGGAGCTGTTGGGGACCTGACCCGAGGAGGCGGTCTCTCCGGGCTGTCCCGGGTGGTTAACGCCTTGATCGGGCTCGCTTTGCCTTGCCACCGCCATATCGTTAGGGTACCTCGCCGCCACGTGGGGACGGGATTCCTGACGCGAACGCTTTGGCGCGCGCACCCGGACGGGCATGGGATAAGCATAAGTGTCTGAATTATTTGACGAAGTCGACGAGGAAGTACGTCGCGAACAGCTCAAGAAGCTGTGGGACAAGTATTCAATTTTGTTCATCGCCCTGATGGTGCTGATCGTCGCCGCCGTGGGTGGCTGGCGCGGTTACCAATATCTGGAGGCCAAGAAGGCTGCCGAGGCCGGTGCCGCCTTCGAGAAGGCCGCCGAACTGTCCGATCAGGACAAGCATGCGGAGGCCGAAGCGGCCTTCACCGAGCTCGCTGCAAAGGCTCCATCGGGCTATCGCACTCTGGCGCGGCTGCGTGCCGCGGCCGAGGCGGCGGCCCGCGATCGCAAGGCGGGCGCCAAGCTGTATGACGACATCGCCGCCGACCGCAGCGTAGGCGGCGAGTGGCAGGATCTGGCAAAGATTCGCGCGGCCGGTCTCCTGCTCGACAGCGCCGGCTATGCCGACATGCAGCAGCGGCTGGAAGCCTCCACCGCGCCTAAATCGACCTTCCGTCATACCGCCCGCGAGATGCTGGCGCTGTCGGCCTGGCGCAACAACGATATGACTGCCGCCCGCAAATGGCTCGACGCGATTGCCGAGGATGGCGAAACGCCGCCCGGCCTGCGCTCACGCGCCGAGGCGCTACAGGCCCTGCTGCCGCCCGTAGCGAAGAGCTGAGCCGAGAGCTGAGACGAGATACCGACATGCGCCGCACGCCACGCTTGATCGCAGCCGCCGTCCTGATCGCCTTCACGGGCGTCCTGGGCGGTTGCTCCAGCTTCGATCCGAGCGACATGCTCGACTTCCTCGATACCAAGAAGAAGCTGCCGGGCGACCGCAAGCTGGTGTTCCCGGAAGGCGTGCCCGGCCTCGAGCAGGGCGTTCCGAAGGATATGTACAAGGGCGCACAGCAACAGCCCGATCCGAACGGACCCGCCGTCGCGGCTCTGCCCACCGAGCCTCCGCCCGAGCCGGCCAAGCCCGCGAAGGGTGCCAAGGCGAACAAGACCAGGCAGCCGGCCAGCGCGGCCGTCGCGCCGGCTGAGGCGCCCGCCGGGGAAGTCGATGGCGAGGCCCAACCCGAGGCCGCGCCGCCCGCGGCCACTCCGCCGCCCAGGCAGAAGATCGTGCGCAAGCGCACCACCGCGCCGCCGCCCGATCAACCCGTCCAGCAGGCGCAACCGACCCAGACCACCCAGCAGCAAACGCAGGGCGCCTTCCCGGCGCCGATGCCGAGCGGCAGCTTCTCGCGCTAATTTTTCATTTCATTGACAGGCGCGGCTCCGGCAGCGCACGAATGACCCATGTCCTTTAAGATTGCCATTATCGGCCGACCCAATGTCGGCAAGTCGACGCTGTTCAACCGCCTGGTTGGGCAGAAGCTCGCGCTTGTCGATGACCTGCCCGGGGTCACCCGTGACCGCCGCGAGGGCGAGGCCAGGCTCGGCGATCTCGACTTCACGATCATCGATACCGCCGGCCTCGATGAGGGCGCCAAGGGCTCGCTGACCGCCCGCATGCAGGAGCAGACGGAGGCCGCGATCGCACAGGCCGACGCGCTGTTCTTCGTGATCGATGCCCGCATGGGCCTCACACCCAACGATAGCGCCTTCGCCGAGTTCGCCCGCAAGGCCAACAAGCCGGTGCTGCTCGTCGCCAACAAGAGCGAAGGCAAGCATGGCGATGCCGGCGCGATGGAGGCTTTCGCGCTCGGCCTCGGCGATCCCATCCAGATCTCGGCCGAGCACGGCGAGGGCCTGGGTGAGCTCTATGACGCGCTGAGAGAGCTGATGCCGGAGCCCGTCGAGGAGGACGACGTCGAGGACGACGAGCCGCTGACGGAGGAGGAGGCGGCCACGCGTCCGATCCGGGTCGCGATCGTCGGGCGGCCGAACGCCGGCAAGTCGACGATGATCAATCATCTGCTCGGCGAGGAGCGCCTGCTGACGAGCCCGGAGGCCGGCACCACGCGCGATTCCATCGCGGTCGAGATCAACTGGAAGGGTCGCGAGTTTCGCGTGTTCGACACCGCGGGTCTGCGCCGGCGCTCGCGGATCGAGGAGAAGCTCGAGAAGCTCTCGGTCGCCGACGCACTGCGCGCGGTGCGCTTTGCCGAAGTCGTCGTGATGATGATGGATGCGCAGAACCGCTTCGAGGAGCAGGATCTTCGCATCGCCGACCTGATCGAGCGCGAGGGTCGCGCCGTCGTGCTCGCTGTCAACAAATGGGACCTGATGGAGAGCAAGGGTGGCGGTGCGATCTCGAACCTGCGCCGCGATGCCGATCATCTGCTGCCGCAGATCAAGGGCGTGCCGATCGTCGCCGTCTCCGGCTTGATGGGCGAGGGCATTGACCGATTGATGCAGGCGATCCAGGATGCCTATGCGCTTTGGAACAGGCGTGTGTCGACCGCGGCGCTGAACCGCTGGTTCGAGGAGGCGGTGCAGGCGAATCCGCCGCCGGCCGTGTCCGGACGACGGCTGAAGCTGAATTACATCACGCAGACCAAGGCCCGCCCGCCGAGCTTCGTGCTGTTCTGCTCGCGTGCGGACGCGGTGCCGCAGTCCTATCTGCGCTATCTCACCAATTCGCTGCGTGAGGCCTTCGAACTGCCCGGCACACCGGTGCGCATCACCCTGCGCGAGAAAGCCAATCCGTTCGCCCACAAGCGCAAGCGGCCGTCGTGAGCAACGACGCCGGCGAGGCGATGGCGCAGGGCGCAGCGCCAGTCCGGCGCGGTGCGGTCGCCTTCATCTTCGTCACCATCCTGCTCGACATGCTCGCGCTCGGCGTGATCATGCCGATCCTGCCAAAATTGATCGAGAGCTTCGTCGACAACGACACGGCGCACGCGGCCCGCATCTTCGGCCTGTTCGGCACCGCCTGGGCGCTGATGCAGTTCGTGTTCTCGCCGGTGCTCGGCGCGCTGTCGGATCGCTTCGGGCGGCGGCCGGTGGTGCTGCTGTCGAATTTCGGGCTTGCGGCCGATTATGTGCTGATGGCGCTGGCGCCGTCGCTGGTCTGGCTGTTTGTCGGCCGCGTCATCTCGGGCATCACCTCGGCCAGCATCTCGACCGCCTTTGCCTATATTGCCGACATCACGCCGCCGGAGCGGCGCGCAGCGGTGTTCGGCAGGATTGGCGCTGCCTTCGGCGCCGGCTTCGTGCTGGGGCCGGCGCTGGGCGGCCTGCTCGGCGATATCGATCCGCGCCTGCCGTTCTGGGCCTCGGCGGCCTTAAGCCTGGCCAATGCGCTCTACGGGCTCTTCGTCCTGCCGGAATCGCTGGCGCCGGATAAGCGCGCGCCGTTCCGCTGGAGGAGCGCCAATCCGCTCGGAGCGCTCCGCCTGCTGCGTTCCAACGCGGTCCTCGCTGCGTTGTCTGTCGTCAACTTCATCGCTCAGGTCGCGCATGTCGTGCTGCCCTCGACCTTCGTGCTCTATGCCACCTATCGCTACGGCTGGGATTCCAAAACCGTGGGACTGACGCTGGCGATGGTCGGCATCTGCGCCATGGTGGTGCAGGGGCTCGCCATCGGCCCGATCGTGCGCGTGTTCGGCGAGCGCAACGCCTTGTTGCTCGGCCTGTGCTGTGGCGCGATCGGCTTCGTGATCTTCGGCGCGGCGCCGACCGGGCCGCTGTTCTGGCTCGGCATTCCCGTGATGTCGCTGTGGGGCATTTCGGGCGCCGCCATGCAATCGCTGATGACGCGGCTGGTCGCGCCCGATCAGCAGGGCCAGTTGCAGGGCGCGACCGCGAGCGTGCAGAGCGTATCGCAGCTCGTCGGCCCGTTCCTGTTCACGCTGACGTTTTCATATTTCATCGGCGCGAGCGCGCCGTGGCAGCTACCCGGCGCGCCGTTCCTGCTCGCGGCGGTGTTGATGGCGGCGTGCGTGGCGATCGCGGTGCGGGCGCTGGGAGCGGCGAGATCAGAACCGTAGGGCGGATTAGCGAAGCGTAATCCGCCACCTTGTCCGAGGCGGGAGAAGAGGTGGGTTACGCCGTGCGGACTGCGCTTTGCGCAGCCGCAGAGCTAACCCACCCTGCGACTTCTTACTTCTTCACCAGCGGGCACTCGCTGTCCTTGAGCGGCTTGGCGGCGTCTTCCGCCGCGATCGTGGCGATCTGCTTGTAGTAGTCCCACGGTCCCTTCGATTCTTCGGGCTTCTTCACCTCGAACAGATAGGCCGGGATGAGACGACGCCCGTCCGCGCGCAGCGGACCCTTGCCGAACAGCGGATCGTCGGTCGGAAGCTCCTTCATCTTGGCGACGACCTTGGCACCGTCATGCGGGTTGCCGCCGAGCGCGTCCATCGCCTTGAGATAATGCAGCACCATCGCGTAATTGCCGGCCTGCGTCATGGAGGGCATCGCATTCTTGTTGGCCAGCGCCGAGAAGCGCTTCGACCAGGCGCGGGTCTGGTCGTTCATGTCCCAGTAGAAGGATTCCGTGAAGGTCAGCCCCTGGGCGGTCTTCAGACCCAGAGAATGCACGTCATTGATGAACAGCAGCAGCGCCGCGAGCTTCTGCCCGCCCTGTACAATGCCGAACTCGGCGGCCTGCTTGATCGCGTTGGTGGTGTCGCCGCCGGCGTTGGCGAGACCGACGATCTTCGCTTTCGACGACTGGGCCTGCAGCAGGAAGGAGGAGAAGTCGGCCGTGTTGAGCGGATGCTTGACGCCTCCGAGCACCTTGCCGCCGTTGGCGGTGACGACGGCGCTGGTATCGCGCTCCAACGCATGTCCGAATGCGTAGTCGGCGGTGAGGAAGAACCAGCTGTCGCCGCCGGCCTTGGTCAACGCCTTGCCGGTACCGTTGGCGAGCATGTAGGTGTCGTAGGTATAGGAGATCGTGTTCGGTGTGCAGGCCTTACCCGTGAGGTCCGCGGTGGCGGCGCCCGAATTGAGCAGGACCGCATTCTTCTCCTTGACCAGGTTGCTCACCGCGAGCGCCACGCCCGAGCTCGGCGTGTCCGCGATCGCATCGACCTTGTCGTTGTCGATCCACTGACGGGCAATGTTGACGCCGACGTCGGGCTTGTTCTGATGGTCGCCGCTGATGACGTCGATCTTCCAGCCCTTCTTGAGCAGGCCGGAATCCTCGACCGCCATCTTGATCGCGACCACGGAGTTCGGGCCGCCGATGTCGGCATAGAGGCTGGACATGTCGTTGAGCACGCCGATCTTGACGGTCTTGTCCTGGGCGAAGGCGGATGTGGCAAAACCGAAGGCGGCACAGGCCAGAAGGGCCGCAGAGCGGCGCGCGAACGTCGTCGTCATAAAAGGTTTCCTCCATTGTCAAACATGCGGACGGCTCTCTTGAATGGGCCTTGTTCCGGCTGATGGCTCTACCGTGTCCCACGGCCGGCGGCAATGCGCCTAAAGCCGGATGAAGCTGCGTCGTAGCGTCATCCATCGGTTAACTTTTGGGCAAAATGCGTCAAGACGCTATTTCAGCGCGTCCGACGTCAGCTTGAATTTCTGGATCCGCTTTCCGGTGTCGACCTCGGCGGTATAGACGTTACCCTTGGCGTCGATCGCCATGGCATGCACCCAATGGAATTGTCCGGCATTGCGGCCGTTGTGCCCGAAGCTGCCGACCACGCTGCCGTCCTCGCGCCTGACCACCCTGATTTCGTTGTTCTCGCCGTCGGCGCTGAGCAGCCAGGTCTGCTTCGGATCGGGCCAGATCGCGATGTCCCACACCGCGCCGTTGCCGAGCGTGTTCTTCTCGAAGAAGAACTCCTTCACGAAGGTGCCGTCCGTCTTGAACACCTGGATGCGGTTGTTGATGCGGTCGCAGACGTAGACGAGCCCGTCATTGGCGAGCTTCACGCAGTGGACCGGATTGCCGAACTGCTGGGACACCGGCGCCTTGGGATCGTACGCCGCCTGCTTGGTGTCGTCGGGCTTGTTGCCGTAGGCGCCCCAGTGCCGCTTGTAGGCGAGCGTGGTTGCGTCGAATACGATGACGCGGCGATTGCCGTAGCCGTCGGCGACGTAGATTTCGTTGGCGGCCTTGTCGATCGCGGTCTCGGCGGGCTTGCCGAGCTGCGTCGTGTCGTTGCTGCCGAGGCTCGGCGCGATCTTGCCGATCTGGGCGACGAACTTGCCGTCGAGCGTGAATTTCAGGATGGCGTTGTCATTGTCGGCATTGCCGCCGACCCAGACGAAGCCGCGCTCGTCGACCTCGATGCCGTGCTCGCGGCCGACCCATTCATAGCCTTCGCCCGCGGCGCCCCACGATCGCAGCAGATTGCCGTCGCTGTCGAATTCGAGCACCGGCGGTGCCGATACGCAGCACTTGGAACGCGGCGGGGTGAGGCTCGCACCTTTCTCGTCGTCGGTGAGGGAGCGTGGCCGATGGATCACCCAGATGTGGCCCTGCCAGTCGACGGTGATGCCGCCGACCTGGCCGAGGATCCAGTTGTTCGGCAACGGCTTTGGCCACGACGCATCGACCGCGAAGGTCGGGATATCGCCGGCGGTCGCCGCGCCCGGAAGCGCAAACGCCACGGCCGCGATCAGGACAGAGAGGACGCGAGAGACATCTGCGAGCGCACGCTTAAAGCCTGCGCGATTCCGCCATGACGCCATGGCAACCTCCCTTTATTGGCTTGCGGCTTGCTGCCGCTTGAGCGCGGGCAGTCAATCGCGGGGAGGCCGTCAAGTCAATCAGGCCGGCGAACGGAAGCTCATCAGGCTGCGGGTCTTGTAGTCGTAGAACTTGCCGGTCTCGGTCCAGTCCGGCGCGCACATCGGCACGATGAATTCGGCGACCTGCTCGGCAGTATCGAGCGTCGCCGGATCCTCGCCCGGCATCAGCGTGGCACGCATCCGGGTGCGGACGGGGCCGGGATTGAACAAATTGACGCGCAGCTTCGTATTCGCTGTCTCCTGCGCCCAGGCGCGCGCCAGCGTTTCCAGCGCCGCCTTGGAGGCGGCGTAGGGACTGACATAGGCGGTGGCCTTGTTGGCAGCGCCGGAAGTGACGAACACCGCGCGGCCGGCGTCGGACTGCTTCAGCAACGGCTCCATGCAGCGGATCAGCTGGAAGTTTGCGGACACGTTGACCGCCATCACGTCGGTGAAGGCCTTCAGCTCGATATGGCCGATCGGCGAAGAGGGGCCGAGCACGCCGGCATTGCCGACGAGGATGTCGAGCTTGCCGTAACGCTCATGCAGGCCGGCACCCAGCCGCGCGATGCCGTCGGAATCGGTGAGGTTGAGCGGCACCAGCGTGGCGCTGCCGCCGTCCTTGCGGATCTCGTCGTCGAGCTCTTCCAGCCCGCCCTGCGTACGCGCCACGGCGACGATATGAGCGCCGGCCTTGGCCAGCACCTTGGCTGTGGCAAAACCGATGCCGCGCGAGGCGCCGGTGACGAGAGCGATGCGGTTGGCGAGGGGATTTGTCATTGAAAGGTTCTATCCAGCGTCGTCCTGGCGAAAGCCAGGACCCACACGCCGTGACGTTTATGGCTAGGGAAGATGATTGTCACACCTTCTTCGAACCAGAGAGGCTTGTGGTAATGGGTCCTGGCTCCCGTGCGCAATTGCGCACTAGGCCAGGACGACAGCCTAGCTCGCCTCCGCCAGCAACGACAATTGCCGCGGCTGCTGCTCGGTCTGGGTCTGGTCGGTGAGATGGGTCGGATAGGCCCCGGTGAAGCAATGATCCGAGAATTTCGGATTGGCGGGGTCGCGGCCGGGCTCGCCCATGGCACGGTACATGCCGTCGATCGACAGGAACGCGAGTGAGTCGGCGCCGATGATCTCGCGCATCTCTTCCAGCGAATGCGTCGCCGCAAGAAGACCGCCGCGGTCCGGCAGGTCGATGCCGTAATAGTCGGGATAGAGGATCGGCGGCGAGGCGAGGCGGAAATGCACTTCCTTGGCGCCTGCATCGCGCATCATGCGCACGATCTTCTTCGAGGTGGTGCCGCGCACCAGCGAATCGTCGATCAGGATGATGCGCTTGCCTTCGATCGCGGCGCGGTTGGCCGAATGCTTCATGCGCACGCCGGATTCGCGGATCGCCTGCGTCGGCTGGATGAAGGTGCGGCCGACATAGTGGTTGCGGATGATGCCGAGCTCGAACGGGATGCCGGAATGCTGGCTGTAGCCGACTGCGGCGGGCACGCCGGAATCCGGCACCGGCACCACGACGTCGACCGGCACGTGGCTCTCGCGCGCAAGCTGCGCACCGAAGGCCTTGCGCACCTCGTAGACCGAGCGGCCGTGAACGATGGAATCCGGACGGGAGAAGTAGATGTACTCGAAGATGCAGGGGCGCGGTGCGATCGGCGGGAACGGCTTGTGAATGTCCTGGCCGTTCTCGTCGAACACGATGACCTCGCCGGGCTCGATGTCGCGGACGAAGCGCGCGCCGATGATGTCGAGGGCGCAGGTCTCGGAGGTCAGGATCGGGCAACCATCGAGCTCGCCGAGCACCAGCGGACGGATGCCGCGCGGATCGCGCGCGCCGACCAGCTTCTTGTTGGTCAGCGACACCAGCGCATAGGCGCCCTCGATCTCGCGTAGCGCGTCGATATAGCGTTCGATGAAGCGGCTGCGCCTGGAGCGCGCGACCAAATGCAGGATCACTTCGGTGTCGGTGGTCGACTGCATCATCGCGCCGTTCTTCACGAGCTCGCGGCGCAGCGTCAGGCCGTTGGTGAGGTTGCCGTTGTGGGCGACCGCAAGGCCGCCGGCATTCAGTTCGGCGAACAGCGGCTGCACGTTGCGCAGGATGGTCGCGCCGGTGGTGGAATAGCGGACATGGCCGACTGCCATTGTGCCGGGCAGGCGGTCGATCACCTCGCGGCGGGAGAAGGTGTCGCCGACGAGGCCGAGGCGGCGTTCGGAATGAAAGCGGCCGCCGTCATAGGAGACGATGCCGGCGGCTTCCTGGCCACGGTGCTGAAGGGCGTGGAGGCCGAGCGCCGTGATGGCGGCGGCATCGGGATGGCCGTAGATGCCGAAGACGCCGCATTCCTCGCGCAGCGTATCCCCCTCCAGATCGTCTTGAAGTTCCAGCGCGGCCGGGCCGAGATCAAGTAGGGCGTCCTGGTCAGGATTTCGCATCTCGTCCGAGCCTCTCGTTAAGGGCTTATCAACGCGCCGCGGGTTTCTCGATCAGCTTTTTAAGGCTGTCACGAGCCGGTTTGCTGTATCCGTCGCCACTGCCCGAAGGCTGCTGCTCGGAATCAGTTTGCTCTTCATCTGGTTTGTTTTTCTTGAATCTCTTCAAGATGGTGTTCTCGGGGTCATCAGGCAAGAGGGCCATCAGCCAATCCCCGGTTCCCTGCAGCACCACGCGGGATTTGGCCCCTGTGACCCAGTCCGGGCGCTGCTTGTCCGGCACCAGCCAGGTGAAGAACAGGAAGGCGACCACGACGATCAAAAGCCCGCGCGCCAGCCCGAACAGAAAGCCGAGGGTGCGGTCCAGCGCGCCAATGCGCGAATCCAGGATCATGTCGGAGATCCGCACCGTGATCACGGAGACCACGACCAGGGTGCCCACGAACACGCCCGCGACCACGACCACGCTCGCGACGGTATCGTTGTTGAAATAGGTCTTTGCGGTCGGCAGCAGCTTCGAGAATGAATAAAGGGTGACGATCGCCGCCGTGCCCCAGGCCGCGATCGACAGGATTTCGCGCATGAAGCCGCGAACCATGGCGAGCAGGCCCGAAATCAGCATCACACCGAGCAGGATCAGGTCGAGGATGGTTACTGGCATCGGCTGGTCTGGTCCGCTCGTACTTCAAGGTGCTCAGCGAATCGGTGCTTGGCCGCCGCCCTAAGTGAGGGCCAGACGACGTTCCCGGCAAGGCCGCAACCACGCAATCCCATGCTGCTTTTGTGACGGCTGTATAGCGGCGGGGGCGGGGGACGTCACCACCGGCTAACCCTCTCCACGGCGGAATCTTGCCGGTGTGGCATTTTTCTCTGCCGGCGCGCTCGAGTCGCCCCGCCGGGAGCCGCGCGCGGCGATCTCGGCGACCAGTGTCGTCAGGCTGTTGATCGCGTTCAGCGACAGGCCGGCATCGCCGGCGGCTTCGCCCCGGGCCGATTCGGGCAGCACGGCACGCTGAAAGCCGAGTTTTGCCGCTTCTTTCAGCCGGGCCGGGGTCTGCGCCACCGGGCGCACCACGCCGGACAGCGAGATCTCGCCGAAATAGACCGCATCGGTGGGTAACTGCGCATTAACCAGGGAAGACACCAGCGCCGCCGCGGCGGCCAGATCAGCCGCGGGCTCGTGGATGCGCAGGCCGCCGGCGACGTTCAGATAGACGTCGTGGCCGGACAGCTTGACGCCGCAATGGGCCTCCAGCACCGCCAGCACCATCGAAAGCCGGCTCGGATCCCAACCGACCACGGCCCGTCGCGGGGTGCCGAGCGAGGTCGGCGCCACCAGCGCCTGCAATTCGACCAGAACGGGCCTTGTGCCTTCGATGCCCGCGAAGACTGCGGTGCCGGGCGTGCCGAGATCGCGCTCCGACAAAAACAGCTCGGAGGGATTGGTGACTTCGCGCAGGCCAAGCCCGGTCATCTCGAACACGCCGATCTCGTCGGTCGGCCCGAAACGATTCTTCACGGCACGCAGGATGCGGAATTGCTGCGAGCCTTCGCCCTCGAACGACAGCACCGCATCGACCATGTGCTCGACCACGCGAGGGCCTGCGATCTGGCCGTCCTTGGTGACATGGCCGACCAGGATGATGGCCGCGCCGGTCCTTTTGGCAAAACGGATCAGGGCCTGCGCCGAGGCGCGCACCTGCGTCACCGTGCCGGGCGCCGATTCCACCGTGTCGGTCCACATGGTCTGGATCGAATCGATCACGATCAGCCGGGGCACCGCGCCCTCGGACAGCGTCGAGACGATGTCCTCGACCGACGTTTCGGCTGCGAGCTGCACCGGCGCGTCCGACAGCCCGAGCCGCTCGGCGCGCAACCGAACCTGCGCGACCGCCTCTTCGCCGGAGATATAGACGACGCGGTGCCCGGCGCGCGCGAGCAGGCTTGTGGCCTGCGTCAGCAGCGTCGACTTGCCGATGCCGGGATCGCCGCCGACCAGAAGCACCGAGCCGCGGACAAAGCCGCCGCCGGTCACGCGGTCGAGCTCGGTCATGCCCGAGGACAGGCGCGGGGCGTCCTGGGTTTTTCCGGACAGGCTCTCCAGCGCGAACGTCCGCCCCTTGCGCTTGGAGCGGATCGACACCGGCACGCTGCCGGTCGTGTCCTCCTCCGCGAGCGTATTCCACTCGCCGCAGGACTCGCACTTGCCCTGCCAGCGGTTATAGGCCGCGCCGCAGTTCTGGCAGACGAAGGAAAGTGTGTTTTTGGCCATGAGGACAGCGAGCGCCCGGGGACAGCGAGTCGAGGGTTTCAGGTTTGCTGATAGCACGGAATGACGGGTCAAGAGAGTGAGTCCGGGCGCACCTCGAATATCGCAATTCGGTACGCCGGATACACCCTTTGTTAGCTGTATGCCGCCGCAACAGGCCGGACTTTGCCAAATGTTAGCGGACGCGGGTCCAGCTTCGGAACCAATACGGGATGGCGAAACGAATGACGGGACTTTTGCGGATATTGCTTGCTGTGGGGGTCGTCTGCGGCTTTCTCATGCCGCCTGGCGCTAGTGCGGCCGACGCGAAGCGTCTCAACGTCGTCTTCGTCAACCCGGGCAAGACCGGCGAGGTCTATTGGGACATGGTTTCGCTGACCATGCAGGCCGCCGGCCGCAAGCTCGGCGCGCATGTCGAGGTGCTGACCAGCGAGCGCAATTACCGCACCATGCAGGAGCTCGGGTTCGGCGTGGTGGCACGCAGCGACAAGCCCGACTTCCTCATTCTCTCGAATGAGGAATCCGCAGCCGTCCCGATCATGGAGGCGGCCGAGGCCGCCGGGGTCAAGACGCTGCTGCTCTCGAACACGTTGATCGGCGACGATGCGGCGCGTCTTGGACCGCCGCGCCAAAAACTCAAGACCTGGCTTGGCGACATCACGACGGATCTTCAGACCGCGGGCGCGCGGATGGCCAATGCCCTGATCGACGCGGCGCGTGCCGAGAAATGGCAGAGCCCGGACGGCAAGATCCACATTCTCGGCATCGGTGGGGACGAGATCACGCCGGCCTCGATCGCCCGCAACGCGGGTCTCAAGCTCGCGGTGGACGCCGCGCCCGACGTCGTGGTGGATCGGATGCTGTTCGCCAACTGGACGCGGTCGGAGGCCGAGCATGTCACCACGAATTATCTGAGCTGGGCCGCACGCAAGGAGATCCGGCCTGCGGGCATATGGGCCGGAAACGATCCGATGGCGCTCGGTGCGCTTCGCGCGGTGAGCGCTGCCGGCCTCACGCCCGGGCGGAACATCCAGCTGGTCGGCCTCAACTGGTCGGAGGATGCGCTGCGCGAGATCAAGGCGGGCCGCCTGCTCCTGACCGACGGCGGGCATTTCCTGCTCGGCGGCTGGTCGATCGTTCTCTTGCGCGACTACGCCGATGGCTGCGATTTCGCGGCCGTATCACCCCGCATCGAGGTCAAGACCTCCGCGATCACGCGCGACAACCTCGCTGCGGTCGGCGACCTCATCACCACGCGTGCCTTCGACCGGATCGATTTCGCGCGCTTCAAGGCCAAGGCAGGGCACTGCGGCCAGTACGACTTCTCCGTCGATGCGCTCATCTCGTCGCTGACCCCTGTGGAAGGCGCTGCCGACTGATGCGAAACGGTGACGATATGACCGGTCCGGATCGCAGGCAGCAGGTGGCGCCGCCGCGCTTGCGCTCGGTCGTCCGCGCAATGATCTGGGCCACCGTACCTGTTCTGTTGCTGGTACAATTGCTCGCCTCCGCCGGCGTCGAGGCCTCAAGCTTCTGGTCGCAGATCAGGCAGCTCGACGCCCGCATTGCCCGCGTCGCCGAGAGCCGCGCCGAGCTGATCGCCGAACCGCTCTGGAAGATGCGTTACGACCAGGTCACGAGCGTGCTCAACGAGATCATGCACGACGAGAGCATCGCCGCGGCGGCCGTTTACGATGATACCGGTATCGCGATTGCCCGCGTGCTGGCGCGCCCTGCGGGGCAGGCGGTGACGGAGGTCTCGCGTCCGATCAACTACAGCAACGGCAACATGGCGGTGCAGGCAGGCCGCATCGCGATCGTATATTCGCATGCGGCGCTCTACGCGGA
Source organism: Bradyrhizobium sp. MV1.5 (assembly GCF_055807615.1). NCBI lineage: Bacteria > Pseudomonadati > Pseudomonadota > Alphaproteobacteria > Hyphomicrobiales > Nitrobacteraceae > Bradyrhizobium > Bradyrhizobium sp. MV1.5. The sequence continues at coordinate 175,245 of NZ_JBVVPL010000002.1, read as the reverse complement.
CGCGGGCAGCCGACTGGTGCTGCTGCTGGTCGTCGGCCTGTTGGGAACGTTTGCGACCCTGATCGCCATGCGGATCTCCGCCAACATCTTCATCGGCAGGCCGCTGGCGGCAATGATGTCCGCGATCCAGCGCAGCAAGCAGGACGGCCGCGCCTATCCGGCGGAAGTCAAATCCTCGAACGAGTTCGGTCAGCTCGCGCACGCCTTCAACGCCATGCAGCACACGACGTCTGGTGCGCTCGACCGGCTCGGCCACATGGCCGCACACGATCCGCTCACGGGGCTGCCCAATCGCCGCTCGCTATCCGAGCACCTCGCGACCCTCAGCCACGATGCCGGCTCGCCGGATGCGCTGATCGCGCTCTGCTTCATCGATCTCGACGACTTCAAGGGCATCAACGACACCTTTGGCCATGATTCCGGCGACAAGTTCCTGGTGCACATTTCCGCGCGCCTTCGTGGTGCGGTCGAACCGCAAGACTGGGTGGCGCGGCTCGGCGGCGATGAATTCGTCGTCATCCGACCCGAGGTCAGCAACGAGGAGAGCGCGCAGAGGTTTGCGCGCCACTTGCTGGATGCGATTTCCGAACCGATCCGGCTTCACGACAAGCAGGTCGTGCCGCGTGCCAGCATCGGCCTTGCCGTGCGCCGTGCCGGAGATCCCGAGCTTTCGCATCTGCCGGCGCTCGCCGACATCGCGCTCTACCATGCCAAGACCAAGGCGCCTGGCACGGTCGCGGTGCTCGACGAAGCGCTTCAGCGCGACTATCGCCGCCGCCGCGATCTCGAACTTGCCATTCCCACGGGCTTCGACGAGAGGCAATTCGAGGTCTGGTATCAAAGCCAGGTCGATCTCGAAAGCCACGACATCGTCGGCCTGGAAGCGCTGATCCGCTGGCGCCATCCGGAACATGGCGTGATCGGTCCGGGCGAATTCCTGCCGCTGATCGAGCGCAGCGGCAACAATGCGCGGCTGACGCGCTATGTGCTCACCGATGCCTGCCGCGCGCTGCAACAACTGGCTGCGGCCGGCAGGCCGCAGATCCGGATCGCGATCAATCTGCCGCCGTCCGAGCTCGCCGACCATTCGTTCGCCGCCGAGTTGCGCGCGACCTGCGGACGCTTCGACGTCGAGGCATCATTGCTGGAGCTCGAGATCACCGAGGGATCGCTGATCAACAACATGGCCAGCGCATCCGAGACACTGCACCGCCTGCGGCGCCTGGGCGCCACCATCGCGCTCGACGATTTCGGCACGGGCTACAGCTCACTCGCCCATCTCAGGCGGTTTCCGCTGGACAAGGTCAAGATCGACAAGGCGTTCATCAGCGAGATCCCCGATAGTGCGGAAGACAAGGCGATTGTGGGCGTCATTGCGTCGCTCGCGGGCACGCTGGGCCTCACTTTGGTGGCCGAAGGCATCGAGCGCGCCGAGCAGGCCCAGGCCATGCGCGAGATGGGCGTGAGGTTCGGCCAGGGCTTTCTCTATCATCGGCCGCAGCCCCTCGCAGCCGTGTTGCTATGGCTCGAGGGACGGCCGGCCCACCACAGCCGCGTCATCCAGGATAGCCCGTCGATCGCGCCCGAATTTGCCGTCTGAGCGCAGCGCGGCTACGGCTGCGCCGCATTCCACAGCATGGAGAGGCCGGCGGCGATCATGATCGCGTCCATCACCACGCGAAACATTTCGGGCTTCAGGCGCAGCACGAAGCGTTTGGCGATGAAGGCGCCCGCCATCAACGAAGATCCAGCGACGAGGCCCTTGACGAACACATCGCCGGTCAGGGCGCCGAACCGTTCGAAGGTCACGGATTTCGCGACATAGAGCCCGAGCGAAGAAGCCGCTTCGGTGGCGAGGAAAGCGCCCCGGGACAAGCCGTAGAACAGGAATAACGGGACGCTGAGCGGGCCGGTCGAGACGACGATGCCGGTGAGGTAACCGATGACGGCTCCGCCGATCGCCAGGTGCCAGAGATTGGCCTTGAGATCGTGCCGCGCCAGCCAGTGCCGCACCGGCACCATCGCGATCAGGAAGACGCCGATGGCGAGATCGACGGCGTGCGAGGGCAGGGCCAGCAGCGTCCGCGCGCCGAGCACGGCGGCCGGAATGCCTGTCACCGAATAAGCCGTGCAGGCCCGCCAGTCGACCTCGCGCCACCAGGCCAGGATTCGTGAGAGATTGGCCATGACGGCGGCCACCGCCATGATCGGCACCGCCTCCTTTGGCCCGTAGGCATAGACCAGCACCGGCATCAGCATGATCGACGAGCCCGTGCCGACGATGCCGGAAATGGTGCCTGCGACGAGGCCGACGATGAGGACGAAGAGGAAAGCCAAAACGGTCTCCACGAATCGGGAGAGCTTAGCCGCGGCCAGCGGCGCGGGCGATTCGCGAGGCGAGGGAACCCTGTCTTGCCGAACGAGAGGCCGGCGTTAACCATCGCCGATGGTTCCAGTCTGAGCGAAATCGCTTCGAAGTTTCTTAAATCTTACTGGGTACCTCTCGTGAGCATAGTGACCTGGGGGAAGAGTAATGGGTAAGCGGGCCAAACGCGGAAAGGCGGAGACGTTCGCAATCCCGATGGCCGCGAGAGTTGCAATTGGCGCCGTGGCCGTTGGCGCATTGGGGTACGGTTTGCTGTCCCGGCCGACGAACCTGCAACCGGCACGAAAGCCGTCCGCGCACGAAGCTCAAGCGTCGTCAACTCCGGTTTACGTCGCAACGCCGGTTCATGCATCAGCTCCGGCACCGACGCCGGCCCCGGCTCCGCTTCCGGCCCCGGCGCCTCTGGTCGAACCACCAAAGGCGGCTGACGTTCCTGGAGCATTCGTTCGGCAGGTGGTTGACTACGCCAGCCGGCAGACGCCGGGCACGGTGATCATCGATACCAAGAACACATTCCTCTATTTCGTTCTGAACGACGCGCAAGCACTGCGCTATGGCATCGGTGTTGGCCGCGAAGGTTTCACATGGTCCGGTGAGCAGACTGTGGCTCGCAAGGCAGAATGGCCCGATTGGCATCCGCCTATTGAGATGGTCTCGCGTCAGCCTTATCTGCCGCGGTTCATGGCAGGCGGTCCCGGCAACCCGCTTGGCGCTCGGGCGATGTATCTGGGCGACACCGAATATCGAATTCACGGCACCAACAAGCCCGATACGATCGGGAAGCGGGTCTCGTCCGGCTGTATCCGGCTGACCAATGAGGACGTCGTTGACCTCTATGATCGCGTGAAAGTCGGCGCGAAAGTGATCGTGCTTCCGACAACCGTTGCCCGCCGACCACCCCAGGGAGCGCCGGCCGACGCCGCTTTCCGATTACCGGACCCGGCATCGCCGTCGAGCCGGCCCTCGGCAACTCACGCGCAGATGCCGTCACCTGGACCGAAGATCGCCGAGGCCCGGTAACGCGTGCTCGGTTTTCATCCTGCAACTGAGGACAAGGAGGCAATGCAAGGCGCCTACGAGGTCAGCTCCTGGCCCATCGCACCGTTTGCGTGTCGGGCGAAGTGTCTCGACCGGTGAAAACCTGCGTTTCGGGGTATGTGTAACCCATTGATTCGACAGCGGTCGGCTACTGTGCATGGGGTTGTTTTTCGTGTTTTGTCGAGTTGGCGCGGCAAGTCGGTGCTCGCAGCACATGGGGCAACGCCGGCTGCGCGCTGCTGACAGCATGTTGGCAGCAGGGTCCGGCTAGGACCATCTCCTGGCAAACGGAGAGCGGGTCATGCCGATCGAGGCAAGCTGTCATTGCGGTGAGACGGTGTTCGAGGTGACGGAGGCGCCCTCGAGCGTGACCCGTTGCACCTGCTCCCTCTGCGCCAAGCGCGGCGCCTTGTGGGCCTATTACACGCCGGCGCAGTTTCGCCTGCTGTCGCCCGCGGAGAACGTCGCGACCTATCTCTGGGGCAGCCGCACCGTCAAACACCATTTCTGCGCAAGCTGCGGCTGCGGGACCTATTCGGAGTCGCCGGACTGGTCGACCGGCAAGCCCGATTTCGACAATCCGAGGGTCGCCGTCAACGCGCGCCTGTTCGACGAGTTTGATCTCGAGGCCGTGCCGGTGACCATGATCGATGGCAAAAATTTGTGGTGAGCATGCGCTCGCGCGCATGTCTGCTGCTCGTCCGTGCTCTTGAGGCATTCTTGAAAAGCTGATCTGTTTCCGGCCCGACAGAAAAAGGGAGGAAGCCGATGATGCGTCTTTTCGCGCGAGTGATGCTCGCGATGTGGCTGGCCGTTGTAGTCGGCTTCCAGGCGCAGGCGCAGACCAAGCCCAAGGTCACCACGTCAGGACCGGATTTCCCCAAGGCGACGCTGTTCGTCGGCAACAGCTTCTTCTACTACAACAACGGCATGCCCGGACATCTCTCCTTCATGGAGCGGGCTGCGTATCCCGAAAACAAGGCGGCCTATCGCAACACCATGGCGACGATCGGCGGCTCCGGCCTCGATTGGCACGACATGGACAATCTGCTGCGGCCGGGCGGCCTCGGCGCCTATTCGTTCGACGAGCAGAACAACGTCGTTTTCAACAAGCCGGGCAGGCAGTACGACGCCGTCGTGATGATGGATTGCAGCCAGTGCCCGATCCATCCGCAGTTGAAGGACGCATTCGCGACCTTCGTGAAGAAGGACAGCGAGATCGTCCGCGCCCATGGCATGCGGCCGGTCCTGTTCATGTCCTGGGCTTACGCTGACAAGCCTGAAATGACCGAAGCGTTGGCCGACGCCTACACGATCGCAGGCAATGCCAATGATGCATTGGTGATCCCCGCAGGCCTTGCCTTTGCGCGTGTGCGCAAGCTGCAGCCGGAGCTCAATCTGTATGCGCCGGACAAGCGGCACCCGAGCCCCGCGGGCACGTATCTGGCGACCTGCGTGACGTTCGCCGCGCTGACCGGCCGCTCGCCGGTCGGCAATTCCTACACGATGGGACTGGATGCGCCGACGGTGGAGCTTCTGCAAAAAACAGCGTGGGACACGACGCAGGACTATTACGGGCGTTGACCTAGCGCAGCACGACCCACGCCGGTGCGTGGTCGCTCGCGCCTTCCTCGCCGCGAACCTTCTTGTCCACGCCGGCTTTTGCCAGGCGTGAAACGAGGGCAGGGCTGAGCAGGAGATGATCGAGCCGCAGGCCCGCATCGCGCGGCCAGCGGTTTCGCTTGTAGTCCCAGAAGGTGTAGATGCGCTGCTCCGGGTGCAGTTCGCGGATCGCGTCACACCAGCCTTGCGCCACCAGCGAGGCAAAGGCCGCGCGGCTCTTCGGCTGGATCAAGGCATCCTTGTCCCACGAGCGGGTCGGATAGATGTCGATCTCATCAGGCGCAACGTTGTAGTCGCCGGCGAGCACCACGGGCAGGTCCTGCTTGATCAAGGTCCTGGCATGGCGCTTGAGCCGCGCGAACCAGTCGAGCTTGTAGTCGAATTTCGGGCCCGGCTGCGGATTGCCGTTCGGCAGGTAGATGCTGGTGACGATGACACCGCGTACCGCGGCCTCGATGTAGCGGGCTTCGTGATCGGCAGGCTTTCCCGGCAAGCGATCGCGGGTGAGAATGGGCTCGGCATTGCGGGCCAGAATGGCGACGCCGTTCCAGGTCTTCTGTCCACACCACACTGCGCCGTAACCGGCCTTTTCGATCGCGGCCGCCGGAAAATCGCCATCACTTGCCTTCAACTCCTGAAGTGCGACGACATCGGGCTTCGCGGTTCGCATCCATGCCAACAGATTGGGCAGGCGGCGATTGATGTTGTTGATGTTGAACGTCGCGATCTTCATGTAGAGCTACCGGCTCCTGCCTTCCGTTACCGGAGAAACAATGTCCAAGTTGAGCTTTGCCGTTATCGCCGTCGCCGTTGCGTTCTCCGGGGTCGCCTCGGCACAATCATCCGATCCGCGCGGCGCGTGCAAGGCGGACTATGACAAATTCTGCGCCGGCCTTGCGCCGGGCGGCGGCATCGTCGCCTGCCTCAACGCCAAGCGCGATCAGCTCAGCGCAACCTGCAAGACGGCGCTGGACAGCAGGAAAAAGAAGTAGGCGGCGAGCCGCTCAGCCCGGCAGCGGCGGCGGGCTTGCGGGCTGCTCGATCGGTGGCGGAGCAGGCGGCTGCTGCTCGACCGCCTGCGCGGGAGCCGGCTTGGCCAGCGGCTCCATCACATTCCCGCCCTTGTAGATGCGGGCGTAGCGGCGACCGAGGCTGGTCAGTACCTCGTAGCCGATCGTTCCGAAATGATGCGCGAGCTCGTCGACGTTGATGCCCTCGCCGAGCAGCGTCACCATGTGGCCGCGCCGCGCCGCGTTCGGCGGCAGATCGGTGATGTCGATCGCGATCAGGTCCATCGAAACGCGGCCGGCGACGGAGCAGCGCTTGCCGGCGACGATGACCTCGGCGCCTCGGGTGCCGTCATTGGAGCTTGCGGCGCGGAAATAGCCGTCGGCATAACCGACCGCGATGATCGCGAGTTTCGTCGGCCGCCGTGCGGTCCAGGTGCCGCCATAGCCGACGCTCTCGCCGCGCTCGACATTGCGGATCTGCACGATGCGGGCCTTGAGATCGACCACCGGCTGCATCGGATTGTCGGCCTCCGGCGTCGGGTTGACGCCGTAGAGCGCGGCGCCCGGCCGCACCATGTCGAACTGGAAGGGCGCGCCGAGGAAGACGCCGGACGAATTGGCAAGCGCCGCCGGCACGCCGGAGAATTCGCTGGCGATGCCGCGGAAGGCCGCGAGTTGCTTGGCGTTCACCGGGCTGTTGAGCTGCTCGGCCGAAACCAGATGGCTCATCACCAGCGTGATGCCGTGATCGCCGGCGTTGATGCGGGGAATGATGGCCTGCGCTTCCGCAAGCGTCAGGCCGAGCCGGTTCATGCCGGTGTCGATGTGGATGGCGGCGCCACCGGTCCAGCCGGTGCGGCGACAGAACACGTCCCATTCGGCGAGCTCGTTGAGATCGCCGATCACCGGGCGGCAGTTGATCTGGGCGTAGTGTTCGCCGGTGTTCTGGAAATAGCCCCCGAGCACGTAGATCGCAGGCTCCGGCACCGCCGCGCGCACCTTGCGCGCTTCCTCGATGGTAGCGACGAAGAAGGTCTTGCAGCCGGCCTTGTTCAGGGCACGCGCGACCTGCTCGGCGCCGCAGCCATAGGCGTCGGCCTTGATCACTGCCGAGCATTCGGCCGGCACCGCCGTCTTCTCGAGCTTGCGCCAATTGGCGATGATGGCATCGAGATCGACGGTGAGCACGCCGCCGAAGGTCGCGAGCGCGGCAGCCTGATTGGCCTCCGCGGAGAGAAGGCCGGATTGCGGGATCATTTTCGGGTCGGACGCCATTGTCATGGCGCCGTTTTACGCAAGAGGCCGGTCGGGTTCAACCCAGGGAACTCAGTAGTCGTTGCCGCTGCGGTCCGGCACCTGGCTGTCCGGCGCAAGATCGCCGAACCGTGTGATCGACGCTTCGAAGGCCACATCGACGGTGCCGGTCGGGCCGTGGCGCTGCTTGCCGATGATGACTTCGGCCTTGCCATGCGCAAGATCCATGTCCAGGCGCCATTTTTCGTGCTCCGGTGTGCCCGGGCGCGGCTCCTTGTTTCCGAGGTAATATTCCTCGCGGTAGACGAACAGCACGACGTCGGCGTCCTGCTCGATCGAGCCCGATTCGCGCAAATCCGAGAGCTGCGGCCGCTTGTCGTCGCGCGACTCGACCTGGCGCGAGAGCTGCGAGAGCGCAATCACGGGCACGCTCAGTTCCTTGGCGAGCGCCTTCAAACTGGTCGTGATCTCGGTGATTTCCTGCACGCGGTTTTCGCTGCGCTTGCCCGAACCCGACAAGAGCTGGATGTAGTCGATGACGATGAGGTCGAGGCCCTTCTGCCGCTTCAGCCGGCGGGCGCGCGCCATCAGCTGCGCAATCGAGAGACCGCCGGTCTCGTCGACATAGAAGGGCAGAGACTGCAGCTCGATCGAGACCTCGCGGATCTTCTCGAAATCGGCCTCCGAGATGCCGCCGCGGCGGATCGACGAGGAGGGGATGCCGGTGCGCTCGGCCACGATACGCGTGGCGAGCTGGTCGGCCGACATTTCGCAGGAGAAGAAGCCGATGACGCCGCCATGGGCGGCCTTCATGGTGCCGTCGGCCTGGAGTTCACCGACATAGGCCCGGGCGACATTGTAGGCGATGTTGGTTGCGAGCGACGTCTTGCCCATGCCGGGGCGGCCGGCGACGATGATGAGGTCGGAGTGCTGCAATCCGCCCATCTTGGTGTCGAGGTCGCGCAGGCCCGTCGAGATGCCCGACAGCTTTCCGTCGCGCTGGAACGCTTTCGCGGCCAGATCGACCGCAAGCGTCAGCGCCTGCGAGAATTTCTGGAAGCCTCCGTCATAGCGGCCGGATTCGGCGAGTTCGTAGAGGCGGCGCTCGGCGTCCTCGATCTGCGCCCGCGGCGCGAAGTCGACCGGGGCGTCATAGGCGACATTGACCATGTCCTCGCCGATGCCGATCAGGTCGCGTCGCAATGCCAGATCGTAGATGGTGCGCCCATAATCCTGCGCATTGATGATCGTGGTCGCTTCGGCGGCGAGGCGCGCCAGATATTGTCCGATGGTCATGCCGCCGATATCGGTGTCGGCGGGCAGGAAGGTCTTCAGCGTGACGGGCGTCGCGATCTTGCCCATCCGGATCAGGCTTGAGGCGGTCTCGAAGATGGTCTGGTGCAGCGGCTCGAAATAATGCTTCGGCTCCAGGAAGTCGGAGACGCGGTAAAACGCGTCGTTGTTGACCAGGATCGCGCCCAGAAGGCTCTGTTCCGCTTCAATATTATGCGGCGCGCTCCGATAGGCGGGAGTTCCGGCTTCGGGCGCGAGTTTGAGAACGTTCGAATCAGTCAGGGCCATGGTCGAGCGATAGCAATTTTCTGGGGCGGATGCGGGGCCGGGATAAAGCGCCGCCTCTGGCCAAAGCGGAAGCGAAAGCTCGCCGCTATCAACCGATCATTAAAATGGTGGATGATTGTTCGCCGCAGCCCGCGCCGCGCTTGACGGATTTTCGTGGAACCAGGTCGCGGCCTGGAAGCGGCCGCTGCCGCGCCACGGAAAACGCCGGATGAAGTGAACCTGATGGGTTGCCGGGCAGACCTATCGAGACGCGCGCGAATGACGCACGGCTAGGCGCTTTTGGCTCGGTTCAGACCAACAGGAGGTAAACCAGCGCAACCAGGGCCGCCCCGACGCCGGTAGCGATCAGGGCGTAATCGGTGCGGAGGTCGTCCTGCACGTCGAATGAGGTTTTGGTCTCGTTGCTCATGGCGACGGTCTAAGCCAGGGCCGACGAGACTTATGTGAAGCAGATCACATCTCCCCGGATTCTTTCGGGGTCCAGCCGGAACAGGCTAGCGGGCGGGGGGTTGTCTCCCGATCTGCCACCAGGGAACGAGGCAAGCGATGCGGCCAGAACGGCGGCCCCGGAATTGGCGAAGCGAAGCAGGCAGCCGGCTTTGGCTGTCGGGGCTGATCGCGGCCATGGAGCACGCTGAACGGCCGGAAGTGCGTCGGGAACCTGTCGCCCCCGAAATCCTGAAGGCGTTGCGGATGCAATTGGCCTTAACGGCCTTTTACCCTTCCGCTCCGGTTTCGACCCTGCGCCACTAGGCCTTATTCACCAGCCAACTTCAGTCTCGGCGTGGCGCCGGCTTCGACGGCCCGCAGCCGGGCTTCTTCACGCGTGATGTAGTTGCGCGTCATCGGCACGACGCCCTGACGGCGGGTGAGTTGAATCTGGAAGTTCATCATATCCTGCTTCCGGAACGTCATCTCGCTGGCTGCCAGATAGAATTCCCACATCAGCGCGAAGCGCTCGTCATACAGCTGCACGGCTTCTTCGCGTCGCGCCATGAAGCGTTCGCGCCATGCCTTGAGCGTTTCGGCGTAATGCAGGCGCAGAATCTCGATGTCGCAGACCAGCAGGCCCGCGCGCTCGATCGCCGGCAGCACCTCCGAGAGAGCGGGGATGTAGCCGCCGGGAAAGATGTATTTGGCGATCCAGGGATTGGTGGAGTCCGGGCCCTGCGAACGGCCGATCGAGTGCAGCAGCATGACGCCGTCCTTGTCCAACAGCTCGGCGCAGCGCTGGAAGTAAGTGTCGTAGAAGCGGGCGCCGACATGCTCCAACATGCCGACTGAGACGACGCGGTCGAACGGACCGGCGATGTCGCGATAATCCTGAAGCAGGAATTTGGCCGATCCGGTCAGGCCCTTTTCGGCTGCGCGCGCATTGGCGATCTGCAATTGCTCGGTCGACAACGTGATGCCGGTGACGTCAGCACCTGCGATCTCGGCGAGATAGAGCCCAAGTCCGCCCCAGCCCGAGCCGATGTCGAGGACGCGCTGGCCGCTCTTGACGAGCAGCTTTGCGGCAATGTGCCGTTTCTTGGCGAGCTGTGCATCGTCGAGCGTGCTCTCCGGCGTCTCGAAATAGGCGCAGCTGTATTGCTTGTCGGCGTCGAGGAAGAGCGAATAGAGCCTTGCATCGAGATCGTAATGGTGTGCGACGTTGCTACGGGATCGCGGGCGCGGATTGAACTGCTTCAGGTGCCGCACCAGATAGCGCAGGTGCCACCAGGGTTTTGCCCAGTGCGGCAATAGGTCGGGTTGATCGAGCAGGATCGCGAGGGCATCAGCTATGGTGCCGTGCTCAACGACGAACTCGCCGTCCATGTAGGCCTCGCCAAGCCCGAGCTCGGGATTGACGAGGATCTTCCGCTCTGCGTCCGCGGTGACGAAGCGGACTGCGACCGGTTCGCCCGAGCCGTCGCCGACGGTGAACTTCGAGCCCTTCGCCGTGGTCACCGTCATCGACCCGCGGCGGATGAATTGAGACAGGAATTGACGCAACAATCGATCCATCGGCACCCATCCTCTCGAGCGAACCCGAAGAGATGCGACTAACCCGGCCTTTCACACCCTACGCCCGGGCATCTCAGCGGTTCCTATGCGTTTGCATCTAGATCTAAGGAGGTGGCCCGGGCCCGCTATTGCGCTGTGCTCAAAGCGGATATTCCAAAACCGCTTAATCACATCCTTGCGCGCGCAGCCTGCTTCCATTCGCGGCTCAATCGGATAAAAGGTGACCCGCCGCGGCGCCGCCTGCCGGCTGCACCTCTCGGAATTCAATGGAGATGATGGGAATGTCGAGCCGAGCGCTCAGCCTCGCGACGATCTTGCTTCTGATCGGCTTCGGCGCGACCGATACCGTTCTCGCGCAGGCGACGAACCTCGAGGCCGGCAAGGCCCCATCCCAGCTTTTCGCGCAGACCTGCAATGCATGTCACAAGAGCCCGCGCGGCCTGTTGAAGACGGTGGCGCCGGGCTCGCTGCCAGGCTTTCTGCGTCAGCATTATACGACCAGCCCCGACATGGCCGGCGTGCTTGCCTCGTACCTCGTCTCCAACGGGGCCACCGACACCCGCTACCAGGCGAAGGACGGCCATAAGGACGGCAAGGACAGGAAGGACGGCGCCAAGGACAAGGAAGCCAATACCAGTCCCGCGCAGTCCCCTGAACATCAGGGCCGCCGGCAACGTTCCCAGGAATCCGCCAAGCCGGAAGGCGAGGGTGCCGCTCCCGCGGCCGAGGGCGCGCGTCAGAAGCGCGCCGCGCGGCCGGCCGAAGAAGGAACGAAGGAAGGCGCGAAGCCCGAGGGCCAGGCCGCACCCGAAGGGCGCAAGGCCAAGCGTCTCGGCAAGCGCGGCAAGCCCGGAAGTGATGAGGCGCCGAAGGTCGATGCCGCGGCGCCGACAGCAGACGACAAGAAGAGCGAGCCGAAGGTCGAGTCCAAGCCCGAAATAAAGCCCGAGACAAAACCCGAGACTGCGAAGGTGGATTCCGGCGAGGCAAAATCCGACGGCAGCAAATCTGAAGGCGGTAAGCCGTCCGAGAAGCCCGCCGAGGCCAAGCCGGAAAGCGCCAAGGTGGAGCCGCGCGGCAGCGAAGCTCCGACGTTGCGGCCCGATCCGGTGCCGCAGGTAACGCCGGCCGCACCGTCCGCCGCGAAGCCTCCCGAGCCAGCTGCGCCCAAGGCGGCGGAAGAGGCTGCTCCCAAGCCCGCCGCGAGGTCCGAACCGCCAGCGAAGTCGCAGGATCCGGCGCCGCCCGCGACCGCTGCGGCCCCGCCGGCGCCTGCCGAATCGTCCGGTCCGCCGGCGCCGCCGATTTCGCGATAAGCGACCACATTTTTTAGTCACGCGAAGGCCGCGCTCTGGCGCGGCTTTCGTCGTCTTGGAATACAAGCTCAATCTTGTTGTCGCCCGCGGCCGGCGAGAAGCCGATTTGCCGGGCGAGGGTGATCAAGCCGGGGCGTCAGGTCTCCGTGGTCGCAGCCGACGTTTTCTGCGTCGGCGACGGCGTCGAGAAGCATACGGCAACGGCGCTCGCCTCGATCGCGATGCTGAGCGAGGACGTTGCCGCTAAAACGAAAAGCCCGGCCGCCTGAGGCGACCGGGCTGCGAAAGCCTGCGCGAGCGCGAGGCTTACTTCTCGGTCTCTTCCGCAGCCGGCGCCGGCTCGGCGTCGTCCTGCAGGGCTTCCGGGTCGAAGAACTCGCCGGCGGCTGCGATCGCTTCGGCCGCAGCATCCCGGTCTTCGTTCCGGCTCGAAATGTCCTCGCCGCGGTTGATGCGCTCGGCCTCGTCCTGGCTGCGCGCCACGGTGACGCTGATCTCGACCTCGACCTCGGGGTGGATGGCGACCGTGATGGTGTGCTTGCCGATGGTCTTGATCGGCGCGTCGAGCTGAACCTGCGGGCGCGACAGCGAAACACCGTCGGCTTCGAACGCCACGACGATGTCGCGCACGTTGACCGAGCCGAACAGTTGGCCGGCCTCCGAAGCTTGACGGATCACGATGATGTTCTTGCCCTGGATCTTCTCGGCGACCTTCGACGCCTCGCCCTTGGACTCAAGGTTGCGAGCCTCGAGCTCGGCCTTCATGCCGTCGTACTTGGCACGGTTGTCGGCGGTGGCGCGCAGCGCCTTGCCGCGCTTGAGCAGGAAATTGCGGGCATAGCCGTCGCGAACCTTCACGACTTCGCCCATGTGACCGAGCTTGTTGACGCGTTCCAGCAAAATAACTTCCATATTCGTTCTCCTTTGATGTGTTGAGTGAGTTGGAATTTCGAACGTGAACTTTCGGACTTGAACTCAAGAGGTCGGCAGTGGCGGCGGCTGGCGCGTACGAAGGAAGCGTTCGCGGAGGCCGAACACGGCATCGGCGAGGCCGAGGATCACCATCGCGATGACGGGCCATCCGAACACGACCACCACGGCGTAGGTCGAGCCGAGCCAGAAGGTGCGGCTCTTCAGCGCCAGCGTCAGCGTATGCAGCACGGCAAAGCCGGTCAGCGCATATCCCATCATCAGCGCAGCCGTCGCAATTTGCGCCGCGATCGCAAGCAGTCCGCCGGTGAAGCAGAACGCCAGCGCGATGCAGAGCGCCACGAGCGTCATCGGCGGCAGCTCCGCCGTCATCAGGTCCGGCCAGGGGCGCCGCAGCCGGCCCGACGTCGCTGTGACCTTGGTGCTGAGCCAGAGGTTGAGGGTCAGCGTCATCATCGCAACGATGGTGGCACCGGCCGGCAAGATACGCACCAATGCGCCGACGAATTGGTCGGTCTCGCCGGAGCTCTGCGGGTCGGCGGCGCGGAGGAGGCGCATCAAGCCACGGCGCAGCGTGCCGGTGATGGTCTCGGCGTCGGTGCCGATCGTGAGCAGCGCGGCGATCGTGGTCAGTGTGGCGAAGCCCGCGATCCACAGCAGGATTCGGCCGACCGGATACCACTCGAGCACAGGCTCGGTGGGCGGCTCGGCGGCGGGCTTCGGCGCGGCGGGTCCGACCTGCCGGCTGAGCAGGACGAGATGGCCGAGCCACCAGGCCGGCAATGCGACGGTGACGGCGAAGGCAATGCAGTAGGGCAGGCCGAACAGCGCGCCGAGGCCAACCGCGGCGGCGATGCCGCCGAGGCTCGCGCAAAGCGGTCCCCAGCCGATCGAAGCGACCATCAGCGGCAGCGGTGCGAGATAGAACAGGACGAGCGAGATCAGCGCGCCCGAAATGATCGAGGCGAACATCAGGGCCGACGCGGCGCCGGCGATCAGGGCTATCAGTCCAAAAGCCATCATCAGCTGTCCCGCTCCCTTCGAGCGGTTAGAGGCATCTCGCCCCAACCATCGGCGACCGGACGACCCGGAAGCCTTATGAGAAACCAGGTGGTACGGCCCGCGGCGCGGTGGGCCCCCCGCCCCGAAGGGGTGTTGGCTTTCGGGTGGGGGCCGCGCCCCCGACCCCCCCCCCGCCAAAATTCGCAAAGACCGTTAACCGCACCGCGACCGTGTCGCGGTCGATCATCATCAGGTC